>JAEUVR010000309.1 GCA_016786785.1 Chitinophagaceae bacterium
TCGATTACAAGCGTACAATGAGCTGGCGGGTTACCTGGCGGATATTGTTGCAATATCCGGGCTGATCATAGCCGGGTATGAAGGATCTGTATCAACGTCGCACCCTGACGGGGACGGGGCGAAGAAAAAAAACTGCACAAGGCTGTACAGGGAAAAACCTACGCAGAGAAGCTACCAGATAGGCGGCTGCAGCGATGATATGGGCAGGTTTTTTTTGCATTTCACAATAGAGTGTGCTTTGAATAAAAAGTTTAACTATGCAAAGAAACTATTTTTTTTAGATGCTGCATAGTTTTATTTCACAAATTGCCTTCCGGACCTATAAAATCTTGTTAACTGTTGCGCTCCGCGCCGAAACCGGCCTTTGACGCCGGCTTTAAAATATGAGCATGAGCGTCATCCCAACCCTGGATCTCCCGCCTTTGACCCCGGGCTTTAAATCGGGTAAAATCCTGTTGATGGTCATCCTGGCCTTCGGAAGGGTCTGCGATCGGTTGTTAGTTCAACAGCGCAGTTGAGCGGCGATTAGCAGGGCGGTAAATATCCGGCGTTGTGTCAGGCGATATTGGCCGGAGCAATATGGATGGCCGCGCTCATTTCCAGTATCAGGCGGGGATCCTTTTCAATGGCATTGCCTACTACGATCAGGTCGGCCCCGGCCTTGCAGTTGAGATAGGCTTTTTCGGGATCGGAGATTCCTCCGCCGACGATCAGCGGAATGCTTACCTGCCGGGCTACCGAGGCGATCATCTCTTCGGAAACCGGCCTTTTGGCGCCGCTGCCGGCGTCTAAGTAGATGAGTTTCATTCCCAGCATTTCTCCCGCCATGGCGGTGCACATGGCAATCTCCTGTTTATCGGCAGGGATGGGCAGCGCATTGCTGATATAAGAGACCGTGGTGGGCGCTCCGCCGTCGACCACCATATAGCCGGTAGACAGGATCTCCAGCCCGCTTTGCCTCACCGCGGGCGCCGATATCACATGCTGCCCGATCAGTAATTCGGGATTTCTTCCGGAGATCAGCGAAAGATATAATAGCGCGTCGGCAAAACAGGATATCTGCGAAGGGCTCCCCGGGAACAGGATAACCGGTATGTCGCAGCTCTTTTTTATCTGCTGGACTACCTTATCGAGGTGATTGCTGATGACCAGGCTTCCGCCGACAAACAGATAATCCACTTTGGCGTCGTGGGCCAGCGCGGCAAGCCTGTCTGCCCCCTCCAGCGAGATCTTGTCGGGATCGATCAGGACGGCAAACGATTTCTGGCCCCTGGCTTTTTTGTTGAGTAAAGAGTGGTAAACGCTATTTGTCATTCATTGTCAATTGGTCGGTGCAAAAATGCAAAAAGTTTTCGGGTTTGCATAGAAATACCCCGCCTCATCCCATATCGGTAATTTCGAACCTAACCAAATATTTTTTGTTATTAAAAAAGTAATCGGGAACGCCGAAAAGAGCTAATCCAATATGGATAGGGGAAAAGCTTTTTTTCCACTTTGTTTATCCACAGCCTGTTGATATTTACAAGCTGGAAAATTGAAAACACAAAGATATTTTCGCTCTCTCACAAAACACGCGGCAGTAACCCTGAAGCGAACAAATTCTTTTCCATGGAAAAAAACCGCCCCCATACAAAAGGCCTGCGATTTACCCGTCGCTTTACCAGGGAAGGAATCAGCGTTTTTGATCAGTTTGAATACGATTACCGCAGCTCTGTTATTCGCAATCCCAGCGGAGAGGTTGTTTTTGAAATGAACAACGTAGAGGCGCCTAAGCAGTGGAGCCAGATCGCGACAGATATCCTTGCGCAGAAATATTTTCGTAAAGCCGGCGTTCCCCAGCCCGATGGAACTTTGGGAAGGGAGACCTCGGTGAAGCAGGTAGCCCATCGCTTAGCGAATTGCTGGAAAGTGTGGGGAGAAAAATACCATTATTTTGCTTCCGCGGCGGATGCCAGTATTTTTTACGACGAGCTGGTATACAGCATCCTCAACCAGGCCTGCGTTCCCAATAGCCCCCAGTGGTTCAATACCGGTTTGTATGAAAGCTACGGCATCAAAGGAAAACCGCAGGGACATTATTTTGTCGATCCCGCCGACGGCAAGCTGAAAAGATCCACTTCCGCTTATGAGCGTCCCCAGCCGCATGCCTGCTTTATTCTGAGCGTGGAAGACGACCTGGTGAATGCCGGCGGCATCATGGATCTCTGGGTGCGCGAAGCCCGCATCTTTAAATACGGCTCCGGCGTGGGAACTAATTTTTCCAATATCAGGGGAGAAGGAGAGAAACTCAGCGGGGGCGGCACTTCCAGCGGATTGATGAGCTTTTTGAAGATCGGCGACCGCGCAGCGGGCGCCATCAAGAGCGGAGGCACCACCCGCCGCGCCGCTAAAATGGTTTGCCTCGATCTCGATCATCCCGAGATCATGAGCTTTATTAACTGGAAAGTGGAGGAAGAGAAAAAAGTGGGCGCGCTGATCGCCGCAGGATATGCCAGCGATTATGAGGGGGAAGCGTATAAAACGGTTTCCGGACAGAACTCCAACAATTCCGTTCGCATCCCTAATGAGTTTTTTGAAAAACTACAGCAAAACGAAGACTGGGAACTGAAGGCAAGATCGGATGGCAGCGTGATGAAACGCTTTCCCGCAAAAGAAGTTTGGAATCAGATATCATATGCAGCTTGGCGTTGTGCAGACCCGGGTACCCAATACGACACCACCATTAATGAGTGGCATACTTGCCCTAACGGTGGACGCATCCGGGCCTCCAACCCTTGCAGCGAATACATGTTCCTTGATAACACCGCCTGTAACCTGGCTTCTGTAAACCTGCGGCGGTTCTTCGATGAATCCAGCAGCCAGTTCGACGTGCAGGGTTTTGAATATACCAGCCGCCTGTGGACGGCGGTATTGGAAATATCGGTGTTGATGGCTCAGTTCCCTTCGAAAGAAGTGGCGCAGCTTTCGTACGATTACCGGACCCTGGGACTGGGATATGCCAACCTTGGCTCTATGCTGATGGTGATGGGCATTCCGTATGACAGCGAAGAAGCGCGCGGCATCGCGGGCGCCATTACGGCGATCATGACCGGAACAGCCTACAAGACCTCGGCAGAACTGGCGTCGATACTCGGCCCCTTCCCCAGGTATGAGGAAAACCGCGAAGCAATGCTCAGGGTGATGCGCAATCATCGCCTGGCCGCTTATGACGCCGATGAATACGAGGCGCTGGCCACCAAGCCCATTGGCATCAAGGCCAAGTATTGCCCCGATTATTTATTGTCTGCCGCTACAAAAGCATGGGATGACGCGGTAAGGCTCGGCGAGGAATATGGATACCGCAATGCGCAGACCACCGTTATTGCGCCTACCGGAACCATCGGCCTTATCATGGATTGCGATACCACCGGCGTAGAACCCGATTTTGCCCTGGTAAAATTCAAGAAGCTGAGCGGCGGCGGCTATTTCAAGATCATCAATCAATCCGTTCCGGCCGCATTAAAGAACCTTCGTTATTCCGCAAAGGAAATTGAGGCGATCGTTAAATATGCCGTAGGCGCAGGAACCTTTGCGGGCGCGCCTTTCATCAATCATCAGAGCCTGAGCGAAAAAGGACTTATTGCCGAAGAGATCAAAAAGCTCGATGCAGCCGTAGCCTCGGCATTTGAAATAGGATTTGTATTCAACGTCTATACGCTGGGCGAAGAGTGCCTGCAGCGACTGGGATTCGGCCCCGAACAATATTTTAATTTTGAATGGAGCCTGCTGGAAGCGCTTGGCTTTTCAGAAGAAGAGATCGGGAAGGCCAACGACTATATCTGCGGCGCCATGACCGTAGAAGGCGCGCCCTACCTTAAACCCGAGCACCTGCCCGTGTTTGACTGCGCCAACAAGTGCGGAACAAAAGGAGAGCGTTTTATTCATGCGCATGGGCATATCCGTATGATGGCCGCCGCCCAGCCCTTTATCAGCGGCGCGATCTCTAAAACCATCAATCTCCCGAATGAGGCTTCAGTAGAGGAGATTGCCGACGCGTATATGTTGAGCTGGCAGCTGGGGCTCAAAGCCTGCGCATTATACCGCGACGGTTCCAAGCTGTCGCAACCCCTGAGCAATAAGAGCGATAAGAAAAATAAGACGACAGATACAAAAGCCGCGTCCGAAGCGGCGGAGCTGCCCGAAATAGAAGAGGCTTCGAATATAGTGGACCTGGGCAAGCTGACCGTTCAGGAATTACTGGAAGAAGTGCAGAAAAGAGTGCAGGCTTCCCCGGATACCAAGCTGAAACGGCAATTGGCCACCATTGTAGAACGTCGTACGCTTCCTGCGAAACGTCGCGGCTTTACGCAGAAAGCAAAGATCAATGGCCAGGCGCTTTTCCTGCGCACCGGCGAATACAGCGATGGCACCGTAGGCGAGATCTTTATCGATATGGCCAAGGAAGGCGCTACCATGCGCAGCATGCTGAACTGTTTTGCCATCGCCATTTCTATCGGCCTCCAGTACGGCGTTCCGCTGGAAGAGTTTGTCGAGAAGTTTGTCTTTACGCGTTTTGAACCCTCGGGCATGGTAGAACACCCGAATATCAAGAGCGCTACTTCCATTGTTGACTTTATTTTCCGCGCCCTGGCATATGAATACCTGGGAAGAAATGACCTGGTGCATGTGCTCGACAGGCCGGAAGCGATGAATACCGGCGTTGACGAGTGGGATGATATCCCCACTTCACTGGAATATGATACGCAGTCGCCCGAATTAAGCGATGTGCGGATACTGCCGAAAGGACAAAAACCGGCAGAAAATATTCCGGACCCCCAGTCGGCCAAAGCGGCTAAGCCTGCCGCTGGAAGAATGGATGGCTCCAAAAGCCTCGACGCCGTAAATGCCGCTGCGAAAAGTATGCAGAGCGACGCTCCTGCCTGTAATACCTGCGGCCATATCACCATCAGGAGCGGCACCTGCTATAAATGCCTGAACTGCGGCAACAGCATGGGATGCAGTTAAGCGGTTCGACCGGCTGACAACAGAGCAGCCCTTACTATGGCACCTTGGACGGTATGTTTATATTTCAAATCCACTCATTTTTTTGGGTGGATTTTTTTGTGCCTACATTAGCGCCATGACCATCGAGTTTGTATATGATAAAAAACAGGTTATCCAGGCGCTGAGGTATCATTTCCTGAACCGGCCCGAGATAAGGATCCTGCTCATTTTTGTGAATGTATTTGCTATAGCATCCGCCGTGCTCCTGTATTTTGATAAGGTGCAGCCGATCTCCTTCCTGCTGTTTTCGATACTCTGGTTCCTGCTGATGCTGGTCATCTGGCGGATCCTGCCGCAAACGATCTATAAACGTTCGCATACCTTTAAGGATCGGTTTATCATGCAGATCGAAGAAGAACAGATCATCCTGCAAACGGAGCGCGGATCCAAAAGCTGGCCCTGGAGATCGTTTAATAAATTCGTGGAGAGCCCCTATTTTTTTCATCTCTATTTTGACGCCCGCTCCTTTTTCCTCGTGCCCAAGGACGCTTTTAAGGATATCCGGGAGATACAGCAAGCCCGAAGCCTGCTGAAAGCAAAGATCCCCGCCTAAATTTTTCGGTTTTAGCCATACAGATTGAATTATATTGTTTACATTGTCTTGTTTCCGTACAAGAACCTGTTCCTAAACCATATTTCTTAGCGTTCCTGACGAAGGCAAAACACAGACCCTTCATTACCGCCTATTCATTGCTTATGGCTAAAGTAACTTTTGTAAAAAATACGGCGTTCTATGCCGATCTTAAAAAAGGGGTTGATCAATATTTTACAGAGCGCGGCATAAAGAAGACCGGCAACCTCGCCCTTTATACCAAAACCGTCATATTGGCGATTAGCGCTTCGGCGTTGTACCTGGTTTTGCTGCTGGCAGACCTGTCGGCGTTCGCCGGCATTCTCCTGAGCGGTTTGCTGGGCCTTACGCTGGCCAGCATTGGTTTTAATGTGATGCACGACGCCTGTCATGGCAGCTATTCTTCCAGGAAATGGGTGAACGACCTGTTGGGCCTTACCCTGAATATGCTGGGCGGCAATGCCTTTATCTGGAAATTCAAACACAATATCATTCACCATACCTATACCAATGTAGACGGCCTGGACGATGATATTGCCAAAAGCCCCCTGATGCGCCAGTGCACCAGCCAGCAATGGGTCCCCGCCCATCGTTTTCAGCATATCTATGTGATACTGGTATACGCGCTTTCTTCCTTTCTTTGGGTATTCCTGATGGATTTCACCAAGTATTTTACCCAACGCGTATATGTTACGCCTCTCCAGAAAATGAGCAGGAATGAACATGTGGTTTTCTGGCTCAGCAAAATATTGTACCTGGTGTTTTATATTTTTATCCCGGTATACTTTGTGGGATGGCAGGCCTGGGCCATCGGGTTTGCCAGCATGCATATCGCGCTGGGCTTCACTTTGGCGATCACTTTCCAACTGGCGCACGTGGTGGAACATGCCGAATTTGAGTCGGCCGGGATAGAGCCCAAGCTGATCGAAAATGAATGGGCCGTGCACCAGGTAAAGACCACCTGTAATTTTGCTCCCCGTCATCAACTGATCTCCTGGTTTGTAGGCGGATTGAATTACCAGGTAGAGCATCACCTGTTTCCCCGTATCAGTCATATCCATTATCCCCACATCAGCGGGATAGTGCAGGAAACCTGCGAAAAGCATGGACTTCCGTACAATAGCTTCTCTACCATGACGGCGGCTATCGCCTCTCATTTCAGGATGATGAAGGCGCTGGGCAAAAAACCCGGTACCTATGCGGCGCAGCTCCTGCCGGCGAATCAATGACGGATCTAACGCAGCCCCCGATCATCTCGGCCTGTACTTGCTTTCCTCGAATATTTTTTTGGGGTCCAGCCGCATGAGGCCCGTAAGCGGTAGCGAGGGATTTTCTTCCATGTATTTTTTTACGATCTGCCAGCCGGTGAACAGCCCGATATATCCCGGCGCGCCTTCGCCAAATTCAGGCGTATTGGGCGAGTCGCCAATATAATTCTTAATGATGGAAGGATCGTTGTTATAGATCAGCCCGTTCCGGAGAAAATAATTCCATATCAGTCCTTCGTTTTTCAGGCAACCCTTCAACTGGTTGTCGGTGTACCCGATCTTTAGGCTGTCCGGCGTTCCCGGCATCAGCAGGTCGAGCAGGTATATTCTTTTGCCCTTTTCTATCATTTGTTCGATCAGGTTTTTTTCCGCGCTATGATCCGGAAAAAGATCGTCTATGATGTTTTTTATACTGTTCACCGGGATGGTCTCGGGCGTAAATTTCCTGGAGATATAAGCAGGATACAATGCCTGCCCCATTTCGCTGGTATATAAGGAAAAATCGCTTCCCAGGTGCAACTGCAACCCTATGGCCAGGGCATCCGTGGTGATCGCATCGCCATACCCTGCCGTGGAACCTTCGAAATAGGCGTCCATAGGGCCTATAAAAGTGATCAGGGAAGAAGGCAGCTGGTAGGAGGGGAAATAATACTTAACATGCTTCAACCCCCTGATGATCTCCTGTTCTATCTTCCCCGTTTCAGGAAATCTATGCATTACCGAGTCATAGACGGGCCGGTAATCGACGATGAATTTTTTAATGGCTTCCGCGATCCGGGAGCTGCTATCTGCTGCTGGCGGCAGCCCCAGGATATATTCGTTATAGTCGGGCAGAAAATTAGGGTATTTTACCGCCAGCTGCCCTAAGGCATCGGCGAGGTTATTGGTATCCAGGGCAAAAAAATCTTTCTCAAAACGCAGGGTTTTCAGCTCCACTTTGATGCCGGAAACATCAGGGCTTTTTTTATCCTTACAGGCGAATAAAAGCATACACAAAAGGGGAGCTATTAATCTTTTCATGACTACTGAACGGAGGTTATGATGAATTGGTATAAATGTATGCGTTAAATATTTCGTATTCCCGATACCGCTTACATTTGTTACATGAAAATAGCGTTAGCCCAGCAAAATTATCATATTGGCAATTTCGAGGAAAACCTGAGGAAGATAGAGCAGGGAATAGCGGCGGCGCAGGCCTCCGGGGCCGATCTGGTAGTGTTTTCTGAATTGTGCATCTGCGGCTATCCGCCCCGGGATTTCCTGGAGTTCAATGATTTTATACAGCAGTGCGAGTCCGCGATCGATCGCCTGAAAGCAAAAACGGCAACCATCGGGGTTATTGTCGGCGCGCCTGCGCGCAACCCCGTAAAGGAAGGAAAAGACCTGTTCAATGCCGCCTGGCTGCTCTACGAGGGCAGGGTACAGGGCATAGCGCATAAAACCCTGTTGCCTACTTATGATGTCTTTGATGAATACCGGTATTTTGAACCGGCATATGAATGGAATGTAATTTCGTTTAAGGGAAAACGTATTGCGCTTACCGTTTGCGAAGATCTCTGGAATTTCGGCGACAATCCCCTTTACCGTTCTACGCCTATGGACGAGCTGATCAAACAGCGCCCCGACCTCATGATCAATATCTCTGCTTCGCCTTTTGATTATGATCATGACGACGATCGTAAAGAAGTGCTCCGCGCCAATGCGCTTCGGTACGGGCTTCCCCTGGTATATTGTAATACCGTTGGCTCCCAAACAGAAATCGTTTTTGACGGCGGCAGCCTCGTGATGGATCATCAGGGCGCTATCCTGGAGGAAATGAAATATTTCGAAGAAGACCTTTTGCTGACCGATCTGGAAGACGCTATTGCAGCAGCAGGCGACCGGCAGCCCTTGCCCGCCGATGGCGCCCGCGCGGAAGCATCGGATAAGGAAACAAGGGTATCAAAGGTGAGCGATCCGGCGGCGGTCATCGGCTATATGATAGAAGAAAGCAATATTGCGCGCATCCATAAGGCCCTGTTATTGGGCATTGCCGATTATTTTAAAAAGATGGGTTTTGAGCAGGCGATCATCGGCTCTTCGGGAGGCATCGACAGCGCGGTAACCATTGCCCTGGCCTGCGAAGCGCTTGGCCCCGAAAATGTCCGTGCGATAATGATGCCTTCGGAATATTCTACCGATCATTCCGTTAATGATGCCGTGCAATTGAGCGGGAACCTCTCCAATCCCTACGATATTATTTCTATCCGGCAAGTGTACAATACGCTATTGAACGCGTTGAAACCTGTTTTTAACGAGCTCCCCTTTGGCATTGCAGAAGAAAACCTGCAGAGCCGGTCGAGGGGAAACCTGCTCATGGCGATCGCCAATAAGTTTGGATACATCCTTCTCAATACATCGAATAAAAGCGAGCTGGCCACGGGTTATGGAACCTTATATGGGGATATGGCAGGAGGCCTGAGCGTATTGGGGGATACCTATAAAATGCAGGTGTATGCGTTGGCCAGGTACATCAATCGCCATAAAGAGATCATACCGCCTCATATCATAGAGAAACCTCCTTCCGCTGAATTGAGGCCGGGTCAGAAAGACAGCGACAGTCTCCCGGATTATTCCTTGCTGGATATGGTATTGTACCAATACATCGAACGCAGGCAGGGGCCGAAAGAGATCATTGCCATGGGCATAGACGAAGCGCTCGTGGCCCGGATCATCCGGCTGGTCAATACCAATGAATACAAGAGAAACCAGTTCTGCCCGATCATACGCGTCAGCAGCAAGGCTTTTGGCGTGGGAAGAAGGATGCCTATCGTGGCAAAATACCTTTCCTGAAACGGGAATGTTAAACTATGGGATGGGGACACTAATGTTTCAAACGGAGTATGGCGTTTACGCTATAGCCGGGGAATATCTCGATCATCTTGGATAGCTCCATCTTCGAATCGGTAAGAGCGATCAGTTTGAACGTTCCGTCTATTCCCGCGATCAGGTTCCCGTTAAAAGTAATGGTGGATTCATCTTCTCCCAGGGTCCAGGTAAAAGGGGTAGACTGCGGATCCTCGCTATCGCATTTCATCGCGCCTTCGTCCGAAATACCCGTGCCATTGGAGGCAAAGGTTACGGTATTGTCTTTTGCGCAATCCTCTATCATGTCTGCCGGGATCGGGGCGTCCATTATGCCGTCGTTATTGGCATCGATGGCCGCGGTATCATATTTCCATACGCTGACGGTGAGCAACTGTCTTTTGTTCAGCGGAGCAGGCGCTTCATCTTTCTTACAGCTTGCGAAAATAAAGGCGGACAGTCCAACGATTATCAGTAAACTATATTTCATCCTGTTCATGGTCGGTCGTTTATAGGTTGAGCGTTTGCCGCGCTGTATTATCTATTTTTTGCGCGCACGGTTAACAATGGATAACGGCTGCCCAGGGCTCGTAAGAACCTGAAACCGCGGTTATCCATGTGTAATAACTGTCTATACCCGATTTTATTGCATTTTTTCTGTTAAGACATTCTTTAGATTGATCTTTTGTAAAGCTGGCAAACATCTTGCACAGGGTTTGTTCGTACTTTGCATGATAATTCATAACTATGGTTTTAACCGCGAACGACATTAAGGAGCTGAATGAGAAGATCGGGCATCAGGGGGCGTTTGTCGACAGGATCCGCGACGAAGTGGGAAGGGTGATCGTAGGTCAGCATACTATGCTTGACCGGCTGCTGATCGGTTTGTTCACCAACGGGCATATCTTGCTGGAAGGCGCGCCCGGCCTGGCCAAGACCCTGGCCATCAAATCGCTTTCACAGACGGTGAAAGCCAAATTCAGCCGTATCCAGTTTACGCCCGATCTCCTGCCGGCGGATGTGATCGGGACGATGATCTACCACCAGCAAAAGCATGAGTTTATGGTCCGGAAGGGGCCTATATTCGCGAATTTTGTGCTGGCGGACGAGATCAACCGCGCCCCGGCAAAAGTGCAGAGCGCCCTGCTGGAAGCAATGCAGGAGCGGCAGGTAACCATTGGCGAAAATAGTTTCCCCCTGGATCAGCCCTTCCTGGTGCTGGCCACTCAAAATCCTTTGGAGCAGGAAGGCACTTATCCCCTGCCGGAAGCCCAGCAGGACAGGTTCCTGATGAAGGTGATCGTAGGCTATCCCAGCAAGGAGGAGGAACAGCTTATCCTGCGGCATAATGTGATGGATCTTATCTCCCCCGAAATACGACCGGTGGCGTCCATACAGGAAGTGATCGCCGCCCGCGAGCTGGTAAGAAAAGTGTATATGGATGAAAAAATAGAGAACTATATCCTCGATATTGTATTCGCCACCCGAACGCCCGAAAAATACGGGCTGGAAAAGCTGAAGCTGCTGATCGGCTATGGCGGCTCCCCGAGAGCCAGCATCAGCCTGGCTTTGGCGGCCAAGGCGCAGGCCTTCCTGCTGAAGCGGGGATACGTGATCCCCGAAGATGTGCGCAGCGTTTGCAAAGACGTGCTTCGTCACCGCATCGGTCTTTCCTATGAAGCCGAAGCGGAAAATGTAGATGTGGAACAGATAGTGGACGAGGTGTTAAAGGCGATCCCGGTTCCCTGACCGCGTTAGATCCTATCACGAATCTGTCCGCGCGTTTATTCTCCGCTTAATTTTTAGCTATTTTATGACTACCGCAGAAATATTAAAAAAGGTGAGGGAGCTTGAGATCAAAAGCAAAAAGCTTACCAGGCATATCTTCACCGGCGAATACCATAGCGCTTTTAAGGGTCGCGGCATGTTGTTCAAAGAGGTGAGAGAATACCAGCATGGCGATGATACGCGGTTTATCGATTGGAATGTTTCTGCGCGGCTCAATCATCCGTTCAGTAAAGTATTTGAAGAAGAGCGGGAGCTGACCGTAATGCTGCTGATAGATATCAGCGCCAGCTCGCTGTTCGGCGCTACCCATGCGCGTAAAAAAGATATTGTGAACGAAGTGGGCGCCGTGCTGGCATTTTCTGCTATCAGCAATAATGATAAGGTGGGCGCTATTTTTTTCAGCGATAAAATAGAGAAGTCCATCGCTCCCAAAAAAGGGCGCGATCATGTGTTGTATATTGTCAGGGAACTGCTGACCGCCCGCTCGAAGGGAAAGGGCACCAACCTGGCAGAAGCTTTCCGCAGGTTTAATAACGCTACCAGGCAGAGATGCATCGCCTTTGTTTTAAGCGATTTTATAGACGATAATTTTGAAGAGGCTTTGAAAGTGGCGGGAAAGAAACACGATGTGATCGGCATAAGAGCGTACGACAAGATGGATATGCAACTGCCGCCGGTCGGACTTCTCACAGTGGAAGATGCAGAAACAGGAGCAAGGCGATGGATAGACGCCGGCGATGCGGCGGTGAGGCAGGAATACCAGGAGAACTTTTTTTTATGGTCGGAACGTTGTAAAAATATCTTTCTTAAAGCGGGCTGCGACCTGCTGCATATCCGGACGGACGACGACTATGTGAAGATCCTGCAGAAATTTTTTGTCAGTCGCAATTGATCCTGGGCGCGGGCGACAGTATCGCCCTTCGCATATGTTTTCCGCTGGCCGGCCCCGCTGGTTGCAGAGGATTGAATAAGATTGTCCCTGGCGGTTACCGCAGGGATAACAAGGCAATGGAAGATAAGCAGGGCTGGCAATGAGCAATGTTCAGATTGAACACAAAGCGGCCGGTGATATGAATGGAAGATGGGCAGGGGTTGGCAATGATCGCTATATATCGATAATGAAAGATGAAAATATGATAACAAGGGCATGATGGACCTAAGCTGGCACGATGGAATACAACAAGGCGGCAGACGGCTTGCGCTTCTATGGATCGGCTTGTTTTTTATTTCGCCGCTGATCGCGCAGGTGCGCGTCAGCGCGAGCGTGGACCGCGACAGGATACTGATCGGCGAGCCTATCCTGCTGTCGGTAGAAGCCTACGCCCCGCCGGGGGATTCCATCGTATGGTTTGAAGCGGATTCCCTTCCTCATTTCCAGTTCCTCGAGAAATTTGCGATAGATACGACGGATGAAACAGACCGCAGGAAAGTCTCCCAGCTGTTTTCCATTACCAGTTTTGACTCGGGTCGCTGGCAGATACCCGCGTTTGAAGTAGTGGTGGCAGGGGAGCATTATTATTCTGAAGCGCTCACGGTAGATATTGCGTTTACCGCTTTTGATCCCTCCGAAGATTACCGCGATATCAAAGATATCCTGGAGCCCGCCGACCCCTATGCCCGCTATATTCCCTGGGCTGTTGGCTTTGTGGCGCTGATCGCCCTGGCGCTGCTGATCTATTTGCTTCGCCGTAAAAAAAGATTGCAGCCGCCTGCGAAAGCCGGCGATAAGCCGGAGCTATCGCCCCTGGAAGAAGCGATGCAGGCCATCAATGCCCTCCGCAAAAACATCCTGAAGGAAGGCGAAGAAAAAGCGTATTATTCTAAACTGAATGATATATTCAGGGTTTTTATGTTAAGAAGACATGGCTTTTCTACCCTGGAAAGAACGAACGACGAGCTTATCTTTCAGCTCTCCAGGCTGAAGATGCCCGAAGAAAATTTCAGGTCCCTGGCGCAGTCGCTAAGGGTATGCGACCTGGTAAAATTTGCGAAGTATCGCCCCGGCGAAAAAGAGAACAGGGAAAACCTGGAGATCGTCTGGTCGTCTATTGAAATACTTGATAATACTTTAATGAGCAGCGCTGTACAACTGGTTTAAACATATCGATTTTGCTTATCCCTGGGCGTTTATGCTACTGCTGCTGATCCCGTTGATGATCGGCTGGTATGTCCGCAAAAACACTTCCCGCCAGGGCGCTGTAATCGTGTCAACGATACGTTCATTCGGCGATATGCGCTCCTGGAAAAATATCTTCAGGCATCTGCCCTTTGCGCTTCGGTTGTTTACCGTAATATGCCTGGTCATTGTCCTGGCGAGGCCGCAGACCAGGAACGACGAACAGTTCATCAGCGGCGAAGGAGTGGATATTATTTTGTGTATGGACGTAAGCGGCAGCATGCTTGCGCAGGATTTTAAGCCGAACCGGCTGGAGGCCATGAAACAGGTGGCGGCGGAGTTTGTAGACAAAAGGCCTACGGACAGGATCGGGCTGGTGATATTTGCCGGCGAAAGTTTTACCGTTTCGCCGATAACGATGGACAGGAGCTCGCTGAAAGCGCAGATATACGGCGCGCAAACTGGCTTTCTTGCCGACGGCACCGCTATCGGCGACGGGTTGGCCAGCAGCGTGGAAAGGCTGAAGGAAAGCAAGGCCAAAAGCAGGGTGGTTATCTTACTGACCGACGGGGAAGACCAGGGCGGCCTGATCGACCCCTCTACTGCAAAGGAAATAGCTAAATCCGTAGGCATAAAAGTATATACGATCGGCCTGAGCACAGATGGGTTTGCCATTGCGCCAGGGCAAACCGAATCGGGCAGGCCCGCCCTTCAGCGCCAGAAAGTAAACATCGACGAGGCGCTTTTGAAGGATATCGCGGAGGAAACGGGCGGCCGCTATTTCCGGGCCCGGGACAATAACGGCCTGCAGCGCATCTATTCGGAAATTGATAAGCTGGAAAAATCTACCATTGAGATCATGACGCTGAAAAGATTCTCCGAAAAATATTTCCCCTTCGGTCTGGCTGCCGCCGTCTTACTGGCGCTGGAGATGGCGTTGCGTTACCTGGTATTGCGGAAGTTCCCTTAGCAGGCTCCTTCGTTTTTCTAATGTAAATTGCCCTTATGAGAGCTGTTGTGTATAAATCTACCGGAAGCTGGTATATAACAAAAACCCCGGAAGGGAAGGTCTATCATTCGCGGATAAAGGGGATCTTTAAAATAGACGGCATCACGTCTACCAATCCCCTGGCCGTAGGCGACGAGGTAAACATTGAACCGGAAAATGAGCTCGAGGATACGGCCATCATCACGGAGATATACCCTCGAAGGAACTATATTGTCCGGCAGTCGCCGGCAAATAAAAGACAACATCATATCATTGCGGCCAATATTGACCAGGCCCTGATGATGGTTACGCTTAAGGAGCCGAGAACCTCGCAGGGGTTTATCGACCGGTTCGCTGCGACTTCCGAAGCGTATCATGTTCCGCCTGTGATTGTTTTTAATAAAACGGATCTCTATCGAAAAAAGGAACAGGAAAAATTAAAAGAGCTGACCGATATCTATACCGGTATCGGCTACCCGGTGTTGACCATGAGCGTGGAAAAACTGGAAGGGATTGAAGCGGTGAAAGACCTGCTGAAAGATAAGACAACCCTGCTGAGCGGTCATTCGGGCGTAGGTAAATCTTCTTTTATCAATGCGGTCTTTCCCTCGCTCCGGCTCAAGACGCAGGACGTCAGCGGCTGGAGCGGCAAGGGCTTGCATACCACTACCTTTGCGGAGATGCACGACCTGCCCGGCGGCGGCAGGATCATCGATACGCCCGGCATGCGCGAGTTTGGCATGGTGGACATCAGCCGGCAGGAATTATCGCATTATTATCCCGAGATGAGAAAACTGATCTCCGACTGCCAGTTCAATAACTGCCTCCATATCAATGAGCCGGGTTGCGCCATAAAAAAAGCCCTCGACGAGGGCCAGATACATATTGAGCGGTATATCAGTTATTGTAATATTCTCGACACCATTAACGAGAAGGAATATTAAAACGGCGCCGCCGTCCGTCCGACAAATATTTTGAAAGCAGCGACCATTAACGAGAAAGAATATTAAAACGGCGCCCCGGCTTTGAATGCAGGAACGCCGTTTTAAGCCTTAACCAAAGGGTATTAAAGCGAGCTGGCAATGCCAATGCGCGCTTAGGAAAGAAATCTTTTAGAGGAATGCACAAATAATTTGTTTTCGAGGAAACCCGCTAATTCCACTACCGCCTCGTTCTCCTTCCTGGGAGCTTCCCTGAATTTGCATGGATAGACGGAGATGCCCGTATAGATGTTGTAATGGAGGGTCAGCGTATGGCCCTTGAAAATAAAATCCCAGGTGATGGTGTCAAAATCGTCGTCTTTACGAACGAACTGTATTTCAAGGTCGTCGGATAATATTTCGGCGACTTCATAAAAACGTTTGAGACCGCAATCGTCGTCAATGATCGCTTCGGTACAACCGAAGTCTGTTCTTAGGGTAAGACTCATACATACGGATTTAGGGGTTATAAATGAGCTTGATTTCGATTGTTGATGACCGGTACCTACCGGAGGAGCCAGGCGATCTTTCGCCGCTTCGGGGCCGCTGTGCCATTCTCTGTATTAAGACTTGAACTTCTTCGTCCTGGGCGGTTTTTCGCCGCTCAGTATCTTTTCTGCGCCAAAAGCCTTGCCATTAGCCGGGCAACCGTATTTGGGTCCGAAAACATTGTTCCAGACCTTACAGGACGAGCCTGTCGACATGATCGCCAGGAAAGCCGAGGCGAACAATATGTTTCGGATTGTTTTCATCTGGTTCCTATGTTTAGAACGTTAGCGTAGCGTAAATATTGCGGGCGCCGGGTAGCCGGCCCCCTTTTTTTATCCCTTATTGACGGGCAACCGGACAGCTAAACCGGCTGAATATGATCGTTTGTCTCGCGCTCCCTATATCAGTCCTTGCAAATCCTATGCTGAAATTGGTTTTTATGCCGGGCCCGGCTCATTTGCTAACCTGGTCGCGAAACCAATCGGCATATTGCACATAATTATTGGCTATCCGGTCGATCTCCCCGCTGATCAGCTCCGCGGAGATATCCTTTACCTTTTTGGCGGGGACCCCCGCATAGATGCTGCCTTCCTCTACCCGGGTTCCTTCCAGCACCACCGCGCCGGCGGCGATAATGGAATGGCTGCCCACCACGGCATTGTCCATCACAATGGCGCCCATCCCGATCAGCGCATTGTCGTGTATCGTACATCCATGAACGATAGCATTATGCCCGATGGAAACATTATTGCCGATAACGGTCTTTGTTTTTTTATAGGTGCAATGGATGACGGCGCCATCCTGCACGTTCACCTTATTGCCCATCCGGATGCTGTTCACGTCTCCTCTTACAACGGCATTGAACCAGAAACTGCAATCGCTTCCCGTTTCCACATCGCCGACGATGGAGGCATTGGGAGCGATAAAATTATTCTCGCCGAATCTGGGATACGTTCCATTTACATGCAATATCAGGGCCATCTTTAATATGTTTTTTCAAATATCCATAAATCTTATTAGTCTTAGTGGATTTGTTGTTTTCTTTGCATCTTATCATGGACCCTCGCAGATTATTTTTTCAGCATGTCGCCCAAACCTCCGACGCTCCTCTTGCCATCGAAATAAAAAAAGCGAAGGGAAGCCGGCTATGGGACAGGAAAGGTAAGGAGTACCTCGACCTTATTGCCGGCGTCAGCGTGTGCAATATTGGTCACGGCGATCCTTCGGTGATCAGGGCGATCAAAAAACAAGCGGATCATTACCTGCATGCGCTTGTTTATGGCGAATTGATTGAAACGCCCCAGGTGGAGTATGCCAGGCTGCTGACCGACAACCTGCCGCCTTCGCTGAACATGGTCTATTTTACCAATTCCGGCGCGGAAGCCGTGGAAGGCGCCATGAAGCTGGCCAAAAGAGCTACCGGCCGCGCGCAGATCATTTCTTTTAATAAAAGTTATCATGGTTCCACGCAGGGGGCGCTCAGCCTGCTTGGCGATGAGTATTGGCGTAATGCTTTCCGCCCCTTGCTACCGGGTATCCTGCGCATGGATTATAATACCCCGGCCGCGCTGCAGGCAATTGATCGCTCCACCGCCTGCGTATTGATAGAAACCGTGCAGGCGGAGAGAGGCGTCTATGCGCCTTCGCCGGAATGGCTGCATGCGCTGCGGAAAAAATGCGACGAGACCGGCGCCCTGCTGATCATGGATGAGATCCAGGCAGGTTTTGGAAGAACAGGAACCCTCTGGGGCTTTGAAAAATATTCCGTCGTTCCGGATATTGTTTTATTAGGCAAGGCGCTGGGCGGGGGTATGCCATTGGGCGCTTTTATCGCCCGCAGGGAACTTATGGGCAAATTGGCGGTCAACCCGGTATTGGGGCATATTACCACTTTCGGCGGCCATCCCGTATGCTGCGCGGCAGGCCTTGCCGCCATGAAGGTGTTGTTGAAAAAAGATCTTCCGGCCAGGATCGCAAAAAAAGAAAAACTCTTTCATCAGCTGCTGCAACATCCCCGGATCGTAGCGCTGCGTTCGGCCGGCCTGCTGATCGCCGTGGAATTTGATACGGCGGCAACCGCAAAAAAGATCATTGACCATTGTATTGCGCACGGAGCGCTGACCGATTGGTTTCTTTTTGCTCCGCATTGTATGCGGATAGCGCCGCCGCTGACCATCTCGTCGAAAGAAATACGAAAGGCCTGCGCCGTCATACAGGCTGCGATGGATGGCATTTAGAAGCTTAGTTTCAGTATGAGTATGCGATTTTCGGTCGTTATTCCCGGTGCGATGGATAGTTTTTAAAAGGCCAGCCGGAAACTGCCGAATACGCCGAAGCGCTTATATCGTTCTTCCGGCAATGGCTGCGGCGATACTCTCCAGATAAAATCTATGCGGAATAATTTTAAGATATTGTCTATCCCCGTTCCGACCTCCAGGTAGTTTTTTCCATTCAGCGTCTCAAACCCGTATTCCGCGCCTGGCGGCATATTGTATTGACGATTGGCTTCGCTGAGCCCTCCCCATAAAGCCCTTACGCTATAGAACTGCCGGAGCTTTAGTTTTTTTACCACCGGAATAAATCCGAATATCCCGTTGCCGATATTGTGCTCCATGTTTATGCCCGCATACCTGTCGTGCAGGAACTCATACCTGTTCATCAGGTTAAACGAATACTTATTATAATAATAGATCTCGTTGCCGGGGGCGATATCCAGCAACATATAGGGCAGCGTTCCAAATGTTTTTCCTGCGAAAACATTGTAATATATGCTGCCGAACGGAGAGATGTTTTTGTAATGAGAAACGCCGATGCTGAGCTTGGAGTAATTATAACGACTGTTGAATACGCCGGAGACGCCCTTGGTATATTTTAACTCGGCCGTCGGGTAGGGGCTGCCCAGGCTGATCCTGTTGAAAGCGCTTTCAAGGAATTTCTCCAGTAAGGCATAGCGGAGCCTTATGCTGACCTCCGCGGTGGCCAGTCGCTCGTCGTCTTGAGTGAAAAGCATTTTAGGAGGAAGCTGTCTCAAGGGATCAAAGCTCTTATGCGAGACAGTAGCCAGCGCCGAAAAACCATTTTTCCATTCCTTATATCCTTCGATCTTCTTTTCATCCGTCATCAGGAATTTCATGCTCACGCCTGATTTGCGGATGGCCAGCGCGAAAATATTATCCTGGCTTATCTGGTCGTAGTAGGTCTGCCCGTAATCAATATCCTTTTTGTACGATGCGGAAATATAGGAGCGGGGATTTTTGTTAAAAAGATACATCGCATCCATCTTGTATTTCCATTCCCTGTCGGTGAAGCCATACGCTCCATAAGCGTGCAGGAACCATTGTTTGCTGAAGTATTTATTGGTGCCCAGGTCGAACCGGGCCCGGTATCCTTCCAGCGTATTATACGTGATCCAGTTGTACCAGGGGCCTATTTCATAGTTGCCGATATTCTTATATCCTACGGTAAGGAAATAAACATTCTCCCTTGCCCTGCGGTAAGCGGGCAGGCTAAGCAGGGTGTCGACCATCTGGTAAACGGCGGCCTCGTTTTTGGAAAGCGCTTCATGCCGCGCCTTCGACCAGTATTCGTCTGTTTTTCCGCTTGCATCCGGAGGCAGTATGACCTCTTCTAATATTTTGTTCCTGCTTAATTCGTTCACGACCGATTCATCATCCACGACGATATCTTTATAGGTGGCGGTCTTTCTTCCTATGAAAGACAGGCTTTTGTTGCCCAGGGGCGCCACGTCCGCTACAAATTTATCTTTCGATAAAAACCAGGTCGTATCATTGATGAGCTTGTATTCCTGAATCAGGCTAAGCTGGTTAACGAAATTGATATTGGCTTCTTTCGAAAGCCGGAGGCTCATCTTCTGGATCGCAAAAGTAGAGTCGTGCACCCAGCAATCTCCCTCAAAAGTGTTTTCGCCCTTTCTGCGCGGCGTAAAGACCAGGTGGATCAATCTTCTTCCCGCCACAAACTGGCTATCGGCTACTTTGTATTTATAGTAGGCGTCGCCATTGTCGCTGATAGGGCTGATAAACTGTTTGTCAAAAACAGGAATAAAATTATTGTAGAAATTGATGTTCTGGTCCATCCCTCCCAGCATCTTGCTGATGCTTTCATTGTTTAAGCCCAGGGTTTTGCTGGCTTTAATGACCTCTCTTCTTTTTAACGGCGATTTCTGGTAATAATAATTTGATAAGGATTCCATGAGGTAAAGCGGGAGGATGGACGCGCCTTCTACGCTGTCGATATTATCGAACAGGAAGGAAAAATTTTTAAGCAGGCGGAGTTCCTGCATCCTTTCCTTATTAATGTTTTTAATGTCGAGCTCCAGCTTATTATAAAGCTCGTAGGAAAAATTATTAAAACGATACCGGTCGTTAAAAGGCTTGTGGCGAACGATCCGTTTCCACATCAGCAGTCCCCGGTCTATTTTTCTTTTCACCACCACTTCTTCGGTATACTTTCCCCTTTCCAGTAATATGTTCAACTCGATGATGCCGTTTTGTTCCTGCGAGAGCAAGGCGCTGTCGACCGGGATCAGATAATCCTGGTAGCCGACATAGGTTATTTCGAGCGTATCTCCCAGCCGGTCGTTGAGGTAAATGCTAAAGGTTCCGGCAGAATCGGTAAGCCTGCCCGCGCCGGTATTTTTTAATTGAAGAGAGGCAAAAGGAATGGTCTCATCGCTGTATTTGTCTTTAACGACGCCTTTAATAACCTGCGACTGCGCTGGAACGGATAGAAGAACCAAGGTTACGCACAGGCAGCACAAAACATAAACCGACAAAGAACGCGCATTTTTTTGCGGTTCTTTTTGCAGAGGTAAGCGCATTGGGCAAAATTAAGCATATTATGGCGTTGGCGTTTGTATTGCCATAACCATAACTATAACTATAACGTATCTGTAAGCGCTTAATTATACGAAATGTTTATCTCTGTATGTCGCTCCCGGCCATTCGTTGTCTCTGCATGGCCGGCAATGACCGCGGATACATCTTTTACGCGCTCCTGATATAAGCGCAAACCCTTAGGCATTTGCGCCGGTCACGCAACAGGCTGCTGATCTTTTAAATATGGCAGGAACGCTTGGCGGCACGCGCAATTTATTGCGGGTCTTGACGAGCAGTTTTTTAAGCATAGAGAGAAACGCTTAGAAGTCCACTCCCATTGCAAAATGCAATAATGGTTTTCCCCTGAACACGCCCCTCATTTCCCATCCTGCATCGAGGCGCAGGAAATACCCGAGCAGCGTGCTTCTGACGCCGAATCCATACCCGCCGATAAAGGGGCCAATGCCTCCGGCCCTGAGGTTTACCACCACGTCGCCTCCTCCGGGAGGATAGGTAAGCACAGGCCGTTGCAGTTTATTGTAGGTCCCGTTCCAGGCGCTGCCGAGATCGATGAACTGGATCAATTGGAAGTTTCGCAGAAAGGCGTTATTGATAGGTTTATTGAACAGCGTAGCGAATACGGGGAACCGGAACTCGCTGTTCAGCACGATTGCATTGTTGCCGTTGGCTACGTTCTGCCTGAATCCCCTCATGTTTACCGCCAGCGACTGGAAAGCATAGTTTTCGTCCTTCGGCCGGGGTTCGGTATTGTATTTCGGGAACATCCAGCTGTCTACCCCGCCGAGGTAATACACAATTTTTTGGTTGCCCCAGGAAAAGTCTGCCGCCGCTCTTCCCGCCCAGATGAAGTTCCGGAAGATGGGATAATAGTACCGCGCGTCGGCGCCGAGATTAAAATTAAAACGACCAGGTTTCAGCAAGCCCGCAGAAGGCTTATTGATCTGCGCATTGATATCGGTATATACTTTAAAACGCAGGCCGTGCATGATATTGGTAGCTTTCTGAATAGTATTGTCGTGCACATATTCCAGCCTGGATATCGCAAAAGTCTGTTTGTTGAGGTCGGGAGATTTTAACGTGGCGCTGTTGAATTCCGTGCCTCTTACCACCACCCGGTCGGTGCGGATGCCGGTCGATAAACGAAGGCTTCTCACGCGATCAAAGGGGTATTTAAAAACGGCCTGGAACAAATTGCTGTATTGTTTTCCTTCAAATACCTGGCTCGTATTGTTGACGCCGCGGACGCCGCCTATCTGTGTCTTACGGTAATAAATAAACGAATAATCGATCCTTTTCTTCAGGTAGTCCGCCCTGGCGAACCATTCTCCTCCTCCGTCAAATAAGGATTGGTTAACGGGCAGGAACACGCTGGTTCCCCCGCCGATGCCGGCTCCTGCTCCCAGCCCCCCGATCAGCGGCAACCGGACGGCGCCGGTGAAGCGGATATCTTCGAACAGGTCAAAAACGGAAGCTTTCAGCATGCCGTTGAATGCGCCGCCGCTTTGCAGCGTAATGGGCAAGGCTCCCGTATAGGGCTCATAACGGTTAGCGAGGATATCGTTGTTAAAGGCGCTGGTGAAGTTATCCACGGAAAATTTCAGCTTATAGTCGAAGCGTTTGGCCTGCATCAGTATGGAAGGTATTTCCTGCGCCAGCAGGTTTTGGGAAACAGAAACGCTGTTGGTATCGGGCGCAAACTCCGATTCAAATGCGTCGTTGGCTTTTCGCGCGGTATCAAAAGGAAGAATACTTTGGAATTTGACGGCTTCGCCTTTTGTTTTCTGCGATTCCGCTATCGTTCTTTTCCGGTATTCGGTAGGTTTTGGATTCACGTTTCTCCTGTTCAATGCGGTCTCGTCTACCTTCAGTTTGTACAGGAACTTCATTTTTCCTTCCTGCCGCACTTCGCTCACCTGTCCGTTATCGCCTGCGATCTTGGTTTCCAGCAGGCCGCTCTGGTAATTGGTAATGGGGAATACGTATGCCGAATCGCGCGTAACGGAAAAGGCAAAAACGGAATCGGGTTCAGATTTCCCGGCGTTGCGAAGCGTGGTATCCAGGTCTCTCTGATCGGGATTGCGCAGGAAGTTATCGCCGATCACATAAACGGTATCCAGCCCGGCCCTTTCGGTAGAAAAGAATCCTGCATAACGGTTTGCGACGCCATTCTCCGCGCTGATGAAAGTAAAATGAGAAGTATTGTATTGCATCGGGTAGCGGGCATCGGAAAATTTCATGTCGGTGAGCCGGGTGATCTGGCGGAACTCGGACTTGTTATAGTTGTCGGCCAGGAAGATATTGAACCGGTTCACCGGAACGCCGGTATCCCTGCCCTTTATAGAGGGGTCGGGACGATTGGAAGAAAAGATAATGCCTGTTTTATTAGGGAAGGCCACGAAACTAGGGTCCAGGTCGGCGTACGAGTCATTCGTCACCTGTTCAAAATCATCCTTATCAATATGGTAGATGAAGATATCGGATTGCCCGTTCTTTACGGCGCTCAGCAAAAGCGATTTTTCGTTGAGCATGAACTTCATGTCCTGTATCTGTTCAAAAGGAGTGATATCCTGTTTAACCCTTTTAAAGCGGGCCACCATATCATACACGAACAGTTTCACTTTTCCCGCCTCCCAGTAAACGCAGGCCAGCCGGGTTCCCTTGCCGTCCCAGGCCAACAGCGGATAGCTGGGGTTCACCTCGTTTTCATTGGTTCTCACGCCGGTTTTCAGCAATACTTTCCGGTCGACCAGGTTCTCGTACAATACCACGTAATACTTTCCCTTGATATACTCCACTACGGCATAGGTCTGGCTGCGGGGCGCGGGATTGGGCGTGAACCGGATAAAGTTTTTGTTGTGCTTTACTTCCTCTACGATAGAAATGCTTCCCTTGGGGAAGTTGCGTCGGCCCCGGATATCCAGGTAGTATTTCTCTTCGTTCTCTGCCATGAACTCGCGCAGCACTTCCTTGAATTTCTTTTTGCATATCCGCTGGGAAGCGGTGTTGAGATTGCGGTACACGCGGGCGAGATAAAGAAAATAGGTTACGTTCTCTTTCTTGTATTTTTCGGCGATATAGTTCCAGAAAGCGTGCCCGGCAAGCAACGGTTGTTCATAAGCGAACTGGTAAAAATTTTTGTATTCTCCTGAAAGCAGGGCGGATTTCAACTGGTCGTCCAGCTCCGGGCTCCAGTCTTCCGCAACGTAATCCACATACCCGTCGGTGAGCCATTTGGGCAGGTCCAGCAAGGCCTGGTTAGCGGCAAATTCGCCGAGATCGTCGCCGAACAATATATTGTCCACCAGCGTCCTGGCGATGCCCTGCCTTACCTGTCTGCGCAGGTTGGAATGGTTGCCGTCGAAGTAAACGATCATTTTATTGTTCACCAGCTTGGTGATGCCGCCCGTGGTCTGCCAATCGAGGTTCAGGCCGATATTGGACTGCTGCAATTCGTCAAAATTGTTGTAGATAGCGATATTCGCTCTCCGCTGAAGACTGTATTCTACAAATTGTTCAATGCTTGGAAGTTCTTTTTCTGCAATCTGCGCAACATAATTGGCGATGGTTTGACCATCCTGGTAGAAATAAGTATTAAAATTATCGGTTTGATAATATTGCCATTTAAATTTCCGGAACTGGACCCTATTCTTTCCAAACTCAACCGTATTCACCTGGGAGATCGCTCCTATGCCGCACAATAGGAAGGAAAAAGCGGTTAAAAATGCTTTTCCCTTTAACTTTATCTGATAGAATTGCATATCCGGTCTTTATTAATTTTAAAGTTATAACAATCCGTATTATCTGGGAAATTCAATTTCCTTCAAATCCAACAGGCTATGTTAATTATAAAGTCTTTTACATTTAATCCCATCCAGGAGAATACCTATCTTGTATATAACGAACGCGGCGAATGTATCATTGTTGATCCTGGTTGTTATGACGCATCGGAACGCAAAGAATTAACCGATTTCCTGAGTTCCCATAAGTTGTCCCCTAAATCTTTGTTAAATACCCATTGCCATCTCGATCATGTTTTTGGCAATAAGTTCATACAGGATGAATATGGGCTAACGTTACAATTGCATGAAGAGGAGGAAAAGATGTTGGCGTTGGCGCCGGTATCCGGCGAACGCTGGGGATTGCCTTTTGATAACTATGATGGAGACCTGCTGTTTTTAAAGGAAGGCGATCGTATTTCGCTCGGCGACGATGACTTAACCGTTCTGCTTACTCCCGGTCATTCGCCAGGCAGTCTTAGCTTTTATTGCGAGGCGCAACATTTTGTGTTATCGGGCGACGCGCTTTTCCGTTCAGGCATCGGCCGCACCGATCTCCCCGGCGGCGATTATGATACGCTGATCAACAGCATCCGGGGCAAGCTGTTTGCCCTGCCTGATGATACCATCGTGTATTCGGGGCATGGCGTGGAAACGACTATCGGCTACGAAAAAAAGCACAATCCCTTCCTGGCTTAGCCCTGGCGGTTAAAATATTTTCCGATCACCGGCAAACCGGCCAGCTCCCTTGCTTCTACTCTTACCGCCAGCAGCGTGAACAAACCGATGAACAGCGCCGAGCTTCCGTAATATACAATGGCGTAATAGGGCGATGCGGGAGCGATCATGCCCACAATAAGCTCATGCAGGAGATAACACAGGGCGGCTGTCGACAGGTAGGCCAGCAGCTTTTTCTTCGGATAGGGTATCGGGTAATATTTCTGGCCCAGCCGGTAATTTACCGCCATCATAAAGGCGTAACAAACAAAAGTGGCCCATGCCGATCCGGTATACCCGAAAACAGGGATCCACCAGATATTCAGGATAATGGTGATAGCGGCGCCAGCAAGCGTAATATAGGCGCCCGTCATGTTTTTGTCGGTGAGCTTGTACCAGATAGAGAGATTATAGTAAATGCCCAGGAAAACCGAAGCCATCGCCAGTACCGGAACAATATGAATGCCTTCTGCATATTCTTTGAACCTGGAGGCGATCAGCAGTTGCCAGAAATCGAGGAATAAGGAAATGATGAGGAACATGAAACAGCAGGCGATCACAAAAAACTTCATGACCCGCGCATAGGTTTTGGGCGCGTCCTCGCGTTTGGATTGGTTAAAGAAAAAAGGTTCGGCGCCCAGCCGGAATATCTGGATGAATATGGTGATCAGGACGGCCAGCTTGTAGTTGGCGCCAAAAATGCCCAATTCACGCTCCTCCTGTAAAGGGTCGTTGTGCAACACCTTCTTGTAAATAACCCTGCTTAGCATTTCGTTGATCATCCCCCCGAACCCGACGATGACCAGCGGGTAGGAATAATACATGATTTCTTTCCATAACCTGAAGTCGAACAGCGGGCGAAATACGGAGATCTCCTTATAGAGGAACAGCAGCGTAACGATACTGGCGGCCAGGTTGGCGATGATAAAATAACCCACTCCTATAGCCGGATCGTAGAGTGCGCCCAAAACGCTTGCAGGCTCCTTTTCGTATGCGTCCTTGGCCACAAAAAGAAAAAAGACGACTACCAGCACGTTGAATACCACGCCGCCCATCTTGATCAGCGCATATTTCCGGGGCCGTTCGTCCAGCCTTAGTTTGGCCAGCGGGATCACGGATAGCGTATCAAAAAAAACGATCCAGATCATCCAGGTCATATACAGGGGCTTGTTGCCCAGCTCCAGGAACTGCATGACCGGCGTCTTAAATACGAACAGGATAACCGTAAACAGGATAGTAGTGATAACAATCGAGATGTTCAGCGTATTATAGAGCGTCTGCGGGTTTTTTCGTTGGGCAAACCGGAAGTAGCTGGTTTCCAGCCCATAGGTGAACAAAATATTCAGAAAGGGAATGATCGCATATACCTGGGTGAGGTCGCTGGTAGCGGCGGGGTCGAATATCCTGAAACCCAGCAGCGATAGTCCGTAACTTAGAAAGCGGCTGAGAATGTTCGGCGCTCCGTACCAAAGCGTCTGACCTGCAAGTTTCTTGATGCCGCTCAAATGAAAATCTTTTTTCAAAAGTACGGATTATGCGCTTGCCGGCCGGCGAATCGTTGAACGGGTTCTTAAAACGGCGTCTTCCTATTGTCATATTAACAAATTAGGAATCCATTATCCGCCTATTTTTTTGATCTTTGCCAAACCATTCATCTTAAAATGGACATTATGAAAAAAAGTATACTTCTATGGGTTTTAGCGGCAATAATAAATTTATCTGCATTCAGTCAGCCTATGGCTACCGTGGGATCAGTGGAGTACCAGAAAGATAATAAGTCTGCCGCGGTTATTGAACTTCCTTATACGCCCGATATAGTGGAAGGAGCGATCAAAGACTTTATGGCGAAGAAAGGGGTCAAAGAAACGCGTACCAAAGGCTTCCAGGCTTATAAGGGCGCGACGCTTAATTCTTACGATTCTGAAACGGCCGACCTATACGTTAAGGTTGAGAAAAAAGGAAGACGGGATAAAGATATATCCCTGATCTATCTGCTCGTAGGGCGCGCTAACGAAAATGTAGCTACCAGGAACGGGGGCGATAACTACAAGATGGAGGAAGCCAAATCATTCCTGAACGAGCTGGTGCCTGTCGTAGAAGCATATGACCTGGAAGTGTCTATCTCGAAGCAGTCGGATCTTGTGCAAAAGGCGGAGAAGAAATTAAAGAACCTGCGCGATGACCAGAGCGATTATGAAAAAAAGATAAGAAGCTTTGAAGATAAGCTGGCTCAGAATAAAAAAGACCAGGAAAGCCAGTCGGCAGAACTGAATAAGCTGCGCGCTTCGCTGGATGCCATGCAGGCAAGGAGAAAATAATTTTTCGGCCGATCGTACAAGCTTGACCGGTATACCGGGATCAATCCGGCGCGGCGAATCGTTTGTTCCCGGACACAATAGCTCGCCTTCGCGCAACGGAAGCAGATCAATCCTGCGCAAATCGTTTGCTCTTGGACGTTATAGCTGGCTTTTGTGCGATGAAGCAGATCAATCCGGCGCGGCGAATCGCTCATTCCGGATAAAGGAGGAGTCGGTGAGCGTAAATAAGAATTCGCGCAGGTAGAAAATCTCTACATCGGTAAGCGGGATCCCGCCGGCCAGCGAAGGGTCCAGCGTTGCGCTGGGCGCTATGCCGCCTGAATAATGACCGATCGCCTGCGAGAGTCCCGTAAAACGGCCGTCATGGCCATAGGGCGCGGTAAGGGCCACATTTCTTAAAGAGGGCACTTTAAATTTCAGCGAATCGGCGGGGTTATTGGTGATCCCCATCCTGCCATAATCCATCAGGTAGCCATCCAATTCCAGCCCCGTATTCCGGAAGCTGAGGTCTGTAAACAAGGGCTCGGTATGACAGGAGGCGCACCTGGCCTGGAAGATCCGGTAACCCTCCTTCTCCGATTCATTAAAAACGGCCCTGCCTTTTTTCATACGGTCATATTTTGAATCGGCGCTGACCAGCGAAGCGACAAACTGCGTTAAGGCCAGCAGCATCCGCTGGCTGGTAATGTTTTCATCTCCGAACGCCTGGCGGAACATATCCCGGTAAGTTTTATCCTGCTCCAGCTTGGCGATGATATTGCCGATGTCTTCGGCCATTTCATTGGGCGCGGTGATCGGCGCCAGCGGCTGCACTTCAATATGATTGATGCCGCCGTCCCAATGCATTTCCTTCAGCCAGGCCATATTGAACAATCCCGGCGCATTGCGTTTGGTGAACTGGTTATTAAAACCATGACTAAGCTGGTGGTCAAAGGTGGAAAAAGCGGCGAATTGCTGATGGCAGGAAGCGCAGGGAAAGTTATTGTCTTTCGATAACCGCCCGTCGTAAAAAAGTTTCCTGCCCAGCGCGAACCCTTCCTCGGTCAGCGGGTTGCCCTCAAAGCGGTAAACAGGGTCGGGAAAACCATCCGGAACAACAAAGGAAACAGGATGGGTTCGATATTCCGATCCCCCTGTTTTCTTACAGGCATTGACCAGGAGCGTACCCGCCGCTGCAAAGAAAATAAGCGCTATGGTCCATCGGTATTTCAAGGCCATCCTGTTTTTTATGATCCGACAAGCAGATCGGCTGTCGATCGGGGTAGTAGTTTAAGCGTTATGGCATGGTCTGTCCGCCGTTGCTGTTTTATAAGCGGGTGGGCAGGATCAGTAATCTGCATTCCTGATCTTACGCCGGTTTTGTTTGTGCGCTGATTGTATCTTTTTTGACTCCAGCCTCCTGGTCCGCGCCAATACGCTGGGTTGGGTGGCTACCCTTTTTTTGTCCTGTTTCAATGCCTGCCGGAGCAGCTCATTCATTTTTCTTATCACTTCCGTCTTATTGCCCAATTGCGTCCGGCGCGCCTGGCTTCTGACCTGTAAAACCCCTTCCGCATTGATCCTGTTGGCCAGCTT
>JAEUVR010000323.1 GCA_016786785.1 Chitinophagaceae bacterium
GCCGGGCTATGAGTTACGCAATTTTATTTCTATTTTGATGTTTCATACCGCGGAATAGCATGGCAAGAGAGCGGCATCTCCTTAATTAACAATCTTTTATAGACAAATTTTACCTGTTTTTTTACGGATGGCTGAACAAGCTCTATCGCAAACGGCGGATAGCATGGGCTGCCGCGGTATTGTGAAGTAGGGAACCGGTCTGGGTCATTGACCTGACCCGGAGTATGGCCTGCTTGCGGCGCCAAAACTATTGCCGGCTGCGGTACAGAAGCGAAGGATAGCGGTTTGCTTGCTGGCGTTGTATTTACAAATCCTGTCTGCTAAAAAATGAAATGAAACGGTAATGACTAAACGTCGCCGATAGATACCGTAGAAATAGTTAAAAATATAAATGATTAAATCCGCGCCATGAAGAGAATATTTGTTTTTTTACCGCTTTTTTTCGTCTTGTTTAGCAGGGCGCAGTTTAGTAACGAGTTTAACGAGGGGTTGGGTACGCTTCGCATCGGAGCAGGGTATACCCATGATTTTCCCGGGCTTAACGGGTATTCGATACGTGGCGAATTTTCCCGTTCGCTCAATGATTATCTCGACGGCGCCGTCAGCCTGCAGCGGGTAGACCTGGCCGGCGTCCCGCGCACTCCATTGGTGAAAGAATACACCAGGGCTACTACGCTGGATATGAGCATTTATTTTTTACCCGTTAAGAATGATGTTCATGTTGTCAGGCTGGGCCTGGGCTATTCTTTTTCTTTTTATAATATCCGGCGTTCTTACCCGGTAACGCATGGAGAAGGCGCCGATAAAAGCATGAGCTGGCCTATCCAGGATGCGAAGGGAAGGACAACGGGAATCAATGTCGCAGGAGAATACGCTTTTTATTTGCCTAATTCAGGTTTATCGCTGGGCGTCAGGGCGGCTATATTTAAGGCATATGACCAGGTGAGTTATATCGGCCCCTTTGTAGGCCTGGCGTTGTAAGAAAATAAAGTTCCACTGATAATTTTTTGGAAGACGCTACTTACAGGCGGCGACCGAGCTTATCGGTTTTGCATGCAGGGTATCGTTAATCTTATTGAGGGAGACCAGGCCTGCGACCGGGCTTATCAGTTTTGGAGTTTTTTTGCCAGTCCCCGGCAGATATCTTTGACGATTCCCGGTCCCTGGTAAATAAATCCGGTCCATACCTGTACCAGCGTGGCGCCGGCTTCCAGTTTTTCAATAGCGTCGGCGGCGGTAAAGATCCCCCCGGAAGCGATCAGCGGGATCTGCCCCCTTGTTTTTTCATGAATGTATTTTATCATCTCGGTGGATCTTTCTTTTAAAGGCCTGCCGCTTAATCCGCCCGGACCTATTTCTTTGATCTTCTCAGGCGACAGCTTATGCAAAGAGTCTCTGCTTATCGTTGTATTGGCGACCACTAATCCATCCAGCTTTATTTCCATGGCCAGGTCGAGCACATCGTTGACCTGGTCGGGGCTAAGATCCGGCGCGATCTTCAGAAGCAGGGGTTTGGGCGCTTCCTGTTGCCGGTTGATGGTTTGTAAATGCGACAGGATCTTATTTAATGAATCCTTCTCCTGTAATTCGCGAAGGCCAGGCGTATTTGGCGAACTGACGTTTACCACGAAATAGTCTACGCAATCGAACAATTCCCGGAAGCATATTTCATAATCCTTCCAGGCATTTTCATTGGGAGTGTCTTTGTTCTTGCCGATATTTCCTCCTATGATCAATGAACCTGCTGTTGAAGATCCCGGTTCCGTCTCTTTATTTTTTAACGCGTTCCTTTTTTTGTTTTTCCAGGTCCGCACTCTTTCCCCGATCACTTTCACTCCGTCGTTGTTGAATCCCATCCGGTTAATCAGCGCCTGGTGTTCGGGGATCCTGAACAGGCGGGGCTTATCGTTTCCTGCCTGCGGCCGGGGCGTTACCGTGCCGATCTCGATAAACCCAAACCCTATTTTTTCCAGCTCGCTCAGGTATAGCGCATTCTTGTCAAAGCCTGCGCCCAGTCCTACCGGGTTAATGAATTGCAGTCCGAACGCTTCCTTTTGTAAACCGGCCCCGCCGGGCGTACGATAGCTAAAAATATTTTTGATCCAGGGCAGCTTGCCGGCCACGGTAAGGCTGTCCATCGAAAAATAATGCGCCTCTTCGGGAGGAATACAAAACAGTATTTTACGCAGCAGTCTGTACATAATTGATGCGAAGATAATTATTATTCAGGGGGCAAGTATTCGTATGCGTTAATTATCCGTATGAAACGTATTATTTCCACGGTCTGGGAAGATAAGCCGTTTTGAAATTTTATCCGCTGTCCCGTAAAGCGTTAAGGCCGAAACCGAGTCGCTACCCGAAATACGTCTTTCCGCCTGCCCTGTTTCAAATCCTTTGCAGGAAAATAAGGGTTTGCCTGTTTGTATTTCCAGGTCCATTTGTGATAAGCGTTCCACTGTTTCGCAAGATCTTTTATTACCGGCGGTTTGCCTGTCTGATAATAGTTTTAGTTTGCAATACGCCGGATTTGAAGGAATGCATTGCAATAACTATCTATGTAGAATAACCGATTATTTGCGTTTTTCTAAAACTGTTTTATAAGCGACGATTGCAGCGGCGTCGGAGAAAGATATTTGGAAGCGCTTTTTAAACGCGTCGGAATAGTTGCCGGCATGAGCCGTCCGTTTATGTTGAGACAGGCGCCTTCTCGGATCCGGTCGCTGGCGATAGGGATTGAAGGTCGCGACTATGCGGAGTCTTAGTTTAGACTCTGCAATAAGTGGATTGAGAC
>JAEUVR010000362.1 GCA_016786785.1 Chitinophagaceae bacterium
ATCATTAAAGACGGCGCCAAAATGGTGAATGCCGTAGCCAATTCTACCGTTCCGAAAATCACTTTTATCCTCGGCAATTCCTACGGCGCTGGCAACTATGCGATGTGCGGCAAAGCCTACGACCCCCGCTTCATCTTCGGATGGCCTTCGGCAAAGATTGCCGTAATGGGGGGCGATCAGGCCGCCAAAACCCTGTTGCAGATCCAGGTGGCTTCCATGAAATCGCAGGGGAAAGAAGTATCTACGGCGGAAGAAGAACAGTTGCTGGAAGGTATCCGCTCCAAATATGAAAAGCAAACCTCTCCCTATTATGCAGCGGCAAGGCTGTGGGTAGACGGACTGATCGATCCTGCGGAAACAAGAAGCCTGATCTCCCAGGCTATTGCCGCAGCCGATCACAATCCCGTCATCCCGCCATTCAACACCGGCGTAATCCAGGTTTGATGTATTGCGCAAAGAATCCAACCGCTAACCCCTTAATGCGTATCATTGAGTAATTCCAAAAAAGAACTGATCATCTATACAGACGGCTCCTCGCGAGGAAATCCGGGGCCGGGAGGATATGGCGCCATACTCCAATGGGGCGCACACACAAAAGAGATTTCCGGAGGCTTTCGGAAAACGACCAATAACCGCATGGAGCTTAAGGCGGTGATAGAAGCTTTGAAAACGCTTAACAAGGAAAGCCTGTCTGTGATCGTGTACTCCGATAGCCAATATGTGGTCAGGGCCGTAGAAGAGGGGTGGCTGAAAAACTGGATCGCTACCGATTTTAAAGGAGGCAAGAAAAATAAAGACCTCTGGAGGGAATATGCAGCGCTGGCGGAGAAGCACCATGTTCGTTTTAAGTGGGTAAAAGGGCATGCCGACAACCCCTACAATAATCGTTGCGATATTTTAGCTACAACAGCGGCCGATGGAAAAGACCTCGGAATAGACGAGGAATTTGAAAAGAATAATGCTTGACAAAACATATCGATGAATAGGCGCCTATTTATTTAGCCATAACCAGTTGGCCCCCCTGGCATCTTTGATCGCCAGCCGCCATACGCCAAACAATATCGCGCTAAACAATACGGTGGCAATAACGCTGTTGCGGAAAAAAGGAAGCGCGTCGCCATAACACATCATCAGTCCCTCGAAGGTTTTAGGCCGGTTAAATCCGCTTCCTGTTATCCAAACGTAAAAATTAGACAGTATAAAATAAACAGTTGGCGTTATCAGCGAGAAAATAAAAATATTTTTAATGTTGATCTTCTTCATAAAAAAGCCGATCGCGGTCATGCTGGCAAACAGGAGATAGTTTATCGCCTGTCCTGAATAGAAACCCCTGATCTCCGTGAGCCCTTGGATATACAAAAAATGATACAATAGGTCGGAGATCATCATCGACAATATAGGTAAGGCAAACGCCCATTTTTTATCCCTGATCACCGCTCCGGCAAACAATGCCATAGCGATCTGCGGAGCAAAGCCCGGCTGGCGGTTGGGAATGATCCTGTATAGCGCCGCTATGATCACCATCAATATCAATGTCCGGATAAAAGATGCGTACTGTTTCATAATACTTCAAATATGATACAAAAATAACTTAATCGCCGGAATAATTAAAAATAGTTGATAATCAATGAAGGCTTTGTTATCTTCCGTTAAGCAAAACCGCAAAGAATGAAATAGCGAATGCAGGGCGCGAATGCCTGTGCATTTATCAGCATTTCAAGGCCCTTATTTAAGACGACTCAAATATCTCCGAAGCCTAAATAATATCATTATGATACGGATCGTCGCCATCGGCTTTATCCTGGCTTTTTTTAGCGCATGTAAAACGCACTCTGTCTATCAGTCATATGGAAGGATGTTACGGGAAGCCGAGAGCTTTTACATAAACGATTCTTTAAAGATATCCTATGTGTTCGGGGGCGATTATGTGGAAACAAAAAATAAGGACAGCATTAGGAGTAGGTTGAAACAGTTTCAATTACAAAAATGGCGTAAATACCTGTTGGAGCATTTTTATACAATAGTCCCTCCCTCATTGGAGCATTTTACTTTTTTTATTCCCCAAAAAAATATTAAAAAGATCGCCAAATATCCATTGCGCGCCGACAGTACCCTATTGGATACCCTGAACGACAGGCTATTGCTCTACAAATTCAAAGCAATAAACAACGCAGGAACCCTGGTAATGGCGGCATCCTCAACAAAGAAAGAATTCATCAATCTTAGGTATGAATACACAGACAGAATATTTACTTCCATAAAACCCGGAGAAGATTTTAAATCTGAAATAAGCTTTACCGATCCTTTTTCTTTAGCAGACGAAAGAGCTCTGAACCAGGATAGCACGGTAAATTACCTGTTGCCGCTTACGCAGTTAATAGAGGCTAAAGAAAACTACAGGGAGCCGCGCGATGAAAATTTGTATATACAAGCATTGGCAACATATTATTCGCGTATCAATAATTCAAATTCAGAACTTAATACGCTAATGAGCCAGTGGAAGGGTAAAACTTATATGGCAAAAAGAAATGGATGGGGGTTACACATCAAGCTATACGATAATGATGTTATCAACGAAATCGTGAAACAATGCAAGGATCAGCGGATAGTAATGATCAATGAAAATCATTTCCAGCCCAATAACAGGTTTTTGGTTCATCTTTTAATCGACAGGCTCTACCAGGAGGGCTTTACCTATTTCGGGTTGGAATCCTTATGGGAAAACAAGGATTCCCTAAACACGAGAAAGTTTTGTATCAGTTCGAGCGGATTTTATACCAAGGCCCCTTCGATGTCGAATTTGATAAACCATGCGATTGAAACCGGGTATAAAGTGTTCGGATATGATTATTTTACCGAACAAAGAGATCTTGATCAGGCCAAAAATATTTACAACGCAACCTTTAAAGCTGATCCGAACGCAAAAGTATTGATACTGGCGGGCTTTGGGCATATCAGCGAAAAAGAATCAGCCCGGAATTGGATGGCTGCTGAGTTCAGCAATCAATTCAATATAGACCCTTTAACCATAGAGCAAACTCAATTTGACCTGCCCCTGGATGATCATTTTTTGGGGTTGATTGACACGGTTAATCTTGCGAATAAAAAGAAAATGCTTGCGGATATTTACCTGACCAATAACTTAACTTATGATGCATTTTCCAGGTTAATGGGGTTTTCGAGGTATGAAATACCAATAGACATCCAATACAAACGTCCTTCTATGCTGAGTATATATGATGCAGCGCACTACTCGGCCGATAGTACTGCCATCCCGGTATTTAATTACATGCTAGATCAAACCAATAAACAAAAAATCGAAGCGTACCTGCCGCCGAAAAACTATATTCTTAAGATTAAAAACGCGACCAACAAATTATTGCACACCGATACGCTGAAAGTCGATTGATGATTTTTTAGTTTTTCGCCGCTGCAGATTTGTTATTAATCCTTTGTATTACGAGGCTGAGCCTTATCCTGCAATCCTGCAACCGCCGCATTGCCAGGCCTCGCCGTTCAGGGAACGGAGGCCCTGAAAACAATCGCTTCCGAAGAAGCGAGCAGGCGGAGCGGGTTTCCGGCAAGGGATAACAGGGCTTCGCCGCGATGCAACGAAAGCTCGCCGCCTTCTCCTGTCGCCAAAAGTTCCCCTTTATAAACAAAATAGATCTCCGCGGTATTCGCCGACGCCGAAAATGACTGGCCCTTATATAAATGGATACGGCTGAGTCGAAAATCGGGAGCCGGCGATACAAAAACCTGTTCCATCGCCGCATCCGGCATTTCACGCTGCAATGAAACGACAGCATCGGGAAGACCAGGTAAAACATCCTGACGGATAATATCCGGGCGCGTAGCGACAAAACGAATATGTTCCATCAGCTCCTTTACGTCTACATGCTTAGGGGTTAACCCGCCTCTCAGCACATTATCAGAATTCGCCATGATCTCAACGGTTTGCCCCTCGAGATAAGCATGCGGCAGGCCGGCATCCTGGAAAAGCGCTTCGCCTTCCGTTAATTTCACCAGGTTAAAGAAAAAAATGGAATAGATGCCCCGATCGATATCGCTTCCCTTATTAAAAGTTATTGCAGCCCTGGCAGCCCAAAAAACCTCCTGGTCTTTTGTGAGACTGCCGGCATGATAGATCGGCACGATCCTGTCCAGCAAGGGCCGCAGGCGCTCGTTCACTTCTTCCTGAGGCATGGTCATCACGCGCGCATACAGGCTCCTGTAATCGCCCTCCTTAAAATCATCGAGGAGAAAGGACAATGTCGGCTCCTTTTGTAAAACGTTGCGCAATAATCCGGGCTCTTTAAATCCATGCAACAGGAACATATCTCCCAGCGGAGAAAGCAATTCCGGCTTATGGTTATTGTCTTTGTAATTCCTGTGCGCCGCGCTCAATGGAATGCCTTTATGGTTTTCCTCTTCAAACTTTTGTTCCGCAGCCTGCTTGGTTGGATGCACCTGGATAGACAACATATCTCTTACATCCAATACCTTTAGCAGGTAAGGCAGCCTGCCGAAACGTTGATATGCCTGCGCCCCCAGCCTTTTTTCAGGGTCCTGGTTGATAAAGACGTCGAGGTTTTGATCGGCCTTGTTTTCTTCCACAACTATCGAAGGAGATTTTTCATGCGCGCCCAGCCAATATTCAGCAAAGGGTTTTTTATCCGGGTTCGAAAGCATTAACAGCTCAGGTAAAAAAGAAAAACCTCCCCAATCATAGTGTTGAACGCGGCCTTTTAGTCTAAACAGTTTATTAGTATTGTCCATGATTTCCTTTTATGCAGCAATAATACAAAAAGCAACGGATGGCGCTACATAATATTAGGGGTAAGGAAGGAGAACTTCAGGCCTTAGCTTATTTTCAGCGCAAGGGATATACCATCTTACAGCGCAACTGGAAATATTCGCGCTATGAAGTGGATATCATTGCGGTGGAAGAAAAGATCATTCATTTTATAGAGGTCAAGACCCGTCATAGCGCGACTTTTGGCCATCCGGAAGAAAGCGTGACCAGGAAAAAATTTGCTAATATTAAAAAAGTCGCAGCGGCTTTTTTAAGCCTATATCCCTCTACCTTACGGGTGCAGTTTGATATATTGTCCATCACCAAATTAAAAGGCAAGCCTGAAGAGTTTTTCCTGATAGAGGATGTATATGTGTAACCGGCTCTTGCTGATCTTATCCAGGGTGAGATTGCCGCTGTCATTATAATTTTAAACTATTTGACATTTAGGGGCATTGTTATTCTCATCGTTTACTTTTTGTTAATTGATAAACAATCATTCCTAATCCCAATAACCCTAATATCCCAAATGAAATAAGGTTTCGTAATACCGATTCTTTGGGAAACAAAACTATAGGCGAACCTTCCAAATATTTCATATCAATCAACTCCCCTATATTATGTTCATCACAGAACTTTCCTCCAATCATTTTAATGTAGTTTTCACCTGTATAGCTCAATGTAACAAAGTGTTTTACTTTTGTTCCTAAGCAAGAATTTGGCAGCTTTTTGATTCGCATTTTCACTAAAACTCCACTTCGTTCCACTTTGAAGCCATTATAGTTGTTTACTATCAAAGCAATTGAACCAATTAGCATAATAACCCCACTCCAAAAAATTAATCTCATATAATTATTGAGTTAAAGGAATAATCGGCTTTTTAACCCTTGTGTTATCTGAGGCATTGTAATTTACAGGAGGCGGAATTCCTTTAGAGCCCTGCGTCCCATTTGTTAATCCTTGAATTGCACTAGAAACCGTACCAGAAACGGCTTGTTTCACAGCTTGGTTAGTTCCGGTCTGTGCAGCTAGCTTATTCTCCATTTTTTTAACGGTAGCGGCCCTGCCGCTGCTTGTCGGATCGCCCGCAGCAACACGTTCGGTACGATTTAGTTGTTTTTCAGTCGTTTTGATCGTACTGCTAGAAATAGCACTTACATTCTCTGTTAATTTTCCTGCTACTTTATTTGTAACAACATCCGCAGTTGTTTGTTTTAATGATACTTCTCCTGTTTCATTGTATTGCTTTGCAACGGATTCTGCAGCATCGATTACAGTACTTACTACAGCAGTCGCATAGGGCCTTTGGGAATAAAAGCAGAGACTCCGCTTGTCAATGCCCCAGCCGCTGCAGAGATCAATATTGAAGTACCATCCACCTTTGTCAATGCGTCACCTAGAGATTTTCCCTGTATTAAATTCCCAGCAACCTGAGTTCCATAATCAACCGCAACACCTATAATGCCACCAATTATTATTCGTTAGAAACTATGGGCAAAAAGGAATTTTCGTCCAACCCTCATTTGGAGCCTCAACATTAGTCAAGCAGTCGGGAACGGGTTTATCTTTGTGAAAGACTATTGCTTTAGGGTTTTCTGGTTTAAATTGGATAAAGTACTGTCGGCCGATTGCACTCTTTCCCAAATCGGCAACGATCGTCGCTTCATACTGTTTTGCTCGATATTTATAGTTAATAGTTATCATGAGGCCTCCCTTATAACCTTCAGAACTAAGAACGATAGCTTTAGAATAAACTCCGTTTTCTTCTATACTTTTTCGTTGGAAGAATTCATAAACACCATAGATGAAAATCCCTACAAAAAAAGCTAGAAGTATTATTTTTTTTTATTTGTATTTTTATTAACCATCGATGTCGAAAATTTTAGTCCTTGATAATTTCTTGTGTCTGACCTGAGACATTTCCAGTAGCAATATCCACAAAAACTGCAGCAGCCGAATGGGATCCAAAAATGGCACCCACTCCACTAGAGAATGTGCCAAAACCAAAATCCAAACTTACCTGACCTATGTTTTTCCCATTGCCGAGATGGTTTAATTTCTGCCCATCTGCAAAAATCGTAAAGTCAACAAGTGAATTAACTCCAGCGCTGCCAAGTATTCCGCCTAATCCGCCATAAGGATTAAGAGTATTTACTCCGATATCGAACAAGTCCATTTTCTTATAGTTTCCGCCATTTTGAAGTAAATTAATAGCGGCGTTTCTGATAAGCAGCGACCCATATTGACTAATAAGACTGAAGCAATACCCTTAGCGCAGCCTTTCCTTCATTTTTTCCACCAGCTTATAGGTAGCGGGACAATACTCAATATTTTGTTTGAAAACGTGCATATAGTCGACCATCCTCCTGCGGGTATGATGAGGAAAGCCGGCGCAATCCCGCGGCCTGACGAGGTAAATGCTGCATTTATTGTCTTCCAGGTTCAGAAACTGGCAGGGCGTTTTTTTATTCAGCCAGTCCCCTATCCTATCCTTATATAAATATTTTTCCTTGAACGCTTCCGCGCTCATTCCGAGATGACCGGATATGCGCACAATATCCTGTTTAGTGTAAGTTGGCGACATGGTCTTGCAGCAATTGGCGCAGGAAAGACAATCTGTTTCCTGCCAGACAAGCGCGTCTGCCTCAACGGCTATCCTGTCTAATCCGCGGGGAGGCTGTTTTTCTAACCGGGTTAAAAACCGCTTAAAGGCAGACTTGTTATTGGCGGTCTTCTTCCTGAATAACCTTAAGTTGATCTTCTCCATGAAAACTGTTCTGGTAAACGCTTTTTTTAAGAAATTGCAATCTAATCAAAAACAGCATAATAAACCGGCAGGCAACTTCACCAATGTGGGAAACCTATAAAAAAGGATTCAAAGCCTATCTGCGACTGGAAAAATCGCTGTCGGAAAA
>JAEUVR010000371.1 GCA_016786785.1 Chitinophagaceae bacterium
GCCTACACTGATGAAGATCTGCGGCTTGTCGACCTTGCCAAGGCCATGCTTGAACGCGTTCTCCACAAAGGGAATCAGCAACATAGGCTCGATGGCATATCCGAAAAGAGACGCGGTCCGGGAAAAATCGATCTGTACAGCGTCTCCAAAGCGCAATCTTTGTAATTCAACATAACTCTCTAAATATTCGAGTTCCTGTTTCACCATCACCTTGGTATCGTCGGTATCATAAAGCATATATCGCATGAGCCCGGACAACTTAAGCAGAGTGGATTCTACCTGCGAAGGCTGCGTTCGCGCCTGAGCGACGGCGCTGTTCAGGATATTAAAAATAAAATGAGGGCTGATCTGCGAACGCAGGAAACTAAGTTCGGATTTCAGGTGTTCCGTTTGTCTTTGCTGTTGAACCCTTTCGAATCTCAGCCTGTCGAGGAAAAACCGGTATGCGATGCTCGCAGCGATGGTAAACAGCAGGGGGAAAAGCGTGGGAAAAAAAGGCGGACGCAAATGAAAAGCCTGACTGGGATCGCGTAACGGAAAGGCGTCCTTCATCCGGATCCGCGCAATTTGGTCGGGCGGCAGCTGGAAAAAATATTTACGCTTTACAACATTAACATTGAATACCGCGCCCGCGCATAGGATCAGTATTATTGAAACGGCATACAGCCAGTATCGTTTTACATTAAAGAGCCGGGGTATTAACCAATAGGCGTTAAAATAAAATACGGCCGCCAGGAATAGCACATGGGCTATACTGCCCCAGCTTAGAAACGTAGATATCGATTGGTTGCGCATCCCCGGAATATCCGGTCGGAGAAAATAAGGAAGCATCAGCAACAGCGACCAAACCGCTGTATGAAACAAAGCTATTGCTATTTTGCGTTTATGCCAGTGTTTTCTCATTAATCGTTATCAACCTGCTTTACCCCGGGAATAAACTCCCAGAAATTGTCGAATCTTAGATTGGAACTGTTACCCAGCCCTACAAATGCCCTGTTATTGATCACAAATGCCACGGCTCCCTCTCTATCTGTGCCTTCAAAACCGGTGCGTTGGGCCCATAGATCAGTAGCAGGGTCGTATTCCCATGTATTGCTGCGATAACTTATATTGATACCGGTTGTAATATACCCTTTTCCGTTCAATGAAAAAGCCACCGCGTTGCTTCTTGTTATGGTAGTATAATCGTCATCATAGTCCAAGTCAGAGTCGGTATTTGCGATCGGTCTCTTGGCTTCCCAGGTATCCGTGGAAGGATCATACATAAAAAAATCATTCACATATTCGCCGTTGTTCACCCCGGTGCAGAAATAAGCCTTATTGTCGATAACAAATGCGACCGCATCGTTGCGCTTCAGGCCTATATGCGTGTTTTTCTTTGTCCATACATCGCCGGCAGCGTCATATTCCCAAAAATCCTTTAAATGATTACCGTCATATCCCGACGATACATAGCCCTTATCATTGATTGAGAAGGCAACCGCTCCGCTTCTACCTGTCGACGGAAAAGCGGCAACGGGCTCCCAGGCATCGGTTTGAGGATCATAGCGCCACATGTCGTTCAGATAATTTACCCCATCGTAGCCCAGACCAACATATATTTTATTCAGCGCGCTAAAGCAAATAGCCGAATTCCTTGGCGCGCCCGGAAAAGACTGTCGCTGATACCACACTTCATTTGAATGATTATATTCCCAAAAATCAGTCAGTCGGTTTATGCCGTCAAATCCCAGTCCTACAAAGACTTTCCCATCGGCAGTTACGGCAGAAACAGCTTCCGTACGCGCTTTCGCCTCAAAATCCCAGCGTCTCATCCAGTTGCCCACGAGATCGTCGTCGCTGCTATCGGAGGTTTTGACGCATCCTATACCGACCGCAGTCATAGTAATCAGTAGAAAATAAGTTAGCGTTCTTAGTTGCATCGGTTTTTTTGACAAAAAAAGCAGATAACCGAAGAACATTATCAAAAAAATCGACGATCGCCGCAATTGTCGCGGTGAAACAGCTCTTTTATAAGATCATTAACAGAGCGCCGCGGCAATAGTAAACTTAAGCAATTGTTAATGTCGGATGAATAGCGCTTTACATCTCTACAAAATCGGGTTTCACCGTTTTCTTTAATTAAGCGCCGGCCGGCGTCAATATGTTTGAGAAAAATTAGCCGTAAGTGAAGTGCCGTTTATCTTTCCCGATCATGATATTTTTTATTGCCTGTCTGAATTCCTGCGTTAAAAAATCGCAGGAAATCGAAACGATTCGCCTTTCAGACGATCTGTACATCGAGGAAACAGACACGATCTCCCCGCAATATACTATCTACAGGCTCGATTCTTTTGCCACATCCGGAAGCAATATGGCCATTATCGGCTCCGTCGCCGACCCCAACTTCGGCCATATTGAATCAATCACGTTCAGCCGGTTCAAGCTGGCGGCCGACGATTACCAGACCGTCGGCGCAGCGAATGAATATTACGACTCGATCGTATTGATCATGCGTAGCGATAGCGCCTGGTATGGCGATACGCTATCGGACTGGCGCGTCGTTGTGCATAAACTGAAACAGGCGTTCGACCCATTGGCGCCAACCTATTATAATCAACATGCTTTATTGTCGTATGAGGAGATTCTGGGAGAAAATACCGTACGGTTCCGCCCAAACGTAGATGATTCCATACGCATACGACTAAGCGACGATTTCGGCCGTGAGATTTTTAATTTTTATAAAACAAAACACGCCAACATCCAGAATCAGGAAAACTTTCAGCAATACTTTCATGGGCTGCAAATCAGCAATGCAACGTACAATAAGGTCATCTACCGGTTCCCCGTTACGGATTCAACGCTTTTTATCCGTCTGTATTATCATGAAGACAAAGGCGCGCCCGTAGTAAAATACTTAGACTATGCAGCTGAAGGCGACGCTTACCAGTTTAATAAAATCAGCTGCGATGTAAGTTCATCCGAACTGCAGTCGCTGGTTCCCGGCGCATCGATACCCTCCTATCAGCTGAATCATCGAATTTACCTGAACGATCTTGCCGGCATCGGCGCTAAAATCAATTTGCCTTCTGCAAAAAGGATCGCAGCATTGCCAAACTTTGTTATCATCGCGAGCGCATCCCTGAATATTAAACCTATTGCCGGCTCCTTTGATAAATTTCCGCTGATCCCTTACATAGGCATGAGCCTCCGCAATGAATCCGGCATTTCATCAACGCCGCTATACTCGTCGGATAACAACTATATTCAGACCGGCAATCTTTTTATCGACGTCTTAAACGGCATATCTACCGGCTATAGCTATGATGTGGCGTCGTTCATGCACAACGAACTTTCCGCGACAGAGGTCGCTTCCTCAACGGCCGACCTCAAAGCTTATTCAGCGTCAGGTTCAACCATTTTTTCCATGCAGCGGCTCGTGGCGGCAGATAACCGTCATCCACTGCAACCTTCATCACTAACCGCGCAATTGATCTTCTACAAAAAATGAGCCTCATGCGTTATAAACAACCTATTCTTGTTTTTTGCCTGGCATTATCCTATTGCGACGTTGTAACCGGGCAGGAAGACCCAAACTCGATCTATTCGGCTTATGGGATCGGGGACTACCGGATGCGGGATCAGAATGCCTATATGGGTATGGGCAATGTGGGCGTGGCGATGCCTTCGACCTATTCGATTAATGAGATCAACCCTTCCAGCTTTGCCTGGCTTCCCAAGGACAACCTAAAACTGGAACTGACCTTAGGAGGGCTTAGCTCGCGCTATATAAATGAAAATGTGAATGCGGCGGCGGGCGACTTTACAATTTCTAGGGTCGCTTTATCCGCGCAGTTTATTGGCGCGGTAAGAACTATTGTCGGATTAAGAAGGCTTTCGCAAGTACAATATTATACCACCGCATCCCGTGGAATTGCCGGAACTGAAACCAATACAACCAATGATGTAGAAGGAAACGGCGGTCTTTACCAGATATATACAGGAAATGCTATCAGGATCGGCAAAAACCTGGCGGTCGGCGCCAATATCGGTTTTATTTTCGGCTCCATTAATACCAAAGAGTCGATGGCGCTGAACAATGGGATGACGATTGTCTCCGATGCGAATAAATATTACCACCAGGCTTCCCTCGGGGGAGGCGTACAATACCAGATCAGCGGCGAGAAGAACAAATGGATACTTGGCGCTTTTTACGAACCACAGATCAAACTGAACGTTGAAGAGGAGGCCAAACTCCTGAATCAGAGTGATGAAATACTCTCAGAAAAAAATAACGCTTACGGCAAATTCCTTTTTCCACAGAAATTCGGCGTCGGAATCAGCCTTTCAAGGAATTCCTTTACCGGCAGCATCGATATGATCGGCCATCTCTGGTCGGCCACAAAATATAAAGGGAATCATTTTACCGCCACGGACGCCTATAGTTTTTCGGCAGGCATTCGACACCAGTTTACCCGAACCACATACTGGGGACAGACTCCGGGGATCAGTCTGCACGCAGGATTCAACAGGGAGCAATCATACCTCGTAATCAACAACAACCAGATCGTTTCGAATGCAGCAACGATCGGGGCCACATTTCCCAGTAAGAACAACCTGAACTTTTATTCTGTCGGTTGCAAGATCGGGTCGCGGGGAATCGCCGTATATCCGCTGATCAAAGAAAATTTCTTTGAGTTCAATTTCAATTTCAGTCTCGGAGGATTCTTGTATAAGGACAAAAAATACGATTAGCCCTATCTCTCCGCTGAAAACGCCGTTGAATACAACGCCGGCGCTATCTTCTCTCCAGATCTTCTTAAGCGCGCGCCGGCTTCCAGGCTTCCATCCGTTAACCGACGCGTTTTCCTAGAATCTTTAAGCTCCTCTCCTGTCCGTCAAGCAAGGCAATATTGGGAAGCGTCGCCCAATCTTCAAATCCAAAATACCTGAACAATTTCAGGCTTGGTTCATTATGCGAAAAAATAAACCCAAGCAAAGTGTTGATCCCTAACCTTGGCGCATGCTCAATACAATATCGAAGCGCCTGCTTTCCCAATCCTTTGCCGCGTTGTTCACCGTCGAGATAAATACTTATCTCCGCCGTGGCATCGTATGCCGGCCGGCCATAAAAGGACTGAAAACTCACCCAACCGATGATTTGCTTTGCGCTGTCTTCGATAACCCAAAGCGGTCTTTTTGATGGGTCATGCTCGTCAAACCATTGCAGCCTGCTCGCTACAGAGACATTTTCGACGTCTGCCGTAACCATTCTTGAGGGTATAGTCGAGTTGTATATTTCGACTATCCTTGGCAGGTCGGAATGATTGGCGTCGCGGTAGATTATGCCTGTCAATGCGCCTGTCGTTTCAGGAGCGTTGCTTGCCATGGCCTGCGGTGACGATGCTTCGCTTAATCTCTTGGTAAAGTATAGCGCAATATCATCATCAATCACGATTTGGTCTCCATACTTTACATAAGATCTGCCATTATATATGCCCTTCCCGTCTGGCATATACCCGCGCTTCACATACAACCGTTGGGCATCTCCATAATCTGAAAATATTCCGACGCCGATACCGGCAACGGATGATCTTTCGCCAATCAACGCTTCCGCCCTATCCATCAGCCTGTTTCCTATGCCTGATCGCTGGTATTTCGCCAAAACATTAAAATCGCTTATCTCGGGAATACTGTTCTCCCTGAAAACAGGGTAACGGGAATTCCATATAACATTCACATAACCGGTAAATACTCCGTCAATCTCCGCTAATAAAGTAGCCCTGTCGCCATTTTTTTGTTCGGCAACATATCTCTCATAGAGGGCAACCGGCTTATCCCAACCCTGTTCTTTAAAAGCCGCTGAGATCGTCCAAGGATCGTTCTCATTAATTTCCCGTATCAATAATTTCATATAAGCGCTATCTTCTTTTAATAGGTTTTCACGGTTTGCCAGATTGCTTACAACATTAAAGCTGCATGCAGGAGTCGTCATTATAATCCATGGATATCTCCGTTACCAATACCCTCTACTTGCCGGCGCTAGTCTTTGACGCGTCTTTTTCAATCCCCAATACTCTGGCAGAATAAGTCGAAGATATGGCAACAGTCAGGCCTTTCGACAACAGGTCCGATCCTCTAAGCCGCGCAATGGTGCGATTATTTTCTGGGTCATATATCCTATAGTTGACGTTGGCATGTACGCAGGGTATCTTAAATACGCGGGCGCTATCGCCCGAATTATTCCTGTAAAAAAACAGTACTCCTCCTTCTTTTTCAGGATTGAAACGAAAGCATCCATCCCAATTCTCATTGGTAGCCCTGTCAAATATGTCGTATGTCTGCCGGAACCGGGTAAACTGGTATTTTTTATCCATGCTTTTGAACCATGCATTCCATTTCCGGTAAAACGATTTATCTGCGGTTGAAAGTTTTCTTGGATCTCCAACCATTACGGTGGCGCCGCTGGCCATTGAAAAATAAACATACCGGTAGTTGGGAGCATTCATAAACTGGTTGCCGATCAACAGGGCGCTGGCCGGCGCTGCGCGGGAACGATCGTAATTCATTTGACGGATGGAGATAGGCCCAACCGGCGGCGGGTAATCAAAATTAGTAAGCCAATCGTAATCGGCATGCTCAATCAATGCATAATCTACCAAATTATATCGCCCCCATACTTCAAAAGTGCAATCAAGCAGCAGGCCGGGAAATTCTGCCTTAAGGGTATCCATTAAATTCATTGCCCGTTCATATATTATCCAGTAGCTGGCGGCCCTGTCTTTGTATAGCTTTTTGCCCGAACTATCATAATCCCCGGTCCTGTCATAGTCCTGGATATAAGCAGAATTGGCAATACTGAGATCCAGCTTCAGATAAGAAAAACCGCTATCCTTAACCAGCGACCGCATTATCTGATGTATATGATCGTAATATCCCGAGCCCAGCGACATCGTGCGCAGGGCGCTGGACCACTGGTCGCCATCTTCCTGCATATTTCCATCATGCAGGTTATCCGGCTTGCCTTCTTTGTTTTTTACCAGCCATTCCGGATGCTGCCGGGCAACATTACTTTTATTGTGCACGCTGCCTACGGTAACCCACAAACCGGCGCGCATGCCCTTGCTCTTGATATACTGGGCTACGGGCTTTATGCCGTTAGGGAATTTTTTAGGATCGGCGTCAAAATCACCCGCTCTTCTATACCAACCCACATCAATGATAAAAAGATCGCAGCCGGCCTGCTGAAGGTGGTCTGCGCATTCTTTTATCGTTCGCTCATTAATGGTATCAGACAAAGCCGGCCAGGTATCATAAATAAAATAAGGAGGATCTTTCTGCTGAAATAATTTCACGGGCAACTTTTCCCTGATAAAATCCTGGAATTTACCTTCGAAAGCATATTCCCATTTGTCGGAAGAAGAAAAATACATAAATGTCCTCGGGCTGGAGAATGTTTCTCCCGGAGCAAGCGCTTTTTTAAAAGGAAAGTGGTCCTCAATCAGGCCCATCCCCATAGCAACCTGGTCGGGCTTCGTATATAATACTGTTCTCTTAAGCACGCTCGGCGCCTCATTGCCGAAAATGACGCCCTGCTTTTCAATAGGATTAAAAAGAAGAACGGCCGCATCATTATAATCTCCTTTATAAGGAACCCGGGTTAAATGCGTCCCATAATTAGCGTACACCTCATTCATATAAGTATATACTACCTGAAACTGCAGGCGTTCCACATCCAGGTTAGTCAGCGTCGCTTCCGAGCCGCCATGATTAATAACCTGCAGGCGCTTTCTAATTAATGGAATACTATCGTACATGATGTATTGTAATACGATCTGAACATCGCTGACGGGGGCGTTCAAAACAACATTTAATGTCTGCAGATCTCCCGACCTGCTGATCTCATGGCGAAGATATACGCAGTTTTTCCCCGTTACTTCTTTCCCATTTATCTCTATACCGAATTCCTCCGTTCCGGGTCTTGCATATTCTACGCCCGCAACCAGGTTCCTGTAGCTGCCCGTATGAAATCCGGGGGCCTTCTTATCAAAATAAAAGGCTCTGGCAACGGTTTTATTTTTAAGGACAATGGAATCGGCTTGCGGCAAAGCGCCCAGGGTCGCGAAAGAAAAAATAATGATCAGCGCGGTCTTCAAGCAATTCATAATTAACCTATTTATTATATTCCACAAGATAAGGATTAGGAGACTTGCGGCGCTGCGATTACAGTTTTACATTGTCATTTTCGTCAAGCTCCCAAAACGGATTGTAAGCCACTTCAAACAAATGCCCGTCCAGGTCTTTGAAATAACCGCTATACCCGCCCCAATAAACTTTCTGCGCAGGTTTTACGATTGTGGCGCCAAGCGCTGCGACCTTTTCTAAAATTTCGTTTACTTCTTTTTCTGATCTTGTATTGTGCGAAATCGTTAGGCCCGAAAATGTGGTGGGTTGATAAGTCAACGTTGCGTCGTCCGCAAGTTCGCTCCGCGGGTGCAACGCCAGGATAATTCCGCCCAAGTCAAACAAGGCCAGCCCATCCATACTCTTATCCGACTTTTTCCAGCCAATCCCTTTTTCGTAAAAGGCCAATGATTTTTCGAAGTCGTCAACGCCAAGCGTTATTAAATTCAGTTTTTGCCTCATAATCCTATCGTTTTAAGGATGTTCATGTAAAAGTTCTTCAATCATTGATCCATTATTTTCCGCGGTTTTTCGTTGCGATAGTTCACTCCTATCTTCTATCTTTCTTTTTTCGTAACTGATCTTTTGGTCAGCTATCATAAGGGTCGCTGTCTCCCGGAAGCATTTTTAAACAGCCAAAGGACTATAAAATTGAAAATTGAGTCGCTATTAACCTCCCGGCAATATGAATTAAGCGTTCTTTCATTTTTATTTTTAACTTAGGTTGCAAATTTATCTATTTAAGCAACCAATGATATTTAAATCATGATCTTACTTCAAGCTTCCGAAGCGACCGTCGCGATCGAAAAAAGCGCAATTTGGCTCGACAAGTTGGCGGATATGGCGTTGTCGTACGCTCCCAGACTCATAGGGGCTATTCTAGTCTATATCATCGGGTCCTGGATCATCCGGTCGCTGGTACGGATACTCGGCAAATCGCTGAACCAACGGAAATTTGACCCGTCCCTGCAGAAATTCCTGCTCTCGCTCACCAAAGCCACGCTAACCATACTGCTGTTCCTCGCAATTGCAGGCATGATAGGCGTCGATATCACCAGCTTTGCGGCGTTGTTGGCAGGCGCAGGCCTTGCGATCGGCGCTGCGCTGAATGGTTCGCTTGGCAATCTGGCCGG
>JAEUVR010000433.1 GCA_016786785.1 Chitinophagaceae bacterium
CAAAGCTTATGGGGTTTTCAACCACGTCAAAAACGACGGTTACCGATCCGTCGGGCAATGGTTGCAGTTCATACTTGATACGCGAATAATACCGGGTGCCAAAAACCCGCCTGATCATTTTTGAAAGTTTCTCGGAGGTATAATATTTCCCCTTTTCAAAACCCATCATATGATCAAAAAAATCAAAAGTCGTTTTTTCCAATCCCCTTATTTCAATAGAAGATATTTTTATAGAATCCACCGTAGGAAGTCCCCTGACAGGGCGGGGGGCCTCGCCGTAGATCCTGTTCAGCGAATCGTTTAAATGTTTTAATTGGGGGTATAATTTCCTTCCTTCTTCTATTCCTATCTCTAATATCTCTTCGGCCCTGTTGAAGCTGGCCATGGAATAATTATCCAGCGGCATTCTCAGATATACATCGCAGAGCGCTTCTTCATTTTTATTGCCGGCGACTTCATTGAAGAAGGCGATCTGCATCAACACCTGCAGCGCATTGGAGACTTTCTCCTTTGGCTGCAGCCCCGAAGCCGTATGGCTGCCAATAACAATATCCGCGCCCATCTCCTTAACGTCTTTCACCGGGAAGTTTCTTACCACGCCGCCGTCAATCAGCATACGCCCGTTGATCTCCACAGGAGTAAACAAGGTAGGAATGGCAATGCTTGACCGTATAGCGGTCACGATATCGCCGCTATCAGAAGCAACCGCTTCGCCGGTAGCGATATCGGCGCTAATACACTTAAAGGGTATATTGAATTGATTAAAATCCTTTACATTATAAACAGGATAAAAAAGCTCTTCGAATTTCAACCACAGTTCCTCGCCTTCCAGCACGCCGGCCGGTATCCTGAACTTATGATTGACCCAGGGAAGCTCCACCGCATACCTTCCATATTCCTCTTTTTCCTCCATAACGAACCCGCGGAGGGAAGACTGGTTAGACAGCATTACGTCCCAGTCTATCTTTCTTGCCAGCCTTTCTATATCGCCCGCCGAATACCCGATAGCGTAGAGAGAGCCGATAACGGCGCCCATGCTCGTGCCCGTTATATAATCTATTTTGAGGCCGGCGGAATCCAAAGCCTTTAATACGCCGATATGGGCAAGGCCCTTGGCGCCGCCCCCGCTTAAAGCCAGTCCTATACGAGGTCGTTGCGGCGTCTGTTGCGCAAAAGAAAGATGGAATAAGAGCAAAAAAAACGGTATCGTGATCAAAGATTTCATACGGCTTTGCTAAGCGTTGATCTTTTCTTCGAGCTCCATTATTTTTTCAAAAATCTTTTCGTAATCCTTATTCAACTTTTCCAATTCCGCATTTGCCTTTTTGTATTCGGTCTCCGTAGCAGAAAACTTATCCTTATCGGAATAGACGCCGGGATCGCCCAACGCAGCCTCGAGTTTATTCCTGCTTTCAGCCGCTACGGCGATCCTGGATTCTGTTTCCTGGAAGATCCGCTGTTGCCTCTGCAACTCTTTTTTCAATTCTTTATCGATCGCCTTGACCGCGGACCCCGGCGTTTGCGGCCGCTGACTACCAGTTGCTGCAGGCGTCAATTCAGGAACGGCCTGTTTTTCCGCTATCGACGCTTCGGCGGCAGATTTTTCTTTTTTAGGCTTATTATTTTTCTGCTCCGCCTTTAAGCTTCTCTCTTTCCAGTCTGCCCATTCGTCGTACGTCCCGATAAACTCCCTGATCTTATGATCGTCGATCTCCCAGATCTTATTGGCCGTTTTGGATATAAAGAACCGGTCATGACTGACGATGATCATGCTGCCCTGGTATTTGTTCAGCGCCTCTATCAGCAATTCGCAGGAGTGCATATCCAGGTGGTTGGTAGGCTCGTCGAGCAATAAGAAGTTGGCCTTGCTCACCATGGTTTTGGCAAGCGCGACCCTTGCTTTTTCTCCCCCGCTCAATACGCGTATCTTTTTTTCCACATCGTCGCCGCTGAACAGGAAACATCCCAACAGGGTCCTGAGTTCCTGGTCGGTTTGCTGACTGCCGCACATCCTCATCTCATCCAATACGGTGTTATTGATGTTCAGGGCCTCCATTTGGTGCTGGGCATAAAAGCTTTCTTCCACATTATGCCCCCATTTTCTCTCGCCGCTATAGCTTTCGGCTCCGGCAATGATCCGGAGCATGGTGGATTTACCCTTGCCATTCGCGCCGATCAGCGCGATCTTATCGCCGCGGTTGATCTCAGCGGAAGCGTTCTCCACAATCGTAAGATCGCCGAATTTTTTTGTCACGCCGTTCAAGGTTACCAACGTTCTTCCCGGGACCTTATCGATCCGGAAATTGATCCGGATATCGGGCCTTTCTATGGCTACGTCTTCCAGCCTGTCTATTTTATCCAGCCGCTTCATGGCGCTCTGCGCTGCAGCGGCCTTGCTGGCTTTTGCCCTGAAACGTTCGATGAAACGCTCCTGCTGGCGGATAAATTCCTGCTGGTTCTCGAATGCCCTTTGCTGAAGCTCTATTCTTTGCTGCTTCTCGGTTTCATAATAAGAATAATTGCCGCTGTATATATGCAATTGCCGCTGGTAAAGCTCTACGATCTTGGTTACCATCCTGTCGAGGAAATACTTATCATGGCTCACGATCACTACCGCCCCTTGGTAATGCTGAAGGTATTTTTCCAGCCATTCGATAGAAGGAAGATCGAGGTGGTTGGTCGGTTCGTCCAGCAATAAGAGATCGGGCTGCTGCAATATCATTTTCGCCAGCAATACCCTCATCCGCCATCCTCCGCTAAACTCCGTAAAAGGACGGTTGAGATCGGCATTGGCAAAGCCTAGCCCCTGCAGCACTTCTTCGGTTTTATGATGGATATTGTAGCCGTCGAGCGTTTCCATTTCATGGAGCTTATCGCTGTACAGGTGAAGAGCGGCTTCCTGTTCGGCGGAATCGGGGATAGCGTTCTCTAACTGTTTACCCAGCGCTTCTATTTCTTTTTCCAGCGACAGCACATTCTCAAAAGCGCCCAGGGCAACCTGCAGGATAGACTCGCCGCTTTCAAAGCTCAGCAGATCCTGGTGAAGGTATCCTATAGAGGTATTACGGCTTCTTTCCACCGTACCCGCCGACGGCAGGTATTCGCCTACAAAAACCTTCAGAAGGGTAGACTTGCCGGTTCCATTATAACCGATCAAACCGATCCTTTCATTCGGCTGTATATGCCAGGTTGCATTTTCCACAATCACCCTGGCTCCAAATTCAAACGTTATATTTGTTAATCCTGCCAACATAATAAAGCGCACATTTTATTTAACAGAGACGCAAAAGTATGACAATCGGGCGGGATACTTTTTATCTGTTACCTTTGCAAAAATTTTGGCTTATGAAAAGGTATGGCTTACCCATTTTACTTGTCATCATCGCAGCATTTGTCATTTACCGGATTTTTAGCGATAAGGATAAATCTGTCCAACAAACCAAAGAATCTCCCCTTGAGCTTGCCTCCAATACAGGGCCTTTTAACCAATCCTATAACGAATTGTTAAACGCTTATTATACGCTTACAGACGCATTGGTAAATAGCGATACCGCCAGAGCCAATAGTTCCTCGCTGTCATTGGGCGCCGCGGCCGAGCAGTTAAAGGTCGACGATATTAAAGGAGATACTTCGGGAACCATTAAGGAAACCGTTCGCTATTATATGGAAGCTTTAAAAACCTCCTCCAACGCCCTGCTGGCAGGCGGCGATATTGAAGCCAAAAGAAAAGAATTCGAAGTAATTACCGACGCTATCTGGAGCCTTACCCGCATTGTGCGGTATGACGGGCAAAAAATATACTACCAGTATTGTCCCATGGCCTTCGACAATAAGGGAGCGTACTGGCTGAGCAATAAGCCGGAAATTTTTAATCCCTATTTTGGAAGTAAAATGTTAAACTGTGGAGAAATAGCGGATTCACTGGATTACAGTATGAAATAACCAGCCAATCAATGCATAAGCTTTCCCGGATAGTAGTCTTCATTCTACTGCATTTGGCGGGGATAAACAGCTTTTCACAAAGTAAATATACTATTGGAGGATATATCAGGGATTCTCTCTCAGGAGAGGCGCTGATCGGCGCTTCCGTCTCCATCCAGAACCAGGGATATGGCATTATCAGCAATCATTACGGATATTATGCGCTTACGCTGCCGGAAGGCCGCTATACGGTAAACATTAGTTTTGCGGGATACCTATCGAAGGAAATAAACCTGGACCTTACCAATAACCATGACCTTAACATTAACCTGCTCCCGCAATCATTAATGGAAGAAGTGGTGATCACCTCAACGCGGGGAGACAGGAATATTACGCTTTCACAGATGGGCAAAATAGACCTTTCTATTGCCCGGATAAAATCGGCCCCGGTATTATTAGGCGAAACAGATATTTTGAAAACCCTTCAATTATTGCCCGGCGTAAGAAACGCAGGGGAGGGAAATACCGGTTTATACATCCGGGGCGGAGGGGCGGATCAGAACCTGATCCTGCTGGACGACGCCATCGTGTACAATACAGGGCATCTGTTTGGCTTTTTTTCGATATTCAACTCCGACGCCATCAAAAATGTTTCACTGATCAAAGGCTCAATGCCTGCCCAGTATGGCGGCCGCCTTTCTTCCGTATTGGACATATCCATGAAAGAAGGTAATCTTAAGCATTTTGAAGCAGAAGGCGGGTTGGGGCTGATCGCATCCCGTCTATCCCTTCAGGGGCCTATAAAAAAGGACAAAGCCTCTTTCATCATATCGGCGCGAAGAACCTATCTCGACGTGCTTACCAAGCCTCTTATATCCAATGGTAACTACCAGGGGTCGGGATATTATTTTTATGACCTCAACGCCAAGATGAATTATATATTTTCCGACAAAAACAGGATCTACCTGAGCGGTTATTTCGGAAGGGATGTTTTCGATTTTGCCAATTCCAAACAATCATTCAAAGCCAATATCCCCTGGGGAAACGCCACCGCCTCCCTGCGATGGAATCATGTTTTCAACAAGAAACTATTTGCCAATACGGCGCTGGTCTATAACGATTATAAATTTTCCTTTAGCGCTATTCAGCATGACGCGGCCATAAGATTATCCTCAGGCATAAAAGACCTGAGCGGAAAACTTGATTTTGACTATTATCCCGCCCCTCAACATAAATTTAAATTCGGCGGACAGCTGACGCATCATAGATTTACGCCCAATGTGCTCAGCGGTCATCAGGGACAAGTTTTGCTGGAACCGGATAATGACAGCAAAAAATTTGCATATAACACGGCGCTTTACGTGGAAGACAACTGGGAGATCGCCGAAAAGCTCAGCGTCAATGCCGGTCTCCGTTACAGCAGTTTTTCGCAGATAGGGCCGTACACGCTTTTTCAACGCGACGAAAATGGAAACAAACTGGACAGCGTCGTCTATGGCAAAGGCGACCGCATCAAGACCTATGGCGGGCTGGAGCCCCGGTTCAGCCTCCGTTATTCATTGGATGAATCCACTTCTTTTAAGGCCGGCGTCGCGCGCAATCGTCAATATATACATCTTGTCAGCAATGCCGGTTCAACCCTGCCCACAGATCTTTGGATGCCCAGTTCTTACCGGGTAGGCCCGCAACTTAGCTGGCAGTATTCGGCAGGGCTGTTCCGGAATTTCCGCAACAATCAATATGAAACTTCAATAGAACTGTATTATAAGGACATGCAGAACCAGATCGAGTATGGAGAAGGATATTCGCCTTCTTTAAGAGATACCGAAGAAAACTTTGTTTTTGGAAGGGGATGGAGCTATGGGAGCGAATTGTTTATCAATAAGTCCAGCGGAAAATTTTCGGGATGGTTGGGATATACGATTTCCTGGACATGGCGCAGGTTCAGGCAGTTGAACGAAGGCCAGAAATACCCCGCCAAATACGATCGCCGCCACGATCTCTCGATCATGGGCGCCTATGAGCTCAATGAAAGATGGAAGCTGTCGACCGTATTTGTATATGGCTCCGGTAATGCGATCACGATTCCCGAGCGGTTTTATATTATTGAGCAAACTTTAACGCAGGAGTACGGCAAGATCAATCAGCATCGGCTGCCTGCTTATCACCGGCTTGATATTTCTGCCATTTATACCCCTAAGCTAAAGCCGGGAAAAAAGAACAGGCAGAGCTGGGTGTTCAGCCTGTATAACGCTTACAGCCGGCAAAATCCTTATTTTATTTACTTCAACCAGGAAGGCAACATGTACGATGGCAGCCTCAACGTGGAAGCCAGGCAGGTATCCCTGTTCCCGCTCATTCCCTCCGTAACCTGGAATTTTAAACTATAACCGATGCAGGGAAAGGATCCGCGGGCGGCGTTAGTATTCGCAGAAGGACAGGAACGCCAGTAGGGGCTTCTCCGAAAATGCTTAGGCGCGCCTCGTTTTTATCTTTTGAGAAGCGCCAGTAGCGGCCGCGCCAAACGAGCCGATGCAAGTTTTTAATAAAGAGACGCCAGGAAACTAAGGACTATACCTGAACAGCACTACTGCATTCTGTTGTTCAGTAGAAGAAATACGCACTTCATATTTTTCCGATCCGGCCGTGACCACCATCAGGGAGGTATTGGGCGGGATCTCTCCCAGGTTATCCGCCACCATCACCAACTCATGGTATTCTTTTTTATCATTAAGGGTAAATTTCAGGGTAATGGGTTGGGTGGTCAGCCGCTGTTTGGCGATGACCAATTTGCTGTCGAGGTAAACAGATACGGTATCATTGTCGATCGTTCCGTTATCATAGATATTAATACTGATCTCTTTGGCGTTGGTAACAATGGTTTTGACCAGCTCATTTTTTCGGTTAGCCAGCGCCGGGGGCAATATTACGCCAGGATCAGGCTGCAGGTGAATATTTGCCAGCGAGTCGCTAATGCCTATTTTCAGGCGTTCTTCCGCTTGCGGCGCAGGTTCAGGCGAATATTGTTTTTCGGAATCCGTCGTTTGCGCGGGCCTTCTTGGAGCAAGAGGCGTTCGCACCAGCGGCGTGGCTTGCCTGGGAGGCGTTTGGGTTACGGCTTGGGGAGCGGGCGAAGCCGGTTTTGTTTTCTTCTTATCCCTGTTTGCGAGAAAGGGCTCTTTATGAAAATCTGAGTTCTCAACCCTTCTCAGAAATACGGTCCCACGGCCGCAGTTAAGCGAATCATCCGTACTCATGCTGGTATACGCGCCTTCCAGTATTTCTTCGTTGTTCATCTTGGAATACTGAAGAAAACAGGTCATAATACAGGGGGCGCCGCCCGATAACATTTTTACTTCAACAATCTTAAGCTCTTCGAGGAAAACCTTTTTCGTCTGTTTATTAAAGGTTCCATAGCAGGATGCCTTTCCATAAAATACAGTAGTCTTATAAGAATAGGTGATCCCTGAGAAATTCTTATTATCCTGTTCGATCTGGATCTCGAATTTGTACCGGTCGTCTTCGCCGAGAAGTTGGGACATCCTGCCGTTAGAGACAAAATACCCTCTCCAGATACCTGTCAGGTCCTGCGCAGAAGCTGAAAAGGCCAGGCAGCAAAAAATAAAAAATAAAAATTTGCTTTTCTCTCGCTTCATGAAGGCAAATTAGCCATTAAAGCGTTGTTTGCCATAAATATGACAATGCGCCGTCTGCAAATTGTTCGTTAAATTTGCACCCCTGAA
>JAEUVR010000027.1 GCA_016786785.1 Chitinophagaceae bacterium
CCTCTTCAGAGAGCACAGGGGTAAAAATCACCATCAATTCGTAATTGTTCATTACCCTGTTTTTTTGCCTGCGATAGCAGGCAGGTGAATTAATTTTTTTAAAAATGGGATGCAAAGGTAGGGAAACAGCTGCATATTCCCCTATCCTTGCGGCAAAATATATTAACTGACAGTTTTTCCGTTCAGGAGGGTTTTTGACCTTGTGGCGCCTTCTTTGACCAGCCAAATTTGTTTAAAAAAATTGTTACTCATGCAAAAAGGCGCTATACGTGTTCAAACAGAGAATATTTTTCCTATTATTAAAAAATTCCTTTACAGCGATCATGAGATCTTTCTCCGTGAGCTGATCAGCAATGCCGTCGACGCTACCCAGAAGCTTAAAACCCTGTCTTCTATAGGCGACGCCAAAGGCGAATTGGGAGATCTCCGGATAGAAGTTAAGCTGGACAAGGAGAAAAAGACCATAACCATCTCCGATAGCGGGGTGGGAATGACGGCGGAAGAGGTGGATAAATACATTAACCAGGTGGCTTTTTCGGGAGCCGAGGAATTCCTGGAAAAATACAAGGGACAGAAGGAAGCGAACATCATTGGTCATTTCGGGCTTGGGTTTTATTCTTCTTTTATGGTGAGCGAAAAGGTGGAAATACTCACCCGCAGCTACCAGGAAGGAGCAAAAGCCGTTCGCTGGGAATGCGATGGAAGCCCCGAATACCTGCTTGAAGAAGCGGAAAAGGAAAGCCGCGGCACGGATATTATCTTACATGTAAACGAAGAAAGCGCGGAATTCCTGGAAGAGGCCAGGATCGGCGCCATCCTGGAGAAATTTTGTAAGTTCCTTCCCGTTCCGGTCTTTTTCGGCGATAAGCAGATCAATAATACGCAGCCGGCCTGGACCAAAAAACCTTCAGAACTTACTCCGCAAGACTACCAGGATTTTTATAAAGAGCTTTACCCTTTCAGCGAACCTCCCTTGTTCTGGATCCATTTAAATGTGGACTATCCTTTTAACCTGACCGGCATCCTGTATTTCCCCAAGATCAAACAGAGCTATGAGATCCAGAAGGATAAGATCCAACTGTACAGCAACCAGGTATTTGTAACCGACGAGGTGAAAGACATTGTTCCGGAATTCCTGATGTTGCTGCATGGAGTGATCGATAGTCCGGATATCCCCCTGAATGTAAGCCGCAGCTATCTTCAGGGCGATCCCAATGTGAAAAAGATCAATAATCATATCACCCGCAAGGTGGCGGATAAGCTGGAAGAGATATTCACGAAGGAAAGAAAGGAGTTTGAAGACAAATGGGATAGCCTTGGGCTGTTTGTGAAATATGGAATGATGACGGACGATAAATTCCTGGAAAAAGCGAATAAGTTTCACCTGATGGAAGCGGTTGACGATAACCGTTTTTATACGCTCGACGAATATCGTTCCGCTGCGGAAGCGCTTCAGAAAAATAAGGAGGGTAAGCTGGTCATCCTTTATACGACCAGTCCCGTTCAGCAGGATAGCTATATCCAGGCGGCGAAACAAAAAGGATTTATCGTGGTAAAGCTCGAAACCATTGTCGACGCCGCGTTCATCAACCACATGGAGACGAAATGGGAGAATGTCCATTTTACCCGGGTCGACGCCGATATTGCAGATAACCTGATCGACAAGTCGGATGCCGCTGAAAGCCTGCTTAGCAAGGAAGAGGAAACAAAATTGAAGGAACTGTTCAGTTTTGAGATACCCCAGATCCATGCTACCGTGGAGATCAAAGGACTTAGCGCCGAAGCGCCTCCGGTGGTGGCTACCCGCCCCGAATTCATGCGCCGGATGAAAGACATGTCGGCCATAAATGGCTCGATGGGCGCCTTCTATGCCAATATGCCTGACGAGGTGACGCTTACCGTAAATGGCAATCATCCTGTTTACCAGTCTATCCTCGGGGAAAAAGATGCGGATAAACAGGCGAGCCTGGTCAGGAACCTGGGCGACCTGGCCCTGTTATCGCAGGGGTTATTAAAGGGCGCCGAACTGACCACGTTCATTAACCGCAGTATTGCGTTGATGGATGGCGGCGCTAAGAGCAAGATCATACTGGAAGCATAGCGGGGTCTGAAGTTGGCTCGGGCTGTACCAGGGTTTGACGCCCCATACGCCTCCGCAGGCTTACAAATCCGACAACCGGAAATCGATCATTTTCAGCTGCATGCTTTTTTGGTCGTTCCATTCGTTTTCATCCAGGTGAAACACGATATCTATCGGCTTGTTTTCCTGCAACAGCGGAAATTTCCCCGCCATATTGAATCCGATGCCATTAAATGTTATGTTTCCCTGGCTAAGGGAGAAGCGTATATGTTGTTCCTTGACGATGCGCGAGTTCCCCGGGTTGATTGCTCGTTTTACCACAAATACCGGTTTGAGGTTTTCAGGTCCGAAAGGTTCCATCTGGCAAAGAATATTGTAGAAAGAGGGCGTGAGGTCTTTTAGCTCCGCCTCCGCGTCAATAATGATCTCGGGGGTCAGCAGGTCTTCATGGATGGTTTGGGATACCACTTCCTCGAACCGTTCCCGGAAAGCATTTACCTGGCGGGGTTGCATCGTGAGCCCCGCAGCGTAAAAATGGCCGCCGTAGCCGATCAGCAGATCCCTGCATTGATGAATGGCTTCATATACGTTAAAGCCTGCCACGCTCCGGGCGGAGCCCGCAATATATTCGCCCGATTGGGTAAGCACGATGGTAGGCCGGTAATACCGTTCAATGAGCCGGGATGCCACTATGCCTACGACGCCTTTATGCCAGTGAGGCTGGTAAACGACCGTTGACTTACGGTCTGCGTTTTCGACATCGTTTGTTATGAGCTGGATCGCTTCTTCCGTAATGGCCTGGTCGGCCAGCTTCCTGTCGGAGTTATCGGAATGAAGCATTTCCGCATACTGTAAGGCCTCTGCATAACCGTCGGCAATAAACATCTGCACCGCTTTCCGCGCATCGTCCATACGGCCGGCGGCATTGATCCGCGGGGCGATCATAAAGACCAGGTTGCTGATCAGCATTTCTTTTTTTATGCCGCTAAGCGTTTTTAGCGCCCTGATGCCTTCGTTTGGGTCTTCATTGGCTTTTTTTAATCCGAAATAAGCCAGGATCCTGTTTTCCCCTGTCATGGGCACAATATCGGCGGCTGTCGCAGTGGCTACCAGGTCAAGGTATTTTAAAGCGGCGGATTCCGGCAGGCGGAGCGTTTGGGCCAGCGCGCAGATCAGTTTAAACCCAACGCCGCAACCGCATAACTCCTTAAACGGGTAGGGGCATTCCGGTTGTTTGGGATTGAGAATAGCGGCGGCAGGGGGGAGAATGCTGTCGGGCAGGTGGTGATCGCAAACGATAAATTCAATGCCCTGATCGCCGGCAAGCCGGATAAGATCGGTCGATTTAATGCCGCAATCGAGCGAGATGACCAGCGAATACCCGTTGGCTTTTGCAAATGCAATTCCGGCTACGGAAATGCCATAACCTTCGCGATGGCGGTGAGGGATATAAAAATCCACCAGGTCCTGTTCGTAATGTTCTTTGAGAAAACTATACATGCAGGCGACAGCCGTGGCGCCGTCCACGTCATAATCCCCGAATACCAGTATTTTTTCTTTGGCGGCAAAAGCTTTTAGTATTCGCGCTACGGCAATATCCATGTCCTTCATGAGCCAGGGATCATGCAGTTTGCCGAGGGAGGGCCGGAAAAAATCCCTTGCCTGGTCGAAGGTTTCTATACCCCGCTCGACGAGTATTTTACACAGCGTAGGGCTGATGTTCAGCGAGCGGGATAAGGCTTCTGTTTTTTCCGGATCTACCGCTAATATGTTCCATCGTTTTTGTATCATTCCGGTACGGCTATGCGTTGGATATTGTGCGTTAAGATTAGGGTGAGGTTCGCGCCTCTTGCTAAAACTTCCTGTCAGTAGTGAACCGCACCAATTCTTCCAATCCCTGTTTTACTTCGCTATTGTCAAATTCTTGCAAGACCGACAGCGCCTCGTCCCTGAAACCGATCATTTTTTGCTGCGCATAGGTTATCCCTCCGTTTTCATGCACTATGCCGATCGCCTGTTTTACTTTTTGAGGATCTTTATTCTGATTTTTTATGATATAGATCAACTCCCTCCGGACCGGCCTGCTTACGTTATTGAGCGTATAGATCAGCGGAAGGGTCAGCTTTTTTTCTTTGATATCGTTGCCTGTGGGCTTCCCTACAGCGTCGGATCCGTAATCGAAAAGATCGTCTTTTATTTGAAAAGCGATTCCCGTTTTTTCGCCGAAAATTCTCAATTTTTCGGCCATCTTTTCATCGTGCGAAACGGAATAAGCGCCGGCGGCGCAGGCGGAAGCCAGCAGGGAAGCCGTTTTGTTGCGGATAATTTCAAAATAAACTTCTTCCTGCATATTCAGGGTCCGCGACTTCTCGATCTGCAGCAATTCTCCCTCGCTCATCAGCCTTACCGCTTCGGATAGAAGCTGTAATATGCGGAAATCGTCATGGTCAAGCGAAAGAAGCAGGCCCTTGGCCAGCAGGTAATCGCCTACCAGCACCGATATTTTGGTTTTCCAGAGCGCATAAGTGGAGAAAAACCCCCTTCTTTCCAGGGATTCGTCCACCACGTCGTCGTGAACAAGCGTGGCCGTATGCAGTAATTCGACCAGGGAGGCGGCCCGGTATGTGGAGGCATTGATATTGCCGCAAAGTTTAGCCGACAACAGTACGAACATGGGGCGGAGCTGTTTTCCTTTGCGGTTGACAATGAAACGCATAATACGATCCAGTAATGGCGTCTGGCTTTTAACGGCATCCCTGAATTCTTTTTCAAAAATGATCAGTTCCTGTCGGAGTATTGATTCGGCTATTTTCATTTGCAAGAAAGAAGAGGCAAATTACTACTTTGAAATCTAATCTATCCTTCAACTTGCTTTTTATCCGAATAATTGAGTTTCCTATTGATTGACTTTTAGTTATGCCGGCTACAGCGGCTAAAAAAATTTGCTATTTAGCCGGCAATTAATACTTTTGTGTTGGTTAAGTTAATTGTAATCTCTTAATATTCATATTTAAAACTACGTTATGGCAATCAAAATGTATTCAAGGTTATTGGGTTTGCTCTGCCTTTTTGGGTCAGGAGCATTTGCCCAGGAACAAGGGAGTGGTAGCGGTTACAACGTTTACGACTCTTCCGTGATCCCTTCAAGAAGACTTCCCCAGCACACGGAATTTCTGGCCAATAATTACCCATTTCCTGCCAAACCTCGCAGCCAGTGGGAACTGGGCGCTAAGGTTGGCGTGTTTGCCATATCGGGCGATGTACGGTCGGAATTTCCCGGATTCGGAACAGCCTTACACCTGCGCAAAGCGCTGGGCTATGTGTTTTCTATAAGGGGCGAATTGGGCTACGGCGTTGCAAAAGGCCTGAACTATACCAGGTCTACCAATTATATCAATAACCCGGCATGGCAGCAATACCTTAATGCAGGCATTCCTTCGCAGGCGATCATCTATAATTATAAGACAAGTATTTATGATCTCAGTCTGCAGGGCGTGTTTGCGATACATAATATCCGGTTTCATCGCGCCAAGACCGGTTTTAATGCTTATGGTTTTGCAGGCTTTGGCGGAATGATCTACGATGTAAAAGTGGATGCGATGAATGGCAATAGTATGTACGATTTTTCTTCTATTCCTCCCGGAGTGTATAAAGACAGGAAACAACTCAGGCGCGCCATTAAGAACCTGATGGATGGAACGTATGAAACAGAGGGAGAAAAAGATCCGCTTAAACCGGAAGTGTTTGGTCTGCCTTTCAGAGCAACTTTTGTAATGGGCGCCGGGATGCAGTTCAAGCTTAATGATCGACTGAACCTTGCCGTTGAAACCAAATTCACTTTGCCCCAAAAGACTGACCTGCTTGATGGTCAGCAATGGCAAACAAACAGCAATACCAATCCTGCGAAGACCAGCGATTACGATACTTATAACTTAACCTCTGTCGGCATCAATGTCGCTTTAGGCGCTAAAGCTGTCGAACCTTTGTGGTGGCTGAATCCCCTGGATTATGCTTACAATGAACTCAATCAGCCCAGGCATATGAAGATGCCGAAGCCTATCCTGGATGACGCCGATGGCGATGGAGTTACTGATCAGTTTGATAATGAACCAAATACTCCTGCAGGCGCGCCGGTGGATGCCCATGGCGTTAGCCGCGATACAGATGGAGACGGCGTTCCTGATTACAGGGATAAGGAATTGATCACGCCTACTCAATGTCAACCTGTTGACGCAGACGGCGTAGGTAAATGCCCTCCCCCGGATTGCTGCAAGGCGATCGACTCGCTGATGCAATATGGCATCCGCGGTCGTTGCAATATCGGCGATCTTCCCAGCATTACTTTCAGAGGCAGATCGGTTTCCCTGAACAATGACGCCAAGGCGCTGTTGGCAGGTGCAGCCCAGAGGATCCGCGATAATTCTGAATGTAAGATCGCTGTAGTAGGATACTGCGCTTCTAATAAAGCTGAACAGCAGGTAAGCTGGGACAGGGTGAATGCAGTTATTAATTACCTTGTTGAAAAAGAAGGCGTTAGCGCTGATCGTTTCATCTTTAAATATGGACAGGAAGGCGGAGATTGTAATACGGTCGACCTCCGGGACGGCTCCCGGGAAGAAGGACCGACTACTGTTCCGGCTCCCCATCCGAATTTAAGAAGAAGATAATCTCTTATCTTTCTATAATAAAACCCCCTTTATGGGGGTTTTATGTTTTAACTAAGGTTCTTGCACGGCGCGGGAGTGTACGCCTTATCAGTATTCATTGGGGTTTTATGTTTTAATTAACGACCGGATCGGGATTTCCAGATCTATACTTTCTAATTTGTCGGCAAAAGCGTAAATTTGCAGCCTTTATGAGAATATTCTTCCTGGCTTTTCTGGTTGTTCTTGGCGCCTCATGCTCAAAATTTGCCAAAGTGCAAAAGAGCAATGATTATGAATATAAGTTGAGGATGGCAGAGAAATATTATACGGATAAAAAATATAACTATGCGCAGCAGTTATACCAGGAACTATTCCCTGTATTTAAGGGAGATGTAAAATTTGAAGATCTTTTTTATAGGTATGCGTATTGTTCCTATTACCTGAGAGACTGGATGCAGGCGGAAAATCTTTTTAAACAGTTTACAGAGGTATTCCCCGCCAGCGCCAGAGCGGAAGAAATGGAGTATATGCGCGCGTATACCTATTACCGGCAGTCTCCCAAAACGGAACTGGATCAAACGAATTCATTAAAAACGATCGGCCTGATGCAGACCTTTATCAATACGCATCCGGGATCGGGTAGAATAAAGGAAGCGTCGGGGATCATTGACGAGCTAAGGACGAAACTGGAAGACAAAGAGTATAAGAGCGCAGAATTATATTATAATCTGGGGCATTACCGCGCTGCGGGGATTGCCTTTTCGAGCCTGATGAATAGTTTTCCGGATACGGATAAGGGAGATAAGTACAAGCTGCAGGCCATTAAATCTTATTTTCTCTATGCAGAGAACAGCATAGAGACTAAAAAAGCCGCCCGTTATGAACAGGTGGTTACGGAATGTAATGATTTTATAGACCGTTTTCCTGAGAGCCCCCTGAAGCAGGAGGTAGAAAAATACGCTAGTTTATCACAAAACCATATTAAACAAATCCAAAATGAGCAGGCTAAGACGACAATCCAGCGCTAATATTACCAATACGGCGGAGACCAAGGACCTGAATGTTATTAA
>JAEUVR010000054.1 GCA_016786785.1 Chitinophagaceae bacterium
AATAGGCGCAAGGATTTTCTTTGATTTTATTGGCAATTATTTATTGATTCTCAGAAAAATAATGATAGTAATCCCTATCTTTGTGCACCTGATAGATAGACTATATGACAATACCCAACCTCTCTTATATTATCGTGCATAAATGCTGCTGTTGCTGTAGCATGCGTTGTTGTTAAGCCATCAACGAACCGTCCGTGATTCCCCTGCTCTCTTTCAAATAAATGCCAGATAAATAAGATGTTACAGAAGTATATACCTGAAATTGCCGAAAAATCCGAGGGCCTTTCCATCAAGGAGGTTATTGCGCTATTGACAGCGCAGTTTCCCGGAAAAGTGATTTTTTCTTCGAGCTTTAGTTACGAAGACCAGGCGATCACCCATGAAATACTCAGCAACAGGCTCCCGGTAACCCTGTTCACCTTGGATACGGGCCGCTTGTTTCCCGAAACCTACGCTGTCTGGAGCCGGACCAACGAAAAATACCAGGCTGCGATCAGGGCTTATTATCCCGAACATGCGCCCCTGGAAAAATTTGTTACCGAAAAGGGTCCCAACGCTTTTTATGAGTCTGTCGAAAATCGTAAGGAATGCTGCTATATCAGGAAGGTGGAACCCCTGAAAAGAGCTTTGGCGGGCAATGCTGTATGGATAACCGGGCTGCGCGCGGAACATTCTGCCGCGAGGCAGGACCTGAGCGTATTTGAATGGGACAATGGCAATGGCATCATTAAATACAACCCTCTCTTGCATTGGACAACGGAGCAGGTGAAAGAATATATAGATCGCAATGAAGTGCCTTATAATATTTTGCACGATAGGGGATTTGTAAGCATCGGTTGCGCCCCCTGCACCCGCGCCATCAGGCCCGGAGAAGATTTCAGGGCCGGCAGATGGTGGTGGGAAGACAGCAGTAAAAAGGAATGCGGGCTGCATGTAGCGGCAGCGCCGGCCGACGACAAATTATTAGCGGAAAACAATCAATAACATCATTACTCAGCAAAGCCATAAACACAAGGATATGAAGCAGTACAGATCGGACTACCTTGATCATCTTGAATCGGAAGCCATTCATATTTTCAGGGAGGTAGCGGGGCAGTTTGAAAAGCCTGCGCTTTTATTTTCAGGAGGGAAGGATTCCATCACGCTGGTCCACCTGGCGTTGAAAGCGTTCCGGCCCGGGAAGTTTCCCTTTCCTTTGGTGCATATTGATACCGGGCATAATTTCCCCGAAGCGCTGGCGTTTCGCGATAACCTCGCCGACAGTATCGGCGAAAAGCTGATCGTGCGCAAGGTAGAAGATACCATCCGGGAAAAACGCCTGACCGAGCCCGCCGGGAAGTTTGCCAGCCGCAATGCCTTACAGACATATACTCTTCTCGATACCATTGAAGAGTTCGGATTCGACGCCTGTATCGGCGGCGCCCGGAGAGATGAAGAAAAGGCGAGGGCAAAGGAAAGAATATTTTCCGTTCGCGACGAGTTTGGGCAGTGGAACCCCAAGCTTCAGCGTCCTGAACTGTGGAGCACCTATAACGGCAGGATACATAAAGGCGAGAATGTGCGCGTTTTCCCTATAAGCAACTGGACTGAACTGGATATCTGGAACTATATACGCCGTGAAAACATACAGCTTCCCTCTATCTATTTTTCGCATGAAAGAGAGGTGCTGGAGCACGAGGGGCAGCTGGTGGCTTATTCCAGCTTCATCAGGCTGGATCCGGGCGACAAGATCGTTACCCGCACCGTTCGCTATCGCACGGTAGGGGATATGACCTGTACGGCTGCCGTGGAATCCAAGGCCGACAATGTGGAAGATATTATCTCGGAGATCATTGCCACCAAAACCAGCGAACGCGGGGAGACCAGGATAGACGACAAGGTTTCGGAAGCGGCGATGGAAGACAGAAAAAAGAACGGATATTTTTAAGTTCAGCAATAACTAAATAAAAATGGACCTTTTAAGATTTATAACAGCCGGCAGCGTAGACGATGGGAAAAGCACCCTGATCGGGCGATTGCTTTATGATAGCAAATCTATCCTGATCGATCAACTGGAAGCGATCGAAAAGCAAAGCAAGAACAGGGAAGAAGGAGAGATCGACCTGGCCTTGCTTACCGACGGCCTTCGCGCGGAAAGAGAGCAGGGCATAACGATCGACGTGGCCTATAAATATTTTTCTACGCCCAAACGAAAATTCATCATTGCCGATGCGCCGGGGCATATCCAGTATACCCGTAACATGGTGACGGGCGCTTCCAATTCCGATCTGGCGATCATCCTTATCGACGCCAGGAACGGCGTCGTGGAACAGACCCGCCGCCATTCTATCATCGCCTCATTGCTGTCGATCCCGCATGTGGTGATAGCCATTAATAAAATGGACCTGGTGGATTATTCACAGGACGTCTACAACAATATCGTTATCGACTATGCGAAAGTGGCCAAAGCCACGGGATTAAAAGACGTAAAGTATATCCCGATCAGCGCGCTGCAGGGAGACAATATTGTAGAGCGGTCTGCAAATATTTCGTGGTATGAAGGCGGGTCTTTGCTGGAAATACTGGAGAATACGGAAGTGCAGAAAGACCTGAATTATAAGGACGCGCGTTTTCCCGTGCAATATGTGATAAGGCCTCAAACCGAGGAGTTGCATGACTACCGGGGATATGCGGGGAAAATCATCAGCGGCGTATACAAGGTGGGAGATGCGGTGGTTGCGCTTCCTTCTGGGTTAAAGACAAAGATCAGCGGTATAGAAATAAACGGCAAGCCGACGGAAGAAGCCCATGTTCCGCAGAGCGTAACCCTGCTGTTGAAGGACGATATCGATATCAGTCGCGGCGATATCATAGTAAAAGAAGACTCTCTGCCCAAAACGGAACAGGAACTGGAAGCGCTGGTATGCTGGATGGACTCCAAACCCCTGGTCCCGGGAAATAAATATCTCCTGCAATTGAATAGCCGAGTGGTGAGAGCTGTCGTAAAAAATATCGAATACAAACTGAATGTAAATACCCTGGAAAAGGATCATTCGCCCGGACAGGCCGAATTGAACGATGTTTTCAGGGCCGTTATAAAAACGGCGTCGCCGCTTTCTTTTGATCGTTATGACGAACTGAGGGAAAATGGAGGAGCCATATTAATTGATGAAACCAGCAATGTTACGGTCGGGGCGTGTATGATCCAGTAACGACGGATCATCATCGCTGGCAAACAGGCCCGGCGCGCTATTCATCAGTTTAAAATATATTTATGAGCGTCTCTTTCTTACAACAATTACACGAGCGAAATAAAAAAGCATTCTCCTCCTTTCCCGATAAGGAGCTGGCCGAGGAGTTCATTGACCAGTTGTTCCGGTTTCTGTTTTTGCCAAAGCAGGGCAGGAACGAGTCTTTTACTGATGTCCAAAAGGAATTTGATTCATTAAAAAGCTATCTGTCTACCCTCGTGTACGATGTGGCGCGCGATGGCGACAAGGCCCAGGCGGTTACCGAAGCGTTTTTTAAACAGCTTCCCGGCATATACGAAGTATTGCTGAACGATGCGGCCTCGATCGTTAAGCACGATCCGGCGGCGCGATCGGTAGAGGAAGTGCAGGTAGCCTATCCCGGCTTTTATGCCATAGCGACGTACAGGGTCGCTCATCAATTGTATGTATTAGGAGTGGAGATATTGCCGCGCATATTCACGGAATATGCGCACAGCAGGACCGGCATTGATATTCATCCCGGGGCGAAGATCGGCGGCGGATTTTTTATTGATCATGGCACGGGGATAGTCATTGGCGAGACCTCGGTGATCGGCGACAATGTTAAAATATACCAGGGCGTAACTATCGGCGCGTTAAGC
>JAEUVR010000082.1 GCA_016786785.1 Chitinophagaceae bacterium
CGTTTCCCCATAAAATTTCAATGGGCTTACATGCGCCAGGTAGTTCACAAAATCAGGATGCTGTTTTAAGAGAATATAACTTTTGAAGCTTTCATCCGCCAGCTCCTGTAATATTGCTTCTTCGTCTTTTTTCAGCGTTTCAGAGCGGCTCGAAAACAGCGTATTGGAGATCCCTGCATGGATCAGTTGTTCTATATTGTATTGCGCCGAATCGATAGTGCCGAAATTAGAGCTTACGGTTTGCCCCTGGATGGTCAGTTGTATCTCCTCGTTGGAGATATTTTTTCCCATCGACGCATAGAACTTATGCGTTTTTCCGCCGCCCCTGGAGGGGGGGCCGCCGCGGCCATCGAAGAAAACAACCTCTATGCCAAATTGCCTCGATATATTGGTGAGATCTTCTTTTGCTTTGTATATGCTCCAGTTGGCCATGAAATAGCCGCCGTCCTTTGTGCCGTCTGAGAACCCAAGCATAATGGTTTGCCGGGATTTGCGGGACTTAAGATGGCGCATATATTCTTTGTTTGAATACAATTCTTGCATAACGGCTCCGGACATCCTAAGGTCTTCCACCGTTTCAAACAAGGGCACAATATCGATTCTGACCTCGTTCTTTTTCCATCCGCATAATAAGAACAAGCCGTATACCTGCAGCACATCGAGCGCGCTGTTGCTATGGCTGATGATATAGCGATTACAGCCTTCTACGCCATTGTACTGCTGTATCTGCCTGATGGCCTTAATGCTTTGGATCGTGTCCTTGATCAACGGATTTTCATAGTCGTCCTCCGACAGGTCTGCTTCCGCGTTAACCAGTAGTTTGATCTTTTCCTCGTCGGATAGCGACCCGTAGTTGCGGGGAAGCGCGTCGCCTTTTGCGGCTATAGCTTCCATGGCGAGGCGGTGAATAGAGCTGTCCTGCCTGATGTCGAGCGAGGCAAAATGCAAACCGAACACATGCACCTTACTGATCAGGTTGTCTACCAGGTGTTGGAACAAACCATTGTGCTGGTAGATCAGGATTTCCCTGATCCGGAGCAGGGAGTCCAGTATTCCCTGCTTAGTGATATCGGTCTTTTGCCCGGGAATAAAGATATTGTTGTAAAGCTGTTTTTCCAGGTCGTTAAGAATGGCGTCGACGCCTTTGAAAGTGAGCCTTCTCTTAAGCTTCCGGATATCGCCGTAATAGCATTCAATAATGCCGCTGCGCAGCGCGTCGGCCACTTTAAGCGTCGTGTTTACAGATACATTCGGATTGCCATCTCTGTCGCCTCCGGGCCAGAAGCCCATATTGATGATGGGATTTTCCTCGGTTTTTGCCTGGGGAAACTGGCTTTTTATAAAAGAAAGAATTTTTCCCGCAGCCGGGTAAAAAACATTCTCAAGATACCAGCAAAGACTTATCGCTTCGTCATAGGGGGTAGGTTTCTCCTTGTTGAAGAAAGGCGTTTTGCCCAATTGTTGAAGATAAGTATTGATTTTAGTTGCGTTGTTTTCTTTCAGCGCTTCCGAAAGATCGTTGATAATGCCCAGCACCGATCCCGGGTAGAACTGGGTGGGATGGGCGGTTAGCACCAACCGGACGCCAAATTTTTTTAGTTTTTCGTATAGTTCTTCCTGCTTGGATTGCTGTATAACCTCCAGTTCAAGCTGTTTAAGGGTTCCCACGCCATTCATATCATTCACTTCGCAGAAAGCCGCGTCTTCCAGGGCGTCAAAGAGCACCACCTGGCGTTCCACAAACTGGATAAACCTGAATAGCAGGTCCAGCTTATCCGCTTCGGCGGTATAAGAAGTATGTTTCTGGAAAAACTCCCCGATAATTTGTTCGGGACTTTGTTTTTTTCTGAAGCCCTCTTCGCAATTGTTCAATAACAGGGATAATAATATTCCTGTTTTTTCAATCCGGTGAAAGGGCAGGGAGGTAAACAAGCTGTTGTACAACTGGAATTTAATGCCTACGGAGTTCTTAAATTGCTGCAAACCTGAGCTAGACTGGTGATCCATCAGCGCAAATATTATTTAAAATGTTGAAAAAGGTCCTATGGGCAAGCAAAACGGAGGTTGAAAATAATTCATTTTCTCGAAAATGACGCAGTATGTGTTTTTTTAAGCGCTTTTACATACCTTAGCGGCGCTAAAAATGAAATACCCGGTCAATAATATTACTTTTTCTTCTCCCATAGCTTCTTCAGCTAATGGCGCTGCAACCACTATTACGATCGCCGCAACAACCCGTTAAGGGTTGTACTATTACATAATATCCAGTGGGCTCAGGCTACATTATCGAACAGGTAAACAATCATTACAATCAATTAAATATATATGCAGGTCTTAAAATTTGGCGGGTCTTCCGTTGCCAATGCAGAGAATATACGTAAGGTAATTGCTATCGTAAAAAAAGCGGCGAAAAACGAAAAAACAGTAGTGGTGGTTTCTGCGCTTGGGGGTATAACGGATAAGTTGATCGCCAGCGCTACGCTTGCGGCGCAGGGAGACGAATCATATAAGGAACAGCTTTCCCGAATGGAAGCCCGGCATCTCGAAGCCGTGCAGCAATTGATCCCCATCGCCCGCCAGAGCGGCGTTTTAAGCGCCGTAAAGAAACAATGTAATGAAATAGAGGATGTCTGTAACGGCGTCTTCCTGTTGAAGGAACTCTCGGTCCGCACCCGCGACTGGCTGGTGAGCTATGGAGAATTATTGTCTTCCCAGATCATTTCCGCAGCGCTGCAGTCGGACGGGGTTGATAATGCCTGGAAAGACGCCAGGGCGTTGATCCGCACGGATGCCGGCTTTGGCAATGCGCGTCTGGATAGAGAGGTTACCATAGATCAGGTCCAGTCGTACTTTAATAGTTCCGCTCATAATCTGTTTGTGATCCCCGGCTTTATTGCCTCCGGCCCCGGCAATGTTACGACCACCCTGGGCAGGGGCGGCTCCGATTATACAGCCGCCATCCTTGCCGCTGTTATGGAGGCGTCCAAATTGCAGATATGGACCGATGTATCGGGCATTATGACGGCAGATCCGGGCCTCGTATCCTCTGCCCGCGTGATCCCCCATATATCCTACCAGGAGGCGATGGAGCTGTCTCATTTCGGGGCTAAAGTTATTTATCCCCCTACAATCCAGCCGGTATTGAAAAAAGGCATTCCGGTCTGGGTGAAGAACACCTTTGCTCCCGATCATGAGGGAACCCTTATCGATGATCAAGCCGTCAAAAACGGGCATGCCATAAGGGGGATCTCCAGTATCGGCAATATCGCCCTGCTGAGCCTGGAAGGCGGCGGCATGGTGGGTATTCCCGGCTTTTCCAAAAGATTGTTTGAAGCCCTGGCAGCCGATAAGATCAATGTGATCCTGATCACCCAGGGATCGTCCGAGCATTCCATATGCGTAGGCGTTTCGCAGGCCGATGCCACAGGAGCCAAGGAGTCGGTAGACAGGGCTTTTGCGCAGGAGATCTTTGCGGGACAACTGGAGCCGTTGAAAGTGGAAGCCTCGCTGGCCGTTATCGCCCTCGTGGGAGACAATATGAAAAACCGACCCGGTATCAGCGGTAAAATGTTTGGCGCGCTCGGAAGAAATGGCGTGAATGTAAGGGCTATTGCCCAGGGATCTTCGGAAAGAAATATTTCTGCGGTGATCTATATGACCGACGTGAAAAAAGCGGTCAATGTATTGCATGAAGAATTTTTCGAAACGGCGTTCAAGCAGCTTAACCTTTTTATTGTCGGCGTCGGCAATGTAGGCAGCCGCTTACTGGATCAACTGCGGAGCCAGAAACAATACCTTCAGGAGCACCTTCGTCTGCAGGTAAGGGTGGTCGCCCTGGCCGACAGCAAAAAAATGCTTTTTAATGATAAGGGCGTCAACCTCGACGACTGGAAGGAAGACCTGAAAAACGGCGAGGAGATGAACCTGGAAAGCTTTATACAGCAGGCGTCTTCAAAGAATTTCCGGAACTCCATTTTTGCCGATATCACCGCCAATGCCGAGGTGGCAGCCTGTTATCCTAAGCTCCTGTCGAGGAATATTTCCATTGTGGCCTGTAATAAGATCGCTTGTTCTTCCGCTTATCAATATTATGAAGAGATAAAGAACCTTTCCCGGGAACATAACACATCCCTGCTGTTTGAAACAAATGTCGGCGCGAGCCTGCCGGTGATCGGAACCCTGAACGACCTGTTACGGAGCGGAGATAAAATTAATAAGATACAGGCGGTGCTGAGCGGCACGCTTAATTTTGTATTTAATAACTATGAGGGTAAAACGAGTTTTGCGGAAGTGGTCCGCCGGGCCCAGGAAGAAGGGTTTACAGAACCCGACCCCCGCCTGGATCTTAGCGGTAAGGATGTGATGCGCAAGATCATGATCCTGGCCCGCGAGGCCGGAGAGCAGATAGAGATGGAAGATATCTCCAATGAATCATTTATGCCTGCTTCCTGCATGGTCGGCGACGTAGCCAATTTTTACGCGGAGATGGCTAAGGAGGAAGAACATTTTAAGAAGCTGTTCCGGAAAGCGGCAGACGCAGGCGCCAAGCTGAAGTTTGTGGCTACCTATGAGCATGGGAAGGCGGCGGTGGGTTTACAGCAGATAGGCCCCGACCATGATTTTTATCATTTATACGGGAAGGATAACGTAGTGTTATTTTACACAGACAGGTATAATGAACAACCTATGGTGATCAAGGGCGCGGGAGCAGGAGCCGATGTAACGGCTTCCGGGGTGTTTGCCGATATCATCAGGGCTTCGAGAACATAGGTAAATATAAAAAAGATATACCTTCAGCGATAAATCTTAATAGCCTGTCCCGTTGACAGGAAGATCCAAAAGGCGAATAGATGAAAAAGGTAAACATATTGGCGACGGCATCAGTGGCTAACCTGGTGTGCGGTTTTGACGTATTGGGTATGGCGCTGGCCGATCCGGCGGACAGGATGACCATGAGCCTGACCGATAGCCCCGGCATTACCATAACGCATGAAGACAGCTATGGGTTGCCGTTAGACCCTGAAAAAAACGTGGCGGGCGTCGCCTTACTGGCGCTTGTCGAGGAACTGAAGGAAAAAGTCGGTTTTCATGTTACGGTAAACAAGTTGATCAAGCCTGGCAGCGGCTTGGGCTCCAGCGCGGCGAGCGCCGCAGGGGCGGTTGCCGGGGCAAACGTCCTGTTGGGCAACCGGTTCTCCAATGAAGACCTGGTGCGCTTCGCCATGATGGGCGAAAAGCTGGCTTCGGGCGTTAAACACGCGGATAATATCGCGCCGGGCCTTTACGGAGGCATTACGCTTGTCCGCTCTATTTTACCCTTGGATATCGTGAGGCTTTCCTTCCCGCCTCTGTATGTTACCGTTGTGCATCCCCAGATAGAAGTGAAGACCTCCGATGCCAGGCAGATCCTTCGCAACCAGGTGCAGTTGAAAGATGCGATCAGGCAGTGGGGGAATATTGCAGGGTTGGTAACAGGGTTCCTGCAAAAGGACTATGCGCTGATCGGCCGCTCGCTGGAAGACGTTATCGTGGAGCCGGTGAGAAGTATCCTCATCCCGGGTTTTGTAGACGTTAAGCAAAGATGCATGGCGGCCGGAGCGCTGGGCGGAGGCATTTCCGGATCGGGCCCCTCTATCTTTATGCTGAGCATCGAAGAAAGAACTGCTTTGAAAGTAGAACAGGAGATGAAGGAAATATATTCCGCTCTCGGGATCGAGTTCAGGACCTATGTTACCCGGATCTGCGATAAGGGCATTAAGGTAACTGAGGCAGACAGTTAACGGTTGCAGACGGAAGTAATATATGAGATCAGGTTCGGGGATTATGTTATTTGACGGCAATAAGGAAGCGGCAGAGAAAGAACCGATTTGAAAGTAGAGGAGAAGATGAAGCAAGTATATTCCGCTCCCGGCATCGAATTGCAGTGATGCATGAATACATCCCGAGCGGGGCTTGACTGAACAAAATAAATAAAGCAAGAAGTTTATCGGAAATGAAATATTATAGTTTAAATAAACGCTCCCAGGATGTGGATTTTAGAGAAGCTGCGATCAGGGGACAGGCTTCGGATAAGGGATTGTATTTTCCCGCATCGATTCCTGTATTGCCCGCTTCTTTTTTTGAAAAGATCGGGGAATACAGCAAGGAAGCGATAGCGCTTCAGGTAATTGCTCCTTATACCGGCGATACGATCCCTGCAAAAGCGCTGGAACGTATCGTCGGGGAGACGGTAAATTTTGAATTCCCCCTGGTAAGGGTAACCGACGATATTTTTTCGCTCGAATTGTTTCACGGCCCGACCCTTGCCTTTAAAGACGTAGGCGCCAGGTTCATGAGCCGCTGCCTGGGATATTTTTTTAAAGAGAAAAAGAATAAAGCCGTAGTGCTGGTAGCAACCTCCGGGGATACGGGAGGAGCAGTAGCGGACGGCTTTTATGGCGTTGAGGGTATTGATGTGATCATCCTTTATCCCTCGGGGAAAGTAAGCGCCGTGCAGGAAAAGCAGCTGACAACGCTCGGGAAGAATATTCATGCTTTGGAAATAGAGGGTTCTTTTGACGATTGCCAGCGTATGGTGAAACAGGCGTTTATGGATGAGGAATTGAATAAGGCGTTGTTCCTTACTTCCGCTAACTCTATCAACGTGGCGCGCTGGCTTCCCCAGCAGTTCTATTATTTTTTTGCATGGAAACAATGGCAAAAAGAGAACAGTACCCTGTCGGGCGCTTTACCTCCGCTGGTAGTTTCAACGCCCAGCGGCAATTTCGGCAATCTCTGCGCCGGCCTCCTGGCTTATCGGTCTGGTCTGCCCATCGATCATTTTATCGCCGCCTGCAATGCCAATGATGCGGTAACGCAATATTTTAAGAATGGAAAATACCAGCCGCAGCCGGCAAGAGCCACCCTGTCAAACGCGATGGATGTGGGCGATCCCAGTAATTTTGTGCGCATGCTGGAGCTTTTTGACAGCGAGTACGGCGCTTTGAAAAACCTGATCAGCAGCTATAGCGTCTCTGACGAGGAAACCCGTGAAACTATCAGAGAAGTATATACGAAATTTAATTATCTCCCCGATCCTCATGGCGCGGTGGCTTATGCTTCGTTGGTACGATACTTTAAGGAATACGCCGACGCGCAGGGCGCAAGCGGCATGAAGGGAAAAGAGGAGCGGCGGCCGCAGGGCATCTTCCTGGAAACCGCCCATCCGATCAAATTTTATGATGTGGTGGAGCCTGTAACAGGCAAGCCGGTAGACATGCCTGCGGCGATCCGCGACATTATTCATAAAGAAAAAGTAAGCCTGCGGATGAGCAATGCATTCGGAGAGCTAAAAGAATACCTGCTCAGGAAATAAACAGTAGCATGGCTGCTGTTGCCTCGCTGCGTTGGGTCCTCGATTTGTCGGGCGGACAAAATTTTAAACGATGTCCGAGGCGCGCACAATGATCCAACAGGTAATCGATCCATTCAAATTCATCCGGTTCTGCCGATAAACAAACGCTTACTCTAACGTATGTACGGAACGGTCAATCGTCTAAATCACGCCTGCAAGTTCCAGGCTTTTTTTCTTAAGCTTCCTCAGCGCTACGTCTTCAATGACCGGCTCCGGCGCCAGGATCAGCGAAACCCTGTTTTCCCGCCACCAGCTTTTGGTAAGCAGCTCATTAAAATGGATCACGCCGATAAGGTATTTACGGTCTTCCACGGCATGCCATTCTTCTATCCATTCAAAACTTTCGCGCGGAATGTACTTCAGGTCGTCGAAACTCACATAGGCTTTGACGTAAAAATCATGCGTGAGTTCATTGGGTTTATGATGATATAGCTTTTTATATTCATAATGGTACCCGTAACGCAAGGCGGAAATATCGCTTAATACGGCGGAGGCGGTAGGAAAACTGCCGGCTCCCTTGCCATAAAAG
>JAEUVR010000087.1 GCA_016786785.1 Chitinophagaceae bacterium
CAATATGCTGTTGATCTCAAAACGTTCGGTCATGATATCGTAGAGAAGGACCTTGTTTTTTTCCGCCGAAGCGAATGCTTCTTTTAATTTATTGAAGCCGGCGGCGTCAATGGCCATGGGTTTATCGGCCAGCACATTCAATCCAGCGTCAACGGATTTTTTGATATAGTCGGTCTTTTCTTTGTTGTTGCCGGCGATCACTACGACGTTGCCTGCTTTTTCAGAAAGCATCTTGTCGAAGAAATCGGGCCCTGTATACAGCTTTTCATTCCAGGAAGCGGGATTGTCGGCCCGCGTATTATACTGGTTGATCAATGCCAGGTGCGATTGTAATTCCTGTCCTTCAGGCGCATATACATGCACGTCGGGGCTCACGTTGTCATACATATATTTCTGCAACAGGGCCGCATGAAAATGTCCGGGCGCCAGGGTGATCAGGCGAATAAGGCTGTCTTTAGCGTTAGCGTCGGCTTGCTGAGGAGCGTCGCTGCAGGATTGGTTAGCGGTGATCATAACAAATAAACTTAGCGGTAAAAAAGCTCCAATTATTTTTTTCATAAAATGGTAAATAGTTAAATCATTGAAACGGTTCTGTATCGTATAGCATGCCGGGCCTGCTTTACATTCTTGCGCCCCTATCTTCGGGCGGCCTGCCCGAAACTAAATGAATTCTGCCTTATAAAAAAATTATCGCGTTTGATTTTGTAATATGATGAATGGTTGTGTTTCGTATTGTGTTGATGATATTTCTTTTTTATACGCCGCCCCGTTAGAATAGTTGCCCAGGATGACGTCCTGGTCGCCGTCGCCGTCATAGTCGTTAATGTCCATGCAGGACCATCTTCCATACGCGCTAACGGGTATGGCATGCGGCAGAAAGCGCAGGGCGCCGTCCTGCTCTAAGTAAACAAAACCTTCCCTGGGTTCTTTTTCCATATCGGGGAAAAAGGAGATGGCGGCGATGTCCATATCGCCGTCATTATCCATATCTGCGGCCATCGCTTTATAACACCCGTTCATAGGATAGAAATAAGAAGGCTCGAAAACAAGATCGCCTTTGTTCATAAAAATATAGACGCCATGGTAAGGTTTGAGAATGTTTGAATAGTCTGCATTATCGCCCGCCGTATAGAGAATATCCCATTTGCCGTCTTTGTTAAAGTCTGCCGTTTGAAAACTACTGGATCCCTGAACCGCCGGAAACTGCAGCAGCGTTTTCTGAATAAAGTTCCCTTTGGCGTCGTTGAGGAATAAGACGATCTCTTCATTTGCCTGGGCGAATAATACCAGCAGGTCGGGCCATCCGTCGCCGTTGAAATCATTGACCTCTGCTTGTATGGCGCCGGGCTGTTCTTTTAATATGATTTTGCTGAAACCGCCCTCTTTCATTTGCCGGAACAGGTATAGCGCTCCCTGATGGCGCCCGAACCCGCATACGATCCAGTCTGTCAATCCGTCTTTATTGTAATCAATGGGCGCGGTTTGAACAGGCCGCGGCAAACTGTTGAACAGGGTATCGCGATGCGCCGCCGCTCCCGGGTTTAAACGGAGAACGCTTCCCAGGTTATTATCTAGGGCGTCGATGGTTCCGATGCAGGTAAGGATGGCCTGCCGGTCATTGGCGCCGCTATCCGTATAGCGGATATGCACCGGGGCAGATGGCACGCGACCGGTGGACAGCGGCCGAAGATCGGCGTCCCATAGCGTCAATTCCGCATAGTCGTTGCCGGTATATATCCGTTTTTCGGCGGCATTAAAGGATACCAGGGTAGTTCGCGCGGCGGGCGGATTTTTAATGGCGGGACTTTTTAGGGTAAAAACCGACCAGTCGTATACCGGTTCCCGCGGGGGAGCTGCGGGGTCGAGCTTTTTGGGCGACTCCTCTTTAAAATAGTCGACTATCTTCATCCAGTCGCCCAGCGACAGGCTTTGGTCCGAAGGCAAGGCGTTTATTGATCCCTGCCCGGCTGCATGAAGCTCATCTTCCTTATAATACGCGGTTTTAGACCATACCTGTATGCCGAGTTTCGGCGCCATAGCGGGTAGGATATTATCCACCCAGGTAGCGCTATCCAACAGATCGGGCATTGCCGGGAGATGGCAGCTGCCGCAATGTTTTGCTGCCAGCGCTTTCCCGGCGGTTGGCTGGGGCGCCTGTTTAAGCGTGCAATACAAAAGCATAAGACTTCCTATGCCGACGACTGATATTGTTTTTAGAAGCCCGCGCATATCAGGGAGTAGCATTATGCCGGTTTGAGGCAATAAACAGAAGGGGAGCTTTAATATTATTCATAGCGGGCATTATGCAGCGCAATTTAGTCATTAAAAAACGGGGCGTTATGAATGATCGGGAACAGGGTATTGCGCCTGTTCCCGATCATCGTATGTTTTTGCTTTCGTTGCGTTTATTTGTTAAAGGAACTGGAGTCAATAATCCCGGCTACTCATAAAGTTAACCTTACGAAACGCGGAAGTCGATGGATCACCCGAAGTCGTCCGCGCGAGTACCGCATAAAGTTAACGTTCTCGAAGGCCCGGTATTGACCAGGTTTCCATGATGCATTCCTTGCGCCTGGATAATGGCCCACGTCTCAATAATTCGGGTTTTGGATCAGGGTCGGCTTGCCATCCTCCATGCTGGCGTCGATCTCCTGTTGCGGTATGGGGAACAACTCATTTTTTCCTTTCACGAAAACGGCATTGTTCATATATACAAAATCCCATCCGGGGATATGGGTCTCATGCTGAATATAAGCGTTCAACACGTCGGCCATATAGCCTGTTCCCTTATCGTAGCGGCGAAGGTCAAAGAACCGGTGCCCTTCCATTGCCAGTTCCAGTTTTCTTTCGAAGCGGGTAGCTTTCCGCGCAAAGTCTTTTCCCTGCGCTGTGAACTGACCGCTGTAGAGGCCCACTTTATAATTTGCCGCCGGGGTATTGGTAAATCCGCCCATTGGGTTGCTGTTGTCGATATAGGTTTTTACCCAGTTATCAGGATTTGCCGCCCGCGCTCTTACCTCGTTGACATAGTCTTCCGCTTTTTGTAAGGATCCGGCTTCGATTTCCGCTTCCGCCGCCCATAGCAGCACGTCGGCAAACCGGATCATTTCATAGTTGTTGGCATTGTAGCCGCTGGCCCAACCGAAAGGTTCGTTCGTGGTTTCTTTCATGGTCTGCCAGAATGAATTTTTGATAGGAAGGTAGGGGCCTCCTCCTGCCTGCGAACTAACCCATGCCGCGCCGGGGTTCACGCCCCAGTCGAGATAGGGGATCCCACGGCGTCCAACGGTCCAGTCTAACCGCGAATCGACGGTTCCTGTATAAGGCGTAAAAGGAGCGGAAGAAGGAATGAACATGTCGTTGACGATGTCAACATCATTCCAGGTATCCAGCAAGGGCAAGCCGGTTACCGGATCTGTTTTATACGAGTTGACCAGGCTGAAGGAAGGTTGATAGGCGCCGCAGCATTTGGTTACGGCGTTCACCGGATAGTTGAGGATATCCCCGTAATTGCCGTTTTGGGCGTTGGCGCCGTCTTTTACCGAAAATTGCACGGCGAAGACCGATTCCGAGTTGTTTTTGGTGAGGGCGTTAAAATTATCGGCAAAAGAGCCCAGCGCATAACGGACGCCATTAGGCGCAATACCGTTTTGAATAATATCGGTCAGTATGGGCAGGGCTTCGGAAAATTTTTCCTCAAAGATCAGCGTTTTGGCCAGGAAGGATTTGGCGGACCATTTATTGGCCCTGCCGATCTGCGATTTTAATGCGGAAAGATTGTCGGCCGCAAATTTAAAATCGGCTTCTATCTTAGGCCATATGGGGACGGTATTGGTTACATTATAGTTGCCTGCGGCGAAGGAGATGGTTTCGTCTACATAAGGAACGTTCCAGAATACCTTGGCCAGTTCCATATGGTATACGCCGCGTAAGAATATTGCTTCTGCTTTTATTTGCAGCGCTTCATCCGTCGTTAACTGGTTTTCGGGAACTTTCGCCAGGATGCGCAGCACGTCGTTTGCGCGTTGTATGCCCGCATAAGCCGTGTTCCATCTTGGCAGCAGGGCAGTGTTGGTCGAGGGGTTTACGGTATAGTTCTCGACCTGTTCCTGGGCGGGGTTGCGGCCGAATGCCTGCCCCTTGTGCGCATCGTCTGAAGCGATGCCTCCGAATATCCAGTTGCTGATAGCGGCATACTCGCCTCCGCCTCTTCTATCTCCCACCATATCAAGCAGTGAATACGCGCCGATCAGCAGCCCGTTGACGCCGTCTTTGGAAGCGATAACCGTTTCATTTAAGGAGCCCTGGTCTACCTTCTCCAGGAAGCTCTTATTGCAGGCGATGCCCAGGAATATTCCGGTAAGCGCGACTGCTATACTAATTGTTGAATATGATCTTTTCATGATGATGAATGTTTATACGGATAAGATTAAAAGGATAAGTTAACGCCCGCCATAAAGCTGCGCTGGCCATTAGGGAAATTGCCAAAGTCAATGCCGAAGCTGGCCGCATCGCCTGTCAGTTCAGGGTCCAGGCCGGTATATTTCGTTATGGTGAACAGGTTGACCGCCTGAATGTATACCCTCATCTTGTTTGCTTTTATTCTCCGAAGGAAAGACGGGGTCACATTGTACCCCAATACCAGCGACTTCAGCCTGACAAAGGAGCCGTCTTCCATATAGTAGGAATTGGGAACGCCATTGGTGCTGAAAGAGCTGGCCGCTTCTACTTTTGGAATACCTGACCCCGTATTTGTCGGCGTCCAGGCATCCAGTAGCCGAGCGCTTTTTTGCGCCGGGAATGAGCCGAAGAAATCGGTGTACCAGCGGGTGGTGTTAAGCGCCTCGTTTCCCTGCGAGCCATAAAAAATGGCCGACAGATCGAAGTTTTTGTAAGTAAGTCCCAGGTTCAGTCCATAGGTGAAATCGGGGTTGGGGGTTCCGAAGAAAGTGCGGTCTTCCGGGGTGATCTGTTTATCGCCATTGGTATCGCGGTATTTAAACCGTCCGGGCGCCGCCTGGTTCTGGGTAGGAGAAGCGGCCACATCGGCGTCGTCTTTAAACAGTCCTATGACCTCGTATCCGAAGAAGGAGCTTACTTCCTGGCCTGTCTGGTTTCTGACCAGCGATCCATAACGGGAACTTACGATATCAAAATAGCCTGTTCCGGGAATGTTTTTTACCAGGTTCTTGTAGGCGGTAATGTTCGCCTTTGCAGAAAACTGAAGATCGTTTGAAATGGCGCCGCGGTATCCCAGCGCGATATCTACGCCTTTATTCTGAATATCGCCGATATTCACCACGGGCGCTTCCGCGCCGCCGGTGGTAGCAGGCAGCGGGAGGGCAAACAATAAACCGTTAATGGATTTTTTGTAGATGTCAATAGAAAAATCCAGGGCATTGAACAAGGTGGCGTCCAGGCCATAGTTCGTTACGATGTTTTCTTCCCATCCTGTGCCGGGGTTGCCGTTGGTAATCTGGTAGAATCCCTGTAAGCTGCTATTGGTGCTTCCGCCAATATCATAGTATGATGCGGTGCGGGAGGCTCCGAATAAGGTAAAGGCATTGGAAGGGCTCACATTATTCTGCGATCCCAGAACGCCATAGCTGGCCCTGACCTTGAGGTCGGTTACCCAGTCTGCCTGTTTCATGAAGTTTTCTTCAGATACCCTCCATCCCGCGGATACGGACGGGAAAACGCCATATCTTTTATCAGCGCCGAATACGGAGGAGCCGTCGCGGCGCACTGTAACCGCCAGCAGGTATTTGTCGTTATAGGAATAATCTGCCCGGCTCAGCAGCGAGAACAAGGTATTGGTATACCCATTGCTGAAATTGGTAATGGCGTCCGTGCCGTTGCTTAGATACAGGTAGTTGGGATCTTCGGAGAAAAAAGTAGTAGCCGCTCCGCCAACGCTTCTGCCATAATTCCTGATCGCCTCGCTGCCCGCCAATACCTTCAGGTTGTGTTTGCCGAACTGGTTGCTATAACTTATTGTATTCGTCCAAATGGTATTGGTATTGTAAACAGAAGATTCGGTTAAGCGGTTGGCCGCCGTATTGCCTTCTGCGTCATTGTAAGGGGTGGGGCGGAAAGCAAGAAAATACTGGTGATCGATAGAGCCGCCAAAGCTGGTGCGCGCCGTAAAATGACGTAAGAAATCTATTTCTCCATATACATTGCCTACGACATCCCAGTAATCGTTCTTGTCGTTTGCCTTGCGCTTCTGCACGGC
>JAEUVR010000389.1 GCA_016786785.1 Chitinophagaceae bacterium
CGAATACATCGACACCAGGCACAATATCGGCTTCAACATCGCAGAAGCCCTGGCTGATAAATACCAGGCCCCCTTCCGCCCGGGCCGGCTGGCAGATATTGCTTCCTTCTCTTTTAAAGGACGAACCGTATTGGTTATCAAGCCCTCCACCTATATGAACCTCAGCGGAAAAGCCGTTAAATACTGGATGGATAAAGAAAAGATCCCGATAGAACAGACCCTGGTAATCGTAGACGACCTCGCCCTGCCGCTCAGCAAGCTTCGGCTGCGCCCTTCGGGTAGCGATGCGGGTCACAATGGCCTCAGCAGCATCCAGGAGGCCTTAGGCTCCGTTAATTATCCCAGGCTGCGTTTTGGCATCGGCAACGAATACCCGAGGGGAATGCAGGTCGAATTCGTGCTGGGCAAATGGGATTCAGCCGAATGGCCGCTGGTTAAACTGAAAATAGCAAAATCAGTGGAAGTGATTGAAAGCTTTATGTTTATCGGCATAGAACGGACAATGACCGAGGTGAATAAAAAAGATATTATGCTATGATTTATTAATTTGAATCTTTATTTTCGCAGTGTTATACGACAAATGATAAGATTTTGATATTCAATATTCCTGTTGACCCGTTCCGCCGATCTTTTTAGGTCATAGTAACTTGAAAACAATTAATTAAGATAAACCCTTATTGAATATGAAAATATTCTGTGTAGGCCGGAATTATGTGGCACACGCTAATGAATTAGGTAATGAGGTTCCCGAAGAACCTATCATCTTTATGAAACCTAAAAGCGCATTGCTCCAAGCTCATACTCCTTTTTATTACCCCGAGTTCACCAATGACCTGCATTATGAATGCGAGTTGGTGCTGCGGATTTCCAAGAATGGGAAATATATACAGGAGCGATTTGCGAGTAAATATTATGACGCTGTAACCGCCGGCATTGATTTTACAGCAAGGGATATCCAAAGCGAACTTAAGGAAAAAGGCCTGCCCTGGGAAAAAGCCAAAGCATGGGACAATTCCGCAGTAATAGGGAAATGGGTACCTTTCCAGAACATCAAAAACAAAAAGGACATCAACTTCTGCCTTTATAAAAACAAAGAGCTCGTTCAACAAGGCAATTCTGGCCTTATGATCAATAGCTTCGACAAGATCGTCTCTTATATCTCTAACTACTTCTCCGTTAATATAGGCGACCTGGTATTCACCGGCACGCCCGCAGGCGTAGGAGAATGCGTGGTAGGCGATGAAATGGAGCTGTTCATAGAAGACGACAGCTTAGGAAGCCTCGAAATAAAATAATTACCGCCAATTACCGGAAAACATTTAGTTGCCGCTTAGGATCAATTGAAGTTTTAACTCGGTTTTTTTAGATCCGCTGATCTCATCCAATCCACTGCCAATAGTCGATTTATTCCGGTAAAGCGTCTGGCTGATCTTAACGCCCGACATCGCCTGCCATGAACGGAATAGCGTAATCCCGAAATTATACTTCAGGTTAAGATAATACCGTATGCCGGAATCAAAAAAAGAAGGGATCGATTGACTGAACAGTAGATCATTTTCAAAAGCATATAACCTGCTGTCATATCCTCCTGTTTCAAAATACTGTAGCCGGATATTTCCCGAAAAATATTTGTTCGCCGGCTTAAAAGAAATATCCGTAAACATCAGGGAACCTGTCTCGGCAGACTGCCCGGCGGGCTTTTCGATCCAGCAAAGCTCCACCCTGTTTTTTATGCTGATGTTCCGGTTTATGCGAAACAGGATCTGGCTTCTCCAGTTCCGGCTTGGCCATTCATCAATAAAAACAGAGAGATAACCAGGGTTGTAGCCGGGAAAAAGATAGTTCTTGCTTTTTGACCTGGAACGGAACTGCGTATACGCTTCGATTTTTTTATTGGGGCGCCAATGCAATTGCGCATGGAATTGTTTCCCGTATCCCGGCGCATTGACCAGGTATTTTAACCAGGGGAAGGAGAAAAAATCGGCGTACAGATCCGCCCTTAAACCATGAAAAGGAGTAATACTAACGCCTATGTATAAACCTTTTTCATTGGAAGGCGCCGAAGATTCCGTAAATGCATTTCCATAAAGAGATTGATAGGATTTTCCGATCAGCCGGTGAAAAACAGCAATATCTACGGTCTTGTCAACGCTCGCCATCAGGCCATTGATCATTGCCATATCGCCATTTTTATCGACAGCCAGTTCTCCGAAGACATGAAAATTCCTGAGCGTCAAACCATAGTCCACGCTTCCGTTCAACCAGTCTTTCCCGCGCATGGCATATAAATTATACGGCGCCTCTCTTTTCTGGATAGGGAGGGAATAATGATACCGTACCAAATTTAAAGCAGTATGCCAGCCCTCCCGCTTAAACTTAATATTCCCCCCATAAATGACAAGCCCTAGATTACCCTTATCCACTAGCTCGTTTGTATTGCGATGCAACCCTGAGGTCTGGACCGAAGTAACCGCCAGCCCCTCGTTGTTTCCTGACCCAGAAGAGATATTGGCGCTAAGCCGCCGGTAGGAGGCAAAAACAAGGCTCTCCCAGGGCCCCTTTCCTGCTACTACGGCTATGCCCCGGTGAAAATTATATTCCCCGGCTGAATGGTAAGGCCTGAGCGATTCGCTTTGCCTTTTTATGGAAACGGCTCCCGGCCCTTTATTAAAAGCCTGGCTTTGCCAGTGGATCAATCCCTGGCCCAGGTTAACGGTAAAATCGCCTATCGCCGCCGCCTGTATGTTCTTCCATTTACGGATAAACAGGTGAAAGGAATAGAAATCGAAACCATAAGATCGTTTACCCTTTAGAAAAGGTTCTCCCGGATCCTTATCTCCCAGCCATCCGAATTGTAGCCCGTTTTTGTATTGGTATTTATATCGCATCAGCCACCTGGACCGGCTGCCCAAAAAACCGTTGGTTGCGGAAGCGTCGCGATTAAATCCCTTCGCACGTTCAGGAACAACCGAAAACCGGGAAAGCAATATTTGTCGTCCTCCTTTCAGGCGCCGGCCAAGGCTTTCTATCAAGCCCGTTGTCTCTTCTGTCGTAATAAAAGGCAGTATGCTTTTGATCAGCTCAATGCCAAATCCGGGAACGGCCTGTAATTCGTATACGCTGATCAGTTTTCCTAATAACTTCCTGTACAGAAGAAAGTTTTTAATCTGTAAAACGGACAGCAACTGGAATGCAATAAGATCCGCCTCAGTTGCTTCGTTGATATTGAGCGGCTCTCTGTGATAGGCTGCCAATGCCTGTTCCAGGTAATCATCGTCCGCCTCTTCGGCAACCTGCTCGCCCGTTTCTGAAAATGCCTGCCAATCCCGTTCATACAGCGGCTCGGGCGCCGGTTCTTCCTGTTGGGAAAAAGAGGCGTTGACCAGGAATAAAAAAACAAGCATGATACAGGGCCGGCTCATTCAACTGTATTGAGCGTTGAAGAATATCTTTCCATTATCGCTTTGTTTGCTTCATCATCCCGACCTCGGCAAACGCGCAGGTTTAAGGACGCGCCATCAACAGCCGCCGCCTCGTGACAATAACTGCAATCCACTTCCAGGTCCATCCCAGCTACAAATGCTTTACGGCGGCTGGTAGAGTAGCATCAGCCCCGGGCTAAAGCCCAGTTGCGCATGATGGCTTAAAGCCATTTCAATACGCAGGCCCTCCCATTTCCATCCTGCGCTTCCAAAAGGCAACGAAGCAGCGGCGGCCATCCCTATCCTGGCAAAGAACTGCCCGGCAAAAACATATTGCAAGCCGGCTATAATATCCGCCGGTTTGCCTTCTTCCTTTATGACCTGCATGCAGAGGAAAACCTGGTCGGAAGCCTCAAACCCCAGCCCTGCATGATACGCATAAGGCGAGTTTCCCCATCGGCCGGGCAGGGATACTCCTACAGGATTAAACACATGAATGCCGGTTCGCACCCGGTCGGAAATACGCCATATCGCGCCGATCTCGAAAGTCGCCGCCCCCTCAGAACCCGCTCCTGCAACCATATACCGGCGATAATCGAACTGTATACCCAGGTTGATATCGCCTAATTTCTTCCCATAGGCAAGGCCAAGATGCGATTCGTTAAGATCCTGGTTCCCGAAATACCAGGCATTCAGCCCGAACCCGCCGAAACGGCCGTTCAGCGCAAGGGACAGGCTGAACATATGGAGCCCGGACGCCAGGAAACGCTGTTCTCCATATACGCCTGCCGCAAAAGCAGGCATATCCGGAATCGCCGCCTGGTTGTAGGAGCAGGAAAACGCATCTATGAATTTTTTGCTGTAAGCCCCCCAGCCGGCATAAGGCGCGGCAACGGGATACCGCGCCCGTTGCGCATAGCCGAGGCAAATGGTCTGACAGGCAAAAAGAATAAGGATCAATGTTTTCAAGACGATCATTCTCCAAAATTTATCCTTATCGTCAAGCGGGCAATGGGTAAAAAACGTAAATCATACAGTATTAAACAATTTAGCGGCGACTCAATTGAGGTTTTATCCGCAACCCCATAAAGCGTTAAGACTGAAATGAGGTTGCTATCAACCTGGGTTATAGATTCCCTCCGCTTACCTGCCCTGATCTCGTAACCTTTCCAAGTCCCCATCAACCCTGGTTATAGTCTCCGCAATCCTGCGTCGTTTTGTCGGTAAGCGATTCCGAATCGTTATCGACAATTGCGTTATAGCGTTGCGCCCTTAGCTGGCAGCCGTGAAAAAACGTAAACCGTGCAGTATTAAATGGGCTTCACGTATTTGGGAAGCTGTGGGCATCGTCATACCTTTGGGGCATGATACTCATAGATGGCCAGCTTGTTTCACAGGCAACAAAAGACGAATTAAAGATCCGCGTAGCGCAATGGATAAAAGAAGGAAAAAGACCGCCGCATCTTGCCGCTATACTGGTAGGCAATAATGGGGCCAGCGAAACATATGTCGGCTCTAAAGTCAGGACTTGCGAAGAGATCGGATATGTTTCCACGCTGATCCGCCTGGAAGATACCGTTTCCGAAGAACGCCTGTTACAGACGATCAGGGATCTTAACAATGACGACGCCGTAGACGGCATCCTGGTGCAGTTGCCCCTGCCCAAAGGCATTTCTGAGCAGAAAGTGATCGATACCATCGACGCATCAAAGGACGTGGACGGTTTTCATTCGCTGAACATGGGCAGGATGGTTCAGGGCCTGCCGGGATTTATCCCTGCTACTCCCTATGGCATCATGCTCCTGTTGGAATATTATAAAATAGACACTAAGGGAATGAACGCCGTGGTGATCGGACGCAGCAATATTGTGGGCAGGCCGATGAGTATCCTGTTGAGCGGATCCTCCAACCCTGGAAACTGTACCGTCACGATCTGTCATTCGCATACCAGGAATATAAAGGAAATATGTCAACAGGCCGACCTGATCGTGGCAGCCCTCGGCAGACCCCTATTCCTTACCGAAGACATGGTTAAAGAAGGCGCTATTGTGATAGATGTAGGCATCAGCAGGGTTCCGGACGCGTCAAAGAAAAGAGGATATGCCATCAGGGGAGATGTTGCATTTGAGCGCGTGGCGCCCAAATGCAGCTATATCACTCCCGTTCCCGGAGGCGTCGGCCCCATGACCATCGCGGCCCTTATGCGAAATACTTTTCGGGCGGCGGAAGGAAAACAGTTGCAGAAAAACTGAGCAAAGATCGCCGGGTATGGATAGCCATGTGGCCAGGTATATTGCGACGCCGGAATGCCCGACAAGAGAATCGTCAGGCGGCTCGACAGCAACATTGTCAGAATGTTCGATAATAGCATCGTCAGCATACGCGTTAGCGGCATCGCCGGGCAGATTGCCAACATCATCGCCAAAACCCGTAACCCGACCGTCCTCAAGAAACAAAACCATGCAGACAGGCATCGCCGATATTACCGCCTCTATTCCTGTAATGGAAGCATTTTACACCCTCCAGGGAGAAGGATTTCACCAGGGGAAAGCCGCTTATTTTATAAGGCTTGCGGGATGCGATGTAGGATGCGTCTGGTGCGATGTGAAAGAGAGCTGGGATGAATCTGCCCATCCCCGGGTTCCGCTGCAGGACCTGGTCAGGGAAGCTTCCTCCCACCCGGGCAGAATGGCGGTAATCACCGGCGGAGAACCCCTACTGCATAACTGTGACGCATTAACCGCTTCATTGCGCGAAGAAGGCTTCGCCGTCAATATAGAAACATCCGGCAGCAGCCCCTTATCGGGAGAATGGGACTGGATATGCCTGTCTCCCAAAAAATTCAAGCCGCCCCTGCCGGAGATCCTGCCGCTGGCAAACGAATTGAAAATAATCGTATTCAACCGGTCCGACCTCGACTGGGCGGAAAAATATGCGGCCCTGGTATCCCCCGATTGCAAACTGTACCTGCAGCCGGAATGGGACAAAGCCGCCCTGGTTACCCCCTGGATCGTCGATTATATTAAAAAAAATCCTAAATGGGAGCTCTCGTTACAGATCCATAAATATATTAACGTCCCTTAAAGACGCCCCGCTTCCATAATAGCGTTTTGATAACTATATTTAGTTCGTCATCAATAAGCTTGTCCGGATCATTTCGGGAAACCGGCATCCTGAATATATTCCGCCATTGATCTGTACCTGTATGTTTAACCGGTAAATCCATCTATCGCCTATGTTGCTTAAATATCTTTCTATCGCCCTTGGCATACTGCTCTTCTCTATTCCCGGCAGCGCCCAATATACCCCTTCAAAAGTTAAAAAAAAGGCGGAGGCCCTTTATACAAAAGGGCTTCAACAGGCTTCAGAGGGGGATATACAGGAGGGCATCCGGATACTAAAAGAAGCGGTAAAGATCGATCCCGGCTTTCTTGAAGCCTATCTTTCTATCGGGGGCATGTTCGGCGAACTAAAAAACTATCCCTCGGCCATAGAAAACTTTGAAAAAGCAAAAGCCATCGATCATAACTATTTTACATACTATAGCCTCCCCTATGCGATCAACCTGGCAGGCATGGGCGAATTTGAAAAAGCGCTGGCGGCGGTAAATGAATTTCTTTCCCTGTCCGACCTGCCCGCATCCAGCCGTAAAGCCGGCGAATACCGCAAGCGTTGTTTTGGTTTTGCGGTAGAATATGCGAAAAACAACAACCTGCAGGATTACCGGTTCGAGCCGAAGAATATGGGCGACAGCGTCAACAGCCAGTTCTCGGAATATTTTCCAACCATTACCATAGACGGCCGCAACCTGGTCTTCACCCGGCGCGTAAATGGGATCAATGAAGACTTTTATTCCTCCTCGCGCACAGCAAACAATGAATGGACCAAAAGCCGCAGCCTTTTAGGCAATATCAACACCAACCAGAATGAGGGCGCGCAGAACATTTCACAGGATGGCGAGTGGCTGATCTTTACCGGGTGTAATTTTCCGGAGGGTTATGGAAGCTGCGATCTGTATATCTCCTATCTTACCCCTGACGGATGGAGCGCGCCAGAAAACCTGGGCCCTGTCATTAATACCGAGGCCTGGGAATCAGCTCCCAGCTTATCTCCCGACAAACGCGACCTGTATTTTTCCAGCAACCGGCCCGGGGGATTTGGCGGCAGCGATATCTATATTGCGCGACGCTTGCCCAACGGAAGCTGGAGCGAACCCCGGAATGCAGGTCCGGAAATAAATACTGCCGGCGATGAAAGCGCCCCCTTTATTCATGCCGATAACCAAACCCTGTATTTTAACTCTAACGGACATACGGGATACGGCGACAATGATCTCTTCGTGGTCAGAAAAAAGACGCAACAGGAATGGAGCAAGGCCGAAAACCTGGGCTACCCCATCAACACGATCGGAGATGAAGGCAGCCTGGTGATCGCCGCCGACGGCAAGACCGCCTATTACGCCAGCAACCGCAGCGATAGTCGCGGGGGGCTGGACCTGTACACTTTTGAACTGCGGGCAAGCGTAAGGCCCGCTAAAACGCTCTGGGTAAAAGGAAAAGTCTTTGATAAAAAAACGCTGAAAGGCCTTCCCTCGGCCATTGAATTAACGGATCTGAATACCCGTGATATCGTCAGCAAAGTACAGACCGACGAAACCGGGGCCTACCTGGTCACGCTCCCCATAGGAAAGGACTATGCTTTTAACGTTAACCGTAAAGGATATCTTTTCTTCTCGGAAAACTTCCCGCTGAGCGGCGAAGACCCCGACTCCACTTATCATATCGACATTCCTCTTCAACCCCTGGAAGCCGATGCGTCGATCATATTAAAAAATATCTTTTTTGACGTAAATCAATTTACGCTCAGGCCCGAATCATTTGCAGAATTAGATAACGTGGTTCGCTTGCTGACAGACAACCCTTCGCTGAAAATCAGCATTAACGGCCATACCGATAATACCGGCAATGCGTCGGACAACCTGAAGCTTTCTAAAAACAGGGCGGGCGCCGTGGTGAACTACCTCGTGGGCAAAGGCGTTCAGGCCTCGCGCCTTTCCGCAGAAGGCTTTGGCGCTTCCCAACCCGTCGCGGATAATCAGACAGAGGAGGGCAAAGCTAAAAACCGACGCACCGAACTAAAAGTAAGACGCTAACAAACCTGATCTGCTGTCTTTATCTTTTACTATACCCCGTTGACCAAACTAAAAACGAGGCGTTGATGAATCCCGATCTTTTATACCAACTGTCCCTATGCATGACAGATAATATCGGTCATGTACATGCGAAAATATTATGCGATGCCTTTCCCTCAGCAAGGGATATATTTGAGGCGCCGGCGTCCGAGCTGAGCCGGGTTGAAGGGATCGGGAAAATAAGGGCGCAAAACATAAAAAAATTTCGCGGCTTTAAAAAGGCGGAAGAAGAGATCGCCTTCATGGAAAAATACCGGATAAAACCCTTATTCCTGAAAGACCCGGATTATCCCCGCCGCCTGCTCCACTGTTATGATCCGCCTACCCTATTGTTTTATAAGGGCCCGGCAGATTTGAACGCCTCCCGGATCATCGCCATCGTCGGCTCCCGGAACCATACCGATTACGGCAGGCAGGCGGTTGAAAAGCTGGTAAAAGAAATAAGCGGCGACTCCATCCTGGTCGTCAGCGGGCTCGCTTATGGCATCGACGCCCTGGCGCATAAGGCGGCCCTGAAAAACCAGCTGGCTACCGTTGGCGTAATCGGCCACGGGCTCGACAAGATCTATCCCGCGGAACATACGCAACTGGCCAGGGAAATGCTGTTACAGGGAGGATTGCTCACCGAGTTTCCCAGCCATACGCCTCCCGATAAATACCATTTTCCCAGCCGCAACCGGATCGTGGCAGGCATCAGCGACGCCGTTATCGTTGTAGAAAGCGGCATTAAAGGAGGAAGCATGATCACCGCCGACCTGGCGGCAGGATACCATCGCGACGTGTTTGCCATCCCCGGGAGGATCAACGACGCCCATAGCGCCGGCTGCAATCGCCTGATCCAACAGAATAAAGCCATGCTGCTGACAGGAAAAGACCAACTGGTGGAAACCATGGGCTGGGAATCTATAAGACCTTTACACACAAATAACCGGGAAGAACTGCTAACGGAATTATCCCCGGAAGAAAAACAGGTGTACCAACTAATAGAAAGCGGGGAGATCATCAGCATGGACGATCTGTCTCAAACAGCAGGAATAAGCGCGGGCGCCATCGCTTCGGCTATTTTACAACTGGAAATGGAACATTTAATAGAATGCCTGCCGGGCAAACTGTTCAGGATATCGAGATGAAACTGCAAGGCCCGAGATATATTGTACTTCCGTACCCAACCCGTGTAGATTAGGCCCCAGGTTACCGCTGTGAAAGTTACTGATGTTTACTTTGCGCCCAGCCCGTGTATACTCCTGCCGCCTGGGAAAATGAGCCGATACCGCTTTAAAATTCATTTGGAAGGAATTTGCCTGTCGCCCTATCTTTGCACATGGCAACAATCAACAGCGCGAAAAGCGCGACATCTTCCCAAAATACCAGGAGCGCATCCGCAGCTCCCCGTTCCAGGTCGCTCAAATCAAATAAGACTCCTTCTTCCGGGCAAACCGTTAAATCCTCGGGCGAGGGAAAAAATGCCCCTGTTTCAAGATCAAAAACCTATGCGGCAGAAAGGTTTTTTGGCGAAGGCGTAACCTTCGACGATGTGTTGCTCGTACCCGGCTATTCGCAGGTGCTACCCCGGGAAGTAAGCATCCGCACCCAGCTTACCAAAAAGATCAGCCTGAATATCCCGATGATGTCCTCCGCGATGGACACCGTTACCGAAGCAAGCCTGGCCATAGCGCTGGCGCGCGAAGGAGGCATCGGCATCCTGCATAAAAACATGAGTATCGAAAAACAGGCCGACCAGGTGAGAAGGGTAAAAAGAAGCGAGAGCGGGCTTATCATCGACCCCGTTACCCTGCATACGGACGCAACGATCGGCGATGCGCTACGGCTCATGAAAGAAAACCGTATCGGCGGCATTCCCATCACGGACAATAATGGTTTATTGGCCGGGATCCTTACGAACAGGGACCTCCGCTTTGAAACCAATGCATCCAGGAAGGTAAGCGAAGTAATGACCAAAGAAAACCTGGTCACTGCCCCGGAAGGAACGGATCTCACCAAGGCAAAAAAAATACTGAGCCAGTATAAAGTGGAAAAATTGCCGGTAGTGAACAAAGCGGGTAAACTCGTTGGACTGATCACCTACCGCGATATCCTGCAGTTGACCAGCTTCCCCAATGGCGTTAAAGACGCTTTCGGCAGGCTGCTGGTAGGAGCGGCGCTCGGTATTACCAGCGACCTGATGGACAGGGCCGCAGCGCTACAGCAAATAGGCGTAGACGTTGTTTGCCTCGACAGCGCGCACGGCCATAGTAAGGGCGTAATAGAAGCGTTAAAAGCCGTTAAAAGAACTTTTAAGAACCTGGAAGTCATCGCCGGAAATGTGGCCACTGCCGAAGGCGCGCTGGCATTGGCGGAAGCGGGCGCCGACGCCGTGAAAGTGGGCATCGGGCCGGGATCGATCTGCACCACCCGGATCGTAGCCGGCGCAGGCATTCCACAGGTTACCGCCATCATGGAAGTAGCCAGCGTTTTGAAAAAAAGAAAAATACCATTGATCGCCGACGGAGGCATCCGCTATACCGGCGATATGGTAAAAGCCCTGGCCGCAGGCGGTAATGTAGTGATGATGGGCAGCGTATTTGCCGGAACAGAAGAAAGTCCCGGCGAAACGATCATATATGAAGGAAGGAAATTCAAACAATACCGCGGGATGGGCTCTATTGGCGCCATGAGCCGCGGCAGCGGCGATCGCTATTTCCAGGATGTGGAAGACGACGCCAGGAAATATGTGCCCGAGGGCATAGAAGGCAGGGTGGCTTATAAAGGAAATCTTTCTGAAATCGTTTACCAGTACGTGGGCGGGCTCCGCTCTGGAATGGGATATTGCGGAGCGAAAGATATTGAAGCGCTTCAAAAAGCCAAATTTATTAAGATCTCCAACGCCGGCATGAGAGAAAGCCATGCGCACGACGTGGATATCACCCGCGAAGCGCCCAATTATAGCAGGTGATTCGCATAAGCGCAGCTTAGTTTATATGAGATTATGCACCTATTTTCTTTTCTGGTTGATCGGTTGCTGCTATTCGCACGCGGCTTTTTCGCAGGAAGATTCCTGCCGGCTGCGCATCAGCCTGCTGACCTGCAGCCCTGGCGAAGAGCTCTACTCCCTGTTCGGACATAGCGCCATCCGGGTAGTCGACGACAGCGCGCATACGGATATTGTTTATAACTATGGTACGTTTGAATTCGACGACGATTTCTATTACAACTTCGTCCGGGGAGGCGACCGGCTGCAATATTATCTATCCGTAAGCGGATTCCGCGATTTCATGTACGAATACCAGGTCTTTAACCGAAGCGTTATCGAACAGATCCTGTCGCTGAATTGCGAAGAAAAACAACGTCTCTATGCAGCTCTTCAACTTAACGCCCTGGATGCGAATAAGTATTACCGTTATGATTTTTTATTCGACAACTGCTCTACCCGCATCAGGGATATAACGGAAACCAACGGCGCGCCTACGATCCTTTTCGGCAATATATTGCCGCCGGATACGCCCAGCTTCCGTAACCTTATTCACGAATACCTTGATAAAGGCGGGCAATACTGGAGCAAGCTGGGCATTGATCTTTTATTGGGAAGCAGGATGGACAGAAAGGTAAAAAACGAAGAAGCCATGTTTTTGCCGGACTACCTGATGAAAGGCTTTGACAGCGCGCGCGTTAACAATGAACCGATCGTGAAGGCCAAAAATCTTATCCTCCGGGCGCGCATTACCCCCGCCGGCGAACGTTCATGGGTACAACCCGGCATAACAACCCTCTTATTACTGGCGATGGTCTTCTCCCTGCAATGGATAAAATCCCCTAAAACAAGGTCGGCGCTGAGGATCTTTGATCATATTTTCTTTTTTACCCTGGGCGCTATCGGATGGCTGTTGCTTTTTATGTGGTTTGGCACGGATCATGCGCTATGCGCTAATAACTATAACCTTTTATGGGCCTTTCCGATCCATCTACCGGTCGCGCTGATAGCTTTTCGAAAAAACAAGTTTGCCCGTTTTTATTTCGGCGGCTTCTGCGTATTTTACCTTTTCCTGGTCCTTGTTTGGTTTCTATTGCCCCAGGAAATGAACCCTGCTTTTTTACCGATAGCCGCGCTGGCGGGGATCAGGAGTTACGAAAGATTCAGCAAAACAAGAAAGTAAAACAGCATATATGAGGGAAAATACGCTGAAAAATGAACAGGGAAGCCTTTATTATCGCGTATATGGGGAGGGAGATCCTGTTGTATTACTGCATGGATTCGGAACAGATGGAACAATATGGGAGAACCAGGTAAGCTACCTGGAGAAAAAATACCGGCTGATCGTGCCCGATCTTCCGGGGAGCGGTCGATCGACCCGCCGCGATGATCCCTTATCCATGGAAATGCTGGCAGACAATATCCTGCATATTGTTGAAAATGAACGCATAAGCCATTTCTCCCTCATTGGACACAGCATGGGAGGCTATATTACGCTGGCTTTTGCAGAAAAATATCCCGACAGGCTGCGGTCGTTTGGCCTATTTCACTCCACCGCCTATGCAGACGATGAAACAAAGATCAATAGCAGGAAAAAGAATATAGCGTTTATTAACCGGCACGGGTCGGCAAAATACCTATCACAAGCCATCCCCGGGTTTTTTTCCGCCGATTTCAAAGCCAGCCATCCGGCAACCGTCAACAGCCTGGTCGCCAGGCATTCCGGCTTTTCCGCGCCTGCCCTGACGCGCTACATCGAGGCAATGATCAACAGGCCGGACAGGACCAGCGTACTTAAAAACTTTACCGGCCCCGTGCTTTTTATTGCCGGCGAACACGATTCGCTTATTCCATTGGAACATACGCTGACGCTATGTAAAATACCAGAATTGTCTTACATTTATATTTGCGCCCAATCAGGTCATCTGGGTATGCTGGAAGAACCTGAATTTTGTTCAAAAGCCCTGGACACATTCCTTTCCTACGACGAAATCAATTGATCGGCTCCACATGTAGTTATCCTGTTTAATGAAAAGTTTATTCTGTATACTCATTGTCTTTGGAGCTTTTATCCTCCCCCTATCCGCCGCCCATATCCGTGGAGGAGAACTGTATTACAAATACCTGGGGAACGGATCAGCGGCAAACACTTCGAAATACCTGGTAACCCTGAAACTATATATCGACTGCGGTCAGAATTCCGAAGGGCAGTTGGAAGAGCAGGTTCCGATCACGATATTCTCCCTGCCCGGCAATACGCAATACAGCTATGTCAGAACAGCCAATATGGTGAAAGAACAGTTTATCCGATACGATCCCAACTCCAATCCCTGCATTACGAACCCGCCCCTGGATGTTTGTTACCGATTAAGATACTTTGAAACTACAATCGAACTGCCCGATTCTGAAGATGGTTATGTCCTCTCCTTCCAACGATGCTGCCGTATCGAAAACATTAAAAACATGGTTACGCCCAGCGACGATTATGGCGCTACCTATCTATGCCAGATCCCCGGAAAAAACAGCCTGCCCGGGGCTCCTAAAAACTCCAGTCCTTTATACAATACAAACGATGCAGTCGCTATCTGCGTAGGCTCCGGCTTCCTGTTTGATTTTTCCGCCGTCGATCCGGAAGGCGATTCGCTGTCATACCGGCTATGCAATGCATACCTCGGGGGAGGCCCCGGCAATGGAAGAGATTGCCTGAACTGCCCCACGCCCAATCCTGCCGGCAAACCGCCATACCAGTCTATTCCTTACAGCGTTCCCTACACAGGAACGCAACCGCTGGGCGTCAATATCTCTATCGACTCCAAAACCGGCATTATCACAGGTATCGCCCCCAATACCCTCGGACAGTTCGTTGTGACCGCCTGTGTGGACGAATACCGCAACGGCATCCTGATCAATACCCATAGAAAAGATATTCATATTAAGGTCTCAGACTGTAACCCGTTAAAAGCTAAACTCGACCCGGACTATTCTTACTGCGAAAGCCTGGAAGTGAGTTTCAGGAACAAGCAGGTAAATCCCACCGGCTCCGTATATACCTGGGATTTTGGGGATGGCAGCGCCCCCCAGACCTCCACCAATCCGGTGGGAATGATTCAACACCAGTATGCCGACTCAGGAACGTATACCGTGAAGCTAAAAGTGGTCCTGGCCGGCCAATGCGTCGACTCCACCTCTACAGAAGCCAGGGTCTACCCCGGCTTCTACCCCGGCTTTACCTCCAATGGCTCCTGCCTGTATTCGCCGTTTTCTTTTACAGATACCACTAAAAGCCGCTATGGAGTTGCCGCCAAATGGAAATGGGATTTTGGCGACGAGACCACCAAAGCCGATACCAGCGATCTCCAAAATCCTAAATGGACGTATAGTTCATTGGGATTGAAAAACGTAAGGCTGATCGTCGCGTCAGACAAGGGATGCCGGGATACCGTGCCGCTTACCGTGGAAGTAAAAGAGAAGCCCGACCTTTTCGTTCCCTTCACCGATACGCTGATCTGCGATATCGATACCCTTCAGCTTCAGGCAAACGGAACAGGCGTTTTTTCTTGGTTTCCCCAGGCGAATATTTTTGGCGAAAACAGCGCTTCCCCGATAGTATTTCCTAAATCTACCACAACATATACCGTTTCGCTGACCGACCAGGCCTGCGTCGCTACGCAAAATATCCGCGTGAGGGTCGTCTCTGAAGTAACCCTTAATGCCGGCGCAGATACAACCATTTGCGCAACCGACAGCATTCGTTTTTCGCCTTCGGGGGATGGGTTGCAGTTTACCTGGACCGCAAACCCCGCCGCTCCCATCAAAAATGCAACAGACAAAAACGCGGTATCCGTCCCTTCAGGAACCACCCGCTACCATGTTATCGCGCGGATCGGCAAATGTTTTAAGGAAGACGACCTGGAAGTATATACTGTCCCCTACCCGATAGTTAATGCGGGCAATGATACTACGATCTGTTATAAGGATACCGCCTTCCTGCACGGGTACACCAATGGCTCCAGCTTCAGGTGGGAGCCGCTCTCCTCCCTGGGCAATGACAATACGCTGGAGCCTTATTCTTTTTCGACCAAGACCGTAGTGTACGCTCTCTATGGCTACGACACGCTCGGCTGTCCCAAACCCGGGATAGACCAGGTCAGGGTTACCGTGCGACCCGAGATCTTCGCCAATGCAGGGAACGACACTGCTATCGTGAAGGGACAACCGCTGCAATTACAAGGCTCCGGCTCCGACTTTTTTGAATGGACGCCCGTTATTGGGCTAAACTTCGCTTCTATTGCCAACCCGGTGGCCTTGATCAATGAGAGTAAACAGTTTGCTATGCGCACTTTTACGGTCGAAGGATGTTTTGATATGGACACCATCAATATACAGGTGTTCCAGACGCTGCCCGATATATTTGTTCCCAATGCCTTTGTACCGGGAGGCAGGAACAACGAGCTTCGCCCCAAACCGGTCGGACTGTCGTCCATAGATTTTTTCAGGGTTTTCAACCGCTGGGGGCAGTTGGTATTTCAAACCAAGCAGATAGGCCAGGGATGGAATGGAACCGTCAACGGCGTTCTACAAGCCAGCGGAGCCTATGTATGGATGATTAGCGGCACAGATTTTACGGGGAAAAAAGTATTTAAAAAAGGAACCGCCGCCCTGATCCGATAAGCTGCTTACCTTTGCTTCTCATTCAAGCGATAAGAATAATTATATGAACGGTTTAGCTTTGATCACAGGGGCCAGTTCGGGATTTGGAAAAGCGATTGCAGAAAAATTTGCTTCCCGGGGATACGATATCATCATTACCGGTCGCCGGAAAAACAAATTAGAGGAGCTATCCTCTTCCATCAAACAAAAATTCCCGGTAAAAATACTTGTCCTTGATTTCGACGTACAGGATAAGAAGGCTGTGGACCAGCATCTTGCGCATCTATCCGAAGAATGGCGGCAGATAGACGTATTGGTCAACAATGCAGGCCTTGCGTTGGGTAAAGACTATTTTGAAGAAGCCAACATGGACGACTGGGAGACCATGATCGATACCAATTTGAAAGGATTGATGTATGTTACCAGGGCCATACTGCCTTTTATGATCGCCAGAAAGAAAGGCCATATTATCAATATGGGATCTGTTGCAGCAAAAGAAGTATATGAACGGGGCAACGGATACTCGGCAAGCAAATTCGCCGTGGACGCGCTTTCCAAAGCCATGCGCATAGACCTGTTGAGGCACAATATCAGGGTTACCGCTATTCACCCGGGGGCCGCTGAAACGGCTTTCTCGCTGGTTCGCTTTAAGGGAAATGAGCAGGAAGCGCAAAAAGTATACGAGGGATTTACGCCGTTATCTGCCGAAGATGTGGCGGAAACAACCTGGTTTTGCGCCAGCTTACCTCCCCATGTCTGTATCAACGATCTGGTGATAACGCCCACTGCGCAGGCAAATTCTTTTTACCTGAATAAGAAATAAACTTTTTCAGGCGTTATTTGTATCTAAAGGGCCGGTATCTTTACGAGATGCCTTATTTATGCCCTAGGGACATTTTATAGATCCGGCCGTCCATTTCTGATTAATCTTGTGATGAGTCATAATTCGTGTTGACATGAACAAAACAGCCCTCTACTATGTACTGATACCCATCCTGGCTTTATCGCGCCCCCATCTTTTATCCGCCCAGGAAGAGGTCGTGCGACCCCAAAGCTGCGATAGCAACCCGTACCAGCAAACGGCAGATAGCCTCAAACAACTCTATAGCGCGCAGGGATTTACCGTTCTTCGCGAAGCTTCGGTAACCATGGAAAGCGAATACGAAATGCCTATCGTATTGCCGATGACCCGGGGAACCTTATACCAGTTTATCTTTATCGGCGATCCCAGCTCCAAACTGTATGAAGTGCGCATGTATGATTACAGCGAAAAAGAAGTGATGTACAAAAAAAGCATGTGGGGCGATACCGATGGAAATATCGTCAGCTATAGCTATGTCCCGAAACTCTCGGAATACCACATGATCAAGCCCGTACAGGTGAATAAAAAGAAAAAGAAGGTCTGCGGGTATGTGCTGCTGCTAAGGAAAGAATCCTGAGGATTCCCATTAAGGGAATTCGTTTTTTATCATCAGCAATACAATGATGAGTTGTGCAGGCTCTTTGTTTATAACTGCGCCAGGGATAATCTGATCTCCACTCCCGCCCGCGTATTGGTTATTGGCGGAGCGGTAGAGATCTTAGGCTCCACTCTTCTCTGATCAAAATAGAGTTTGATATTAACCCGGTTGCTGATCACATAATCTATAGAAGGATTGATGGTGATCTCGCGACTGCCGGCGGTAGGCAAGGCCTGGGCCTGATCGAGCCGGCTATTGGCCGTCGAATTATCCCGAACGCCAAAATCTAAATTAAAGGCCGCGTCATTCTCCAGCGGCTTGCCTTTCCATTTGATGAATGAAAAAGCGCCGCGCTTTCTTAAGCCCATGCCTACCCTAAATTCCGTAGTTCTTGCTTCGCTCAACTGGAAATCAATAAGGCTCAGGCTCAGCTGTCTTGATTTTGAAAATTCCACGCGCGCATTTAACTGGTTCACCAACTGCATATCCAGGTTGATCATCGGAGAAAATTGTTCGCTAATGGTAACATTCGGCACCAGGAAATAAGGAATAAAATTACCCGTAAGCGTATCGATAAAACCAGGATAGTTCACGCGGTCCTGGTCCTGGAACAACAAAGCCGACTCGAACCTGTTCATGCTTAACCGGCTGCTATAACCATGGCTGATGGTAAAGCTGGAAAATATTTTTTCCATTCCTTTCAGCCTCGACAACCCGTTATAGGTGATCCTCCAGTTGGGCCTGGGCAGGATGCCGGAGAAGGGATTTGACCGGATGCTGGGATTGCTGTTCTTCATCAGCGATATCGTATTCGGATCCTTCCCGGTATAAGCGGCAATAAACGCAGGCAGCAACACTTCCTGCGCATAACGGCCGTACCCCTTATAGTAACCGTCGCCGATCTGAACCCCTCCGGAATATTTATTATCGGAACTTAGCCTTTTGGAAATGATCTGTCGGTAATCCTGGAACTTAAGAAAGGTTTCCGAGACCTGGTTAGGATTGATCTTTTTAAACAAGGTTTGATAAGAAATATAGCTCACGTCGAAACTTCCTTCGGTATACGGATTTAACCGGGCAAAATTACCGCTGAACCCGTTGGCAGTAGTATCCTTAAACAGCTCGCTATATACTTTGCCAAATGTCTTTTCCATCGTGAGATCGATGGTAAGATCGCGGATCGGCATAAGTTGCGCGTTAACGGTTAGCTTTTGGTTGTAGTCCTGCCGGTTCTGGAAATTAAAATTAGGATCGCCGGTTACCAATCCCTTTGCCGCCAGGTGATTGATAAAGCTGGTATCAGGCTGGCGACCGAATACATAGGCCAGCCCGGGCGCCATGGATTTAAAGTTCATTCCCAATACGCGCGTACTATCGGTATATCCATAAATGCTGGCAGTGGCGTTTTCCGAATAATTAACGCTGATCCTTTTCAGAGAGGTCAGTATCCTTCCTACAAACTTCACCCCGTCGCTCAGCTCAAGGGGTTCCGATTTATCCTTTTTCTTTTTATTGCCCTTAACCGAAGCGGTATCTTTTACATTACTGTCCTGTGGAGAAGCCGGCGCCGCCTCTTCCAAAGCGCGCAACAATCTTGATTTTCCGTAGAGCCTGTTAAAATCAAATTCCCCGGTAATATTCTTCTGCTGCTCATTGGCAAGCGTGTTGCCCAGGCTCCGGGCAATCATAGAAGCGGCAAGCCAGTTGTAAGAAGCGACATAACTTGTACGGATGGAGGTCCAGTCGAGCGCAGGAAATTTAGCCGTTGGCAATATATACGATACGTTAGCAGTTTGCTGGTATGAGATGGTCCGGCCGCCATGCCAGAATTTATCCATCATTGTTTTTCTTTCCTTTTGATCCAGTCGCCCGGAATCTTCGTCTACCCATGCCTTATTGATCGCAGAGAAATCGATATTCAGGGAACGCGTAAGATCCCATCGCAGGTTATACAACCTGTCGAACGTAAAATATTTATCATAGGTCTCGGGCAGGCCCAGCTTGGCCCCGCCTACATTTCGGGGACGATAGGCGCCGAACTGCCTGTTCACGTCGGCCCTGAATCCCAGCAGGCTTGGAAGCGGGTTAAAATTGATCTCCTTTACCAGGTCCAGCCAGTGCGAGGGCGACTTAAACCTTTTCTTTAAGGGTTCCACATAGCTTGGGGTGGATACATAATTATATCCCAGGCCCGCGCGATGCCGCACCACTTCATTGTTTTCTATAAGCGGGTTATGTTGTTCTTCTTTGTAATAAGAATAGCTGAGGTCTATATTTTCAACGCTCCATAATTTTGGCTTCTTGCCATTGGTATTGTTTCTCTTGACATTGGTGAAGTTAAATGTTGTGATGGTCTTAATATCTACTGCATTCTCACGGATAGAATCGCGCTCATGCGCCGAAGTTCCGTTCAGCTTATCCTTCAGCGTTACGTCGAGATCGTAAGGATCATATTCGGGCGCGCTGATGGTTTGCGATATCCCGCCATAAACCGGAATGGTCATTGCAGCTTTCTCCGGCAGCAGTCTTCCCAGATCCAGGTTTGTCGCCAGGTCAAACTGCTTCACGTCTTCCCGCGAACGTTCGTTTACTCTTTGTTCAATGCTTCCGAATCCCTTGCTCCTCGCGCCTCCTGAAACATATACCGTTCCCAGGTCGGCAAGTTTTATATCCACCCTACCCAGAGCGGCCCAACCGCCTTTTTCATTGATATTTCCCAGCCTCAGCTCATTAAACCATGCTTCCACACAAGCATTGTCCCTGGTCCGGTTTTCGATGCCCAGGAAAAAAATGCGCACCTCTCCCAGGTTAGGGTTCCCGAGAATAGACAGCTCCTTGCCATCGGCGGTTATTTGCCGGTAGTACTGCGTCGGCGGAACGGATTTGTTACGCTCTACCTTTAACGTGATCAGCTGCTGCAAATCAAGGTCCAGGTCGTTAGCAGAAGGCCATATCTCGGCGTCCGAGGTTGTTCCCCACCGCGTTTTTTTCAGCGGTATCCTTATTTCATAAAAATTATTGATAAGGTCGTTCCCCAACCGGATAATGCTGTACATTTCATTGTCCTGCAGGTTGTCAAAACTTCCGCCGGACTCCAGATGCGTATAGGCCATTAGTTTGCCGTACTGCCGCAGGTCAAGGTTCATGGTTTTAAATACGCCGCGGATATCGCCCTTGTTCATATTGCAGATCTGCATGCTCAGCGATTGTTCGTTCAATAGCAGGTTCACATTGTTATTGCTGAGTTGTTGCTGGCGGATAACGTTTGGCGGCGTTTTATATGGGATAGGCGATCTTGAGTTGTTCTCTTCAATATTGACGGCAAGCTGGTTAAACACGGCGGAGGCATTCGTAGGAATAAGTTTATACTGACCGGTAGTGTCCAGCTCATAATTAAATCGCCTCCATTGATTGCGCACCAGTTCAAGCTTGGCAAAACGCAGCGTCACCGAATCTTCAAAACCGGAGAGGAACATCCGGATAAAACGAATCGATTTAAAATCGGGGATATTGCCTACTTTCTGCTCATATTCTGCAATAGGTATCCTGAACAGGTACCATTTTTCGGGAATGCCGCCGCTGGGCGTAAACGACCTGACGTCGGTAATAAAATTTTTTCCTACCTCGTTCAGGTCTTCTGTTTTCAACTCCACCTTATACTGAAAATATTCTTCCAGCTCATTAAGGGTATTATCGCCGTTAAACTCTTCCTGGTCGGGGTACAAGGTAAAGGCGCTGACAAACTGGTCGCCGGCGGAAGCTATGGGCGAATTGCCCTGCGGGCTGTTGATGTTCTTATATCGTTCGAGGATGCCGTCGCGATTGGTAAAGGAAGGGTCGCGGTAATTCTTAAAATTATCTCTTGATGGGTCTTTTAATGCTTCCTGGTAGATCGTGGAATTCTCTCCGAAGTTAATGCGCAATTGGTTAAGGTAATCCTTGAACTTCCTTGCCTCCGCTTCATCGTCCAGTCCGTCGAAACCGGCGTCCTGCAGGGCGCGGTCCGCGGGATCATTACTAAACGCCCGCGTTACCTGGATGGGGTTGGCAGGCGTCTTTCCCCATACGGTGGAAGAGTCTTCCTGCGCTATGGTAACCGCACCGCTGATCCCATTCTCAAAAAATCTTTTGCCATCGCGCAAAACGTCTTCCGAAACATTTCCCAGGTTAAAATACAGCTGACCGCCGGTACTGGTAGGATTGCTCAGAAAGGGATCCTGCAGCCAGAACTCGATGAACTCCACATTGCCCGTTTCAAAATCCACCTGGTCCAGCCCGCGCATGATCCCGCCCCACCGGGTTTTGGGGTTCAGCAGCTTTCCATCGGCCGAAACGCTTCCGGGCCGCGCATCATAATTATAAGGACCGATATCCCGGGGATAATAAGTCATATCAAAGGTCACCAGCTGGGCCTGCCCGAAATCAGGGGTGCGGTTAGGATATATTTCTGTTACCTTGACCTGTCGTACGCTGGGGTTGTTCAGCAGGTCGTCGTCAATAGGATTGTTGTTGTTCCGGCGGTCTTGCAAAACGGGCTCAATATTATACCAGGAGAGTTTTGCCCTGTTGAACCCATAACTCAACGTATCGATCTGGTCGGCTTCGGGGAAGAGGCCGTTGCCGGAAGGCGTAGAAGCCAGTCCCCAGCTCACCAGGGGAAAACGCAGGTCGATGGCATTTCTTGAACCTTCGAAATCATCGATGAAGATCAGCCCGCTGCTGCCTTTCCCGATCTGCGCGGGATGTCCCGGCTTCAATACGGCGCCTTCGCCATAAGCCGTGATCGTACTCATTTCATTGGTATTATAGAAAGGCAATTTATCTAACCACCGCGTTAGGCGGGGCGATTCAGTGCGATAGCTGAAGTCGAGTCCGTAAACCGTATTTTTTATCGGGTCTTCATTATAAGCGGTCTTGGTAAAAAACGGGCGTTCGCCCAGCCTGACCATGGAAGCGCCGAGGGTAAGTCCCTCCTTGGCGGTAGACTTGGCGATATAATCCAGCCGCAGTCCCAGGAAATTCCGTTGTTGTATGCCAAAGCCTGCGTTGTTCTCGTATTGCACATTCACCGGCACCCCGGAATTAATGATCCCGGCATTCAGGATCTTGACGGTGCCGAGGTTGTAATCGATCGTATAATCAATATCTTCTCTCAGTATTTGCCCTCCTGCAGAAACCGTTACCGATCCGGGCGGAACATTAAAGGCGCCCAGTTGTATTTCGGAGCTGGACTGTCCCTTCGCCGTACCGCTGATGATATAGCGGTCGAGGTTGGCATAGGTTTTTGCGATCTCTTTGATGGTATCGTAGAGCGGATAATATACATATTTATCCCTGATATCCTGCGGGCTCGAGGCAAAAGCCACGGAGTCCAGGTCCTTTCCGAAAGGCTCCAGCAGCGGGAAGATGATGCGCGCCTGCGAAGACAATACGGTAAATCCGTCCAGGTAATCAAACACCCCGTCGGGCAGCGGGTCGCTGCGGGTATTCAGGCGGTCGAGGTTAAGCAGGGAAAGCAGCGGTATCCCGGTTTTATCGCCTTCCGGCAAAAATCTTTTCTGCCCCAGGCTGGGCTCTTCATACAATATGTTCAGTTTAAAATCATCCGACTGGATACTGGACAGATAACTTCCGTCCTTGGATTTCAGGGAATAGACGTTTTTCATCATCAGGTCCCACAGCGGCAGATTGGTTCTTTGCGAGGTTGCTTTTAATAATTTAAGAAACAGTATTTTCTGGCTGCCGCCCTGCATAGCCGTGGTGTCGGGCGGGGCATCCTGCGAGAACTCCCCCACCTGGTATATTTTACCGTTATAACTATATTGAAACGCAACAGCCAGTATCTCATCGGGCTGGAGCGGCTGGTTCAGCGATATAAACCCGATCTGGGGATTATAATAAAAATCGCTGGGGCTCAGCTGCCGCGCAAAGGTTTTCTCAAAATCCTGCACCGCCCGGAAACCCATGGAAGAAAGCTTGGACGTTATGGACGAGGCATTGCGGCTATTCGGGTCATTGATGATGTTCCGGTACATTATATTGGCGTCATTGTCCGGCAATCCGTTCTGGGGCGGCAGGTAGGGCGCCAGGTTAGGATTGTTATTGGGATTGTAGGGATTGGATTCTCCGAGGTTCATCAGGCCGACCACATCGCGGGTTCCCGTAGTCGATCCGTTCCGGTTGGTAACCCAGGCCTCGATCCTAAGGATCTGCACCTGCGAATTGACAACAGGCAGGTCTTTCATTGCCCGGTTATAATTATTGCGGAAATACTGCGCCAGCAGGAAGTGCCGGTTTTCCTCATAATCATTCGCTTTGAATTCAAAATAGGCGCTGGCGGAACCTCCCCGTACGCCCATCGACTGCCGTTGCGCGCGCTGGTTGGCCAGTACGCCGGTCACAAATAGTTTACCGAACTGAAGCTGCGTCTTTAATCCGAATAGCGACTGGGCTCCGGGAATAAGCGAGCCTTTCGAGGAAAAAGAGACATTGCCCGCCTCAATTCTTTTAATGATCTCGTCATCCGTGCCGGTATAGTCCAGCTTCAGCTGGTTCTCAAAATCAAAATTAGCCAGCGTATTATAGCTGATAGGAAGTTTGAGCTTATCCCCGATATTGCCAATTACATTCAGGTTGGCATTCATATCAAAATCAAAGCCGCCGTTTCGCCGGGCTCTTTCAGGCAGGGCGGGGTTTTTGATGTTCTGCCCCTGGTAACCTGCAATGAGGTTAATATCTCCCTGCGGACGTATTTCCACCTTGCCGTTTCCGAAAATGCGGTTGAATAAATTATCGGTAATATGCAGTTTGGGCCTTTCCAGCTTCCGGTTGAGGCTGGATAACATGTTCGCTCTTTTTCTAAAATAATCGTCCTCGTCCTTTTTGGACCGTAAGCGCATAAATTCCTCGAAACTGAGGGAAGTAGGTTTCCGGTAATAAAAGCTACCTACCTTTTCAATGATATAATACTGTTTTGTTTCCGGGTCGTAGACGATGGAATCGCGTATATTGGAAGGATCTTGCAGGTCAAAAGGATTACGGTTCTGCTCCGAAAGCCTGTCGCCCCGGCGGTCGCTGATAGGGAATTTCAGGGAGTCGGTAAACCCCAGGCTATCTGTTTGCCGAAGCATAAGGCTATCCGCCTGTTGCGGCGTCCTCGGAGAGGAAGTGTCGGCTTTGGCCTGTTGAGCATGGGCAGCATGAAATGAAGCAGATAATAGCATTATCGCCGCAGTTAGCAATATAGTAGCTCTCAGGAAGAATGTAAATTTCCGGACCAAAACGTTTCCTCAGGAATTTTTTAAGTAAAGTTCTGCTGATAGGCTTAGAGTGTTTTTAGCGCTTTTTTAATGATCTCTTCGATTTGCAGAAGATCCGGCTCCGCTTTTCTGACCTTCAGAATAGCCTGTTCGCCGGCAGCCCTGTTGATCCCCAGGGTTATCAGAGCATTTAACGCATCCTGCTCCAATGTATTGTTTATCAAAGGCGCATTATTTGAATCAAGGGCAGTTTTAGACAGCTTATCTTTTAGTTCGAGGATAATTCTCTCGGCAGATTTTTTCCCGATACCCTTAATGGTTTCCAGGACCTTGGTATTTCCCTGGACGATATTCCTTGCTATTTCTACCGGCTTCATGGCGGAGAGCATCATTCGCGCCGTAGCCGCTCCTACCCCGGAAACGCTGAGCAGGTGAATAAACATCTCCTTTTCGGCCTCGTCAAAAAAACCATACAGGATCTGGGCGTCCTCCCTTACATGAAAATAGGTATACAAGATACCCTTTTCCAGGTTGGCGATATGAGTATAAGTATTCAGGCTGATATGCGCTTCATATCCGATCCCATTCACTTCTACATAAACGAGCGCAGGGGTTTTGCGCACAAAATTTCCGTTCAAAAAGGCGATCATGGCTTCAAATTTACGGATTAAGGAGATACCGGAACCATTGCGCTTTGATGAGCAGCGGCGAATTTTGAATGTTTACCCCGGGCCTTTAAAGGCGTTAAGGTTGAAACTGAGTCGTTACCCTTGATGATCAGCGACTCATTTTGAATGTTTATCCGCCGCCCTATTTAGTAATCCTGTATTTCGTACTTTTGACGCCTCTAATCATAAACTATGACGCAAAAACTAACGGCAGCTATTACGGCGGTGAGCGGATTTGTTCCAGAAGATAAATTGACCAATAAGGACCTGGAAAAAATGGTAGACACCAATGACGAATGGATAGTTACCAGAACAGGGGTTTCAGAAAGAAGAATATTAAAGGGAGAAGCAAAAGGCGTTTCGGATATGGGCGCGCCGGCAGTATTGGGCCTCTGCAGCAAAAGGGGCATCGACCCTATGGAAATAGATTGTCTTATCTGCTGCACCGTCACGCCAGACATGATGTTCCCTGCCACGGCGAACATCATCTGCCATAAGATCGGGGCTAAAAATGCCTGGGGATACGACCTGCAAGCAGCCTGTTCGGGCTTTTTGTATGGCGTTACTACCGGCGCCGCTTTCATTGAAAGCGGGAGGTATAAAAAAGTAGTAATCGTAGGCGCGGATAAGATGAGCGCCATTGTCGACTATAGCGATCGTACCACCTGTATCCTTTTCGGCGACGCCGCCGGCGCCATACTACTGGAACCCAATACAGAAGGACTGGGCATCATGGACAGTATCCTGAAAAGCGACGGAAGCGGGGCCAACTATCTTCACATGAAAGCCGGGGGATCTTTAAGGCCCGCGTCTATTGAAACCGTAACGGCAAAAGAACATTTTATATACCAGGAAGGACCCGCGGTTTTCAAATTCGCCGTAAAAGGCATGGCGGACGTAGCGGGAGAATTACTGGAACGGAATAATCTTACCGGCGACGACATCGCCTTTCTCGCGCCTCACCAGGCCAACAAAAGGATCATTGACGCTACCGCCCAGCGGATGGGACTATCGCCCGAAAAAGTAATGCTCAATATTAACCGCTATGGCAATACCACATCCGCCACCATACCCCTATGCCTATGGGAATGGCAATCTAAATTAAAGAAGGGCGACAATATCGTGCTTGCCGCCTTCGGCGGAGGGTTTACCTGGGGCGCCACCCTGGTCAAATGGGCATACTAAATGAGATGAATATACGAAGAGCAAAAAAAGAAGACTGCCCCAGGTTGCTGGAACTGATCCGGGAACTGGCCGTTTTTGAAAAGGCCCCGGAAAAAGTAACCGTTACAGAAGAGCATTTTATAGAAAGCGGCTTTGGCCGCAACCCCGTATGGCAGGCATTCGTAGCGGCGGCGGCTGAAGATACTAAGGAGCGGGCCCTCAATACCAAAGGAACGATTTTAAACAATAAGACGATCAACGAAGGAACAGTTAATAAAGAAACCATCGTCGGCTTTGCGCTGTATTATATACGATACAGCACCTGGAAAGGCCAGATGCTGTACCTGGAAGACCTGCTGATAACAGAGGATTTCCGGGGCAAAGGCATCGGGAAAGCGCTTTTTGAGCGCGTTATAGAAGAAGCAAAAGAAAGAAAATTAAGGGGGATGATCTGGCAGGTATTAGAATGGAACACCCCCGCCATTGATTTCTATAAAAAATACAATGCCTCCCTGGATAGCGAATGGGTCAATGGCGAGCTGCTCTTCTAAGCGCCAGGAACCGCAACGCCATCCACTTCAACCTCTTTGCTGATCTTAGCCACCAATCCCTGTAAAACCTTTCCAGGCCCTACTTCCGTGAACTTTTTAGCGCCGTCGCCGATCATAGCCCGGATGGTCTGGGTCCAGCGAACCGGCCCCGTCAACTGATCGATCAGGTTCTTCTTGATTTCCTGCTGATTGAATACCGCCTTGGCTACTACATTCTGATAGATATGACAGGAAGGTTGATAGAATGTCGTTTTCTCTATTGCCGCTTCCAGCTCTTTTTTTGCAGGCTCCATCAGGACGGAATGAAAAGCGCCGCCTACAGGCAGTACCAACGCTCTTTTGGCTCCAGCCGCCTTTAATTTTTCGCAGGCGCGCGCTACGCCATTTACCGAACCGCTGATCACTACCTGCCCCGGGCAGTTATAGTTGGCGGCCGATACTACTTCGCCGGTCTCGGCCTGCGTTTCCGCGCATATCGCTTCCACCTTCTCATCGTCCAGGCCCAGGATTGCAGCCATGGAAGAGGGAACAAGTTCGCAGGCTTTTTGCATCGCCCCGGCCCTGATGGCCACCAGGTTCAGGCCGTCTTCAAAACTT
>JAEUVR010000168.1 GCA_016786785.1 Chitinophagaceae bacterium
TAGAGGAGAAAGCAGGAAAACTTTACCAGTTCTACGACAAGATCATCAATATTGAAGCGACCCTTAATGTAGAAAACTCCGATACGAAAGAAAATAAAGCCTGCGGCATCCGCCTGATCATTCCGGGAAATGATCTGTGGGCAAGCGCGCAATGCAAAACCTTTGAAGAAGCCGCAGTTCAGGCAGTAGAGGCGCTGGAAAAACAGCTGGATAAGAAAAAGACCAAAATGCTCAACAAAAGGACGGCAAGCAAACTACCTGAATAACTGAAATCCATTGCAATATACTTTAGCAAGAACCATATGCAGAGTTAGGCAAGCTGTTTTATTGGGTAGCGGCAGCAGATGGAAATGTAATAAATTAATTCTCTTTATTAACCCCTGGCTCGTCTTTTAAATAAGAAGGGAAATCTGCCGCCGGAGAACCAAACTCGTTCCGGCGGTTAGATTGTCCTCCCCTATCGGGGTATAGGGGAATATACATGCCCCCGGAGCCGCTTAACTGATCGAACAACTCCTTATTCATTTCCTTAACGATCGGCCGGTGTTTCTCGCTGCGTATTAAATTATTGATCTCTAGAGGGTCTTCCTGCAGATCGTATAATTCATCAATATCCCATATCCCATGGTAATGGATATATTTATACCGGTCCCCTCTCAGGGCATGGATAGTGGGCGTATGGGGATAGTTGCGCTCCCAATAATACTCATACAGCAGCGCCTTACGCCAGGGTTGGGTTTTGCCGGTCAGCAAGGGCAGAAAACTGGCTCCGTCCATATAAGCAGGAGCGTTCAATCCCGCGGCAGCAAGGATAGTAGGCGCAATATCGATATTGGCGACCACCTCTTTCACAACCGTGCCGGGCTTTATCAGTTGAGGACAATAAGCCAGCATCGGCACCCTCATAGAAGCCTCGTAAGCCGTGCGCTTGTCGATAAGGCCATGCTCCCCGAATTGAAATCCATTGTCGCCCATATAAATGATCAGGGTGGATTCGAGAAGCCCCTGCGACCTGAGGTAATCCATCACTTTTCCTACGGAAGCATCCACGCCATGCAGGGTTTCCGCATATCGTTTATAGTATTCGCCTATATCCAGATTGCTATGATAAGGATACTCCACGCCATGCCATGAATTGCGTTGATTCACCAGCCACATGGGCGCATCCCGGTGAATTCCGGGATTCATGTTCAGCGGCGCCGCGAATTGGTGTCCTTCAGACATACCCTTATCGCGCTCAGCAGGAATAAACCCCGCATGCACTCCCTTATGAGAAAGGTAAAGCATAAAAGGCTTATCTTTTTTCCTGTTGTTGAGGAATTCAATAGCATAATCTGTCAACTCATCCGTTATATACCCTTGCTGAGGAACGTGCTTACCGTTTACATTCAACCCGTTTTTTACCGGCAGATAAGAGCCCTGCCCCTTAAACGAAACCCAATAATCGAACCCCCGCTGCGGATCATCATACTCCCCGCCCATATGCCATTTGCCAACCATAGCCGTCTGGTAGCCTGCATGCTGAAGGTACTGCGCATAAAAAACCAATTCCCTGGACACCGGGTTATTATTGTCAACCACCCCATGCTTATGCGCATACAAGCCCGTTAAAATAGAAGCTCTCGAAGGCGAACACAGGGATGTCGTTGCAAAAGCATTAGGGAGATATGCTCCCCCAGAAGCGATACGGTCGAGATTCGGCGTTTTAATGAAAGTCTGGGTTTTAAGAAACCCCATTGCATCGAAGCGATGATCATCGGTCAATATAAAAACAATATTTCTCGGCTTAACGCCTGCAAGTTTCTGAAGAGTTAATGAACCGTTTGGCTGGTTTACAACCGCTTTCTGCCCGAATCCGCAAACGCTGAAGAATAAAAACAAACTGATGCCGGATATCCTTTTTGCAGACCAAAAAATGTTCATTGACAATATGATTGAGATTAAAAATATACTGCAATAAATATATGGATTAATCTTATATCTGCCGCGACGCCATAATGGTTGGATGCATTTTGTATTTCATCAGAAGCAGTACCGCATACCCAGGTTGAAAACGAGTCGCTACCAATAATAAATGAAGCCGATAAAATCATTAACTTTCTCATCATGAAAACATTTGCTCAAAAAATAATTGCTTTTAACCGCTCCGTCGAATTTACCGGCGCTTTACCTCCCGGCATCAGGATAATGAACCCTTTTAAAGAAAACAAGGAAAGCCTAAAGATCTCGTCAGCCTTCTACACCAAATATTATCACGACAACCGCCCCCGGCATATCATCCTGGGCATCAACCCCGGGAGGTTTGGAGCAGGGCTCACTGGGGTGCCCTTTACTGATCCTAAAAGATTATCAGAAAAATGCGGACTGGTTTTTCCCGGGCCCCTTGCGCACGAACCTTCGTCTGTTTTTATATACGATATGATCGAGGCTTACGGAGGATCGGAAAAATTCTACGGTAAATTTTATATCAACTCCCTATGCCCGCTGGGCTTTACCATAAAGAACGCCTTGGGTAAGGAAGTCAATTATAATTTTTACGATAGCAAGGCGCTCACAGAGGCCGTCCATGATTTTATTATATGGAATATCAAGCGACAGCTCTCCTTTGGCATTCAGACAGATATTTGTTTCTGCCTGGGAAGCGGTAAAAATGAAAAGATACTCCATCGCCTGAATGAAGAGCATGGATTCTTTAAAAAAATAGTCGCGTTGGAGCATCCCCGATACATTATGCAGTACAAATCGAAGTCGATAAGGGAATACATTGATAAATACCTTGCGGCCTTTGCCCTCGCGCAATAAAGGTTGGCCTACTCCTCTATATATTCGGTCTCTTCGATTTCTTCGCTGTTCTTTTTTCCCAGCCTGACCACGGGGTCGTCGCTGCTGCCGGTAACCGTGATGGGAATACCGATGATGCCAAGTGGCGGTAAGCCAAGCCGCATTTTCAAATTCAGCCGGCCGTCCAGGCTGGTCTGTCCTTCTATACGAGGGCGAAATCCGAAGACCTTGAACCTGAAACGATCCACTGTGATCACATTGTTCTTAATGCGCGAGCGTATATTTACCTTGCGCAGGTTGGGGTTATTGATGGAGTCATTGGCTATTTTCCGGCTGATCGCGGAAAACATTTTTAAACCTTTCACTTTCACATCCTGCAGGGAGAGCGTCCCTGATCCGGTAAGAGAAGGGTATACAGGGCTCATGCTGCTATCCAGCGTTCCTTTCAGGCTGTAATCGACCGAAACAATACCTTCGGCATTTGCCGCAGCGGAAACAAGCTCGCGGAATATTTTTATCGTATCGTATGCTTTCCGGATATCAAAATTATCGGCGCGGATACGGTAATCAAACAATGCTTTGGAACTTCCTTCGTTTGCGTACTCCATGTCCATCCTCACTTTGCAGCCAATGATATCGAAACCGGTTTCCTTCAGCGAAAGTTTTCCCTTATTTACAGAAACGTTCGTTGCCAGGTTTTGCAGATGAAGATCCTTGAACAATACGTTGCCCGCAGAAGCTTTGAGCGAAAGATCATAAAGAGGCGGAATGAGCGCTACGCCGCCGGAAGCAGTTTTGCCTGATGAATCGACGGGCGTCGAAGACATGAACTCATTTACATTCAGATGATCGGCATGTACGCTGAACTGTCCCTTCAAAACGCCGCCAGAAGAAAAAACATAGTCGATCACATGCTGCAGGTAGCCATTCATCTTAAGATCGGACTGGCCATAGGCGCCGCTAAAATCATCAAACGACATCTTGTCCTGATCAAACCTGAACGCTCCCTCCCTGATCACAAACGGCAGCGGAAAATAAGCGCTGTTTATGCTGATGTCTTTTAGTTTAAGCTCTCCTTTGTTGTTCAACCGCTCATAGCGTCGCTCCGCAACATCCGCAGCCGAGCCTTGCAGCTTCAGGTCCGCATCGATATATCCTTTCAGCGCCAGGTCCTTGCGGGCAAAGACCTCGTATATCTTCGCGACATCTATCTCTCCCTTCATCTCCATATCATAAACAATATGATCAAAATCTTTCAGGGAAGCGCGCACAAAAAAAGGCTTCTCTTCAAACTGAAAAGAAAAAGGATCCACTTTGACATTCAGGCTGCTCAGGTCGCCGAGCGTATTTTTAATCGCCGCCTGCATATTAATATTAGCGATAGGATGAGGATAATAGGCGGTCTTAATGTTTGCATCGCTGATACGGATATCGGCGTCCGTTACGGGAAAACGTTTGTTCAGCAGATCATAGCGCCCGTTGGCGCGAAGGTTCAGGTCTATCTTACCCTTACAATCCAGCGTGGAAAAGCCGAATGCCTCATCCAGCTTTCCAAGGTCGATCTGAGCTTTCAGGACGGTAGAGATCTGCGGCCGCGCAACCCCGATAGCGTTCAGGTGGCCCGCAAAATAGCCCCGGTCGATATGAAAAAAAACCGAATCCAGGTTCAGCTTAAGGCTGTCGGGATTGGTTGCAGGCATATTTGCTTTCAGATCAAGATAAATATCAGCGGCAGGGAATGGGGCGTCCGCGTGTTTTACATAACCATCCCGGATCTTAATTTTGGCATCCAGATCCGGAAACGTATGAGCGGAAGCGATATATTTCCCCTTCATCGCGATCATCAGATCGGTTATTCCTTTTACTTTTGTCTTGCTTAGCCAATTGACATACTGCGGCGGAAAAGCGGTGATCAGGTCGTGCAGGCTGCTGTTGAGCGCGCTCATTTCCAGGTCAAGTCCATAGCCGTTCTCTAAAAAGTCGACCTGGCCCTTGAACCCTAGCGAAAGCTGGTTGATCTTCAGCCTGTTTTTTCGGAAGATCAGCGAAAAAGCATCCGTGTTGATCCGGGTAACCAGGTTCGCTTTTATTTGTTTATCGATCAGGTAAGCTTCTTCTCCGAGAGAAAAGCTGATCGAATCAATACGCGCCCGGCTTTCCAGGTCAAAAAGCGATTTGTCGAGGTCTCCGCTGCCCGTATAGTTGAAACCCCTGGCATCCAGCAGCAGCTTAAGAGATCTGTCGCTATAGGTAACCCGGGTATTGCTGATACTGATCTTTTCGAGCCGTAGCGAGGCGACGGCGCTATCGCTGGTCGTATTTGCTTTTTTATCGGTCGCGGCATACACATTGTAATTGGCTTCTCCGGCTTCATTCACTAACACGCTTATGCGCGCATCGCTCAGGAATATCTTATCGATATGTATCTGTCTGCCGAAGATCAGGCTGCCGACATTGATCCCCAGCGCTATCTCGTCGGCCGCCACAAGCGTGTCCTTTTTGAAAGGCGCCGAGCCTTTCAGGGAAACATCGTAGAGGGTAACCGTAAGCGAAGGAAAATGATTAAAGAAAGACAACCCGGCCCTGGAAAAATCCAGCTCTCCATTCAGGCTTTCATTTGCCCATCCCTTTAGTTTTTCCACCACTTTGCCGGGAAAAAGCGCCGGAATAAGAAAAAGAAGGATCAACATACCGCATATACACAGTCCAGCTATTTTAAAAACTTTGAGGAGGGGCTTTTTCATGACCCAAAGATAGCCAATGGTTGCAGAGTTCGCCTGGCGTTTATGCCAACCGCCCCTGCGATAGTCGCTCTTTTTTTGTCGCTCGAGCCATCGCCGGCCAGGCCATGCGATTCAGCGCATAATACCAGCGGAGTAGTATCAATTATCCCGCATCCCAGATAATCATAGCGCAACAAAAACCAGCAACTATGTATATTCGCCGTATTTAATATCAAAATGAACTCCTGTATATCATGGGTGAATCATTGTTGGAGCTGGGGACGAATATCCAAAGTAATGGCTATGCTGTTTGCCTGCCTGTTGATTTTGGGGAATCGCGCGCGCGCGCAAAACGAACAATCTGATACCCTGCTTGTGTTTTTCGAATTTGACAAATCGGTCTTGCCGCAGCGGGAATTATCAAAGATTGACGAGTCCGTGGAAACATGGCAGCGCCTACATCGTAAGGTTTTGGAGATCTCCATCATTGGTTATGCCGACAGCTCCGGTACTACAGGCTATAATAATAGCTTATCCGAAGCCAGAGCGAGGTATATTGAGCAATATTTATCCGGGCAACTCCGGGATAGCAGCCTTAAATTTACGCTTGCTGCTTTGGGCGAGAGCCAGTCAGGTTATCAAAGTGACAGCCTGGACCGGAAAGTAGCCATTATACCGAGGTTCGCGCCCCGGAACCTTCCCGACCCGGCGAATGGTCTCTCGCTGGTATTAGACAGGATCATCGAATTGTCCAATATTCAATTCGTGGAAGACCGGGATTACATGACAAGCCAATCCCTTTCCGCCATGCCTTCATACGTTGTCATGCTTAAAGGAGCGAAATATGATCAAGTGCATATAGTAGGCTATTATAATCTTGATGGCAGGGTATTGAAACCTACGGATCCGAGGTTTATCCTTTCCGGGAAAAGGGCAAAGGTAGTTGCCGACTATTTCATTGAGGCCGGATTAGACAGCTCGAAGATCACTTATGAAGGAGCAGGCAATAGCCGAATGGTTGTCGAAAGCCCCAGGACCGTGAGCCAAATGAGAAAAAATATCCGCGTCGAAATTTTCCTATACACGAAGCAGTAAACATACCCATATTAAACCAGCCATCGATACAGGAAACAATGCGGCGCGGTTGGGCGCGAAGTAATAAACATACTCTATAATTAAACGCAACGACCGCATCAATTTCGCGATCAGTTTCTATAGAGCCGCTTATTCCCCATCAATTCTATTCTGACAGTGGTCCAGGGGCATTTTAGACATTTGCTTATAGTATTGCGTTAATTCCTCTGGAGTAATTTTTTTTCTTCTTTGATTTGAACGTTTGTCCTGGTATTTGTTATAGCAGCAATCTAGTTTATATTTTTCTTTTGGGGTTTAACTACTTGTAGTGATGATAATTTACTTGCTATTTCCGTTAGCGTTGATTCTGAACTTAGTCCCGGTCTAGTGCTATAGAAGATATTACCGCCTTTGTCTATGATATATGTACAAGGAACGCCTCTGATATTTAAAGCTTTTAAATAGTTGAATCCATAGTCAATAATAAAAGGAAATGCCCATTCATTCTCTTTCATGTAATCTCTTGCTGAAAAAGCGCTTAAGTAAAGCCTTGATGAATCCTTTGTATCATTTTCACGTTTTGTCCCTACCAGCACTGAATAATTAAAGTCTGCTATTGTTCTCCAATGTTCTAAATTTTCATTTATTTTTTCTATTTCTGTTAAACATGGAAAACAAACTTCTGGATCTAAGTCATAAACAAACGTAATAATATTGATTTCCGCATTGTTGACGACATTATTGAACTTTGTTGTTTCTAAAATTGGATCTCTTAACTTGTTCACTAAGAAAACCTGCATGTTCGGAAATTTCTGTACTTGTCCAAGAGTTTCTTGCAATACAGCCAGTATGAGCAGTGATGAAACCAGTAATTTAATTTTGACCATTTTTTTGTTTTTAGTATTTCTGCCAACGGTACGGCTTGGCGATGTGGCGGAATTCCGCGATTCGTCTGCCCGGTACCGATGCTAAATATATAATAAAAAGTTCATTGATTATTCTATTGCCCGGCGTTATTCGTCGGCCGGAACCAGAGCCGAACAGCGAACTGAAAAAAGCCGAGCATATATTCATCCAGCCGCCATATTGCCAAGCCGAATCCTATGTTTGTAGGCATGTGCATCAAGATAGTTTTTTGAGTAGTCTTTTTTTAAAGCTATTACTAACACCTTGTTTTCGCCATGAAACAATAATTGCGTCATAGCCGTTAGCTTTTTGTTTTTCTTCCTCTGTCAATAAAATAAGGCTATTGACAACATCTTTGTCTCCCCAATTTTTAAAATATTGTTGTTTGTCAATAAAAGAACCGCTTAAAACAAAAGCGACTTTCTTTTGATGAAAATCAAAGTCTTTACGTTGTGCCAATAGTTCAGAATTAAAAAAATATGCTTCATTGTCCGTCAAGACAGAGTTTGTCGTTACGCCGATGTTAGCTGAAAAGTCAGTTTGAAATAAATATTTTAGTTTGCCTAAATCGGTGTTACTGTCAGCAAGTGAATTTCTACGGCATCTATTGGTTTGCTTATTACTTGCATATACAACGTACGTTTTACCAATTTCAAATTCCATTCCGCAGTCGGGTCCGCCTAAACCTGTCAGAATAGTTAATGTGTCTTGTTTAACGCCTTTGAACATTTGTGAAATAGAAAACAAATAGTGTGTTTTGTCAGTAGAGGTTTTCTTAAGCGCTGTCCCGATAAAAATTTGGTCAGCTTGAGAAACTTCTTCAGTAAATGTCGCACGATAACACTTACAAGCATAAGAAGTAAGTATCCCAATTGTCGCTAAAATTATGAGGAGTGTTTGTTTCATCGCATTGCCTACAACACAACGATTTACGTTACTAGCCGGCTTAGATAGATTTTTAAATCGATGTAAATGAGCTGTTTAATAAATATACATTTTGTATTGTGAGTAGCGTCAATGAAAATATAAAAATATTGCAATATGAACGTATATAGGAGCGAAATATTCGCATATCCTCCGGCGTACCATCGCCGCAACCGGATATGCCTATTATTGTTGTAGGCTCCGATTTCTCCCTTTGATGATTTAGGGCTTTAGGTCCATTTTAGACTTATTTTGAAGATGAACGGGCCATTTGGGATGTAAACACGTTAAAGCAGCAAAGCGAACGTATTAAAACAGAAAAAGCCTCGAAACGCTTATTTTTATTACGTTTCAAGGCTCTATTATTTATGTTCGCCTTCGATAGCCGTAGTACCAACGAAGGCTATCGGACTTTATGCTTGCCAGCCTTCGCCCTTCGAGCTTCGACGGACGAAGGCCCACGCTAGAATATCTAACCTAATAAATAAAAAAGGGTTTCAACAAAATCGCTGAAACCCTTTTCTGTATTACAGTGGAGGATATCGGGGTCGAACCGACGACCTCTTGCATGCCATGCAAGCGCTCTAGCCAACTGAGCTAATCCCCCATTGAGGATCGCAAATATAGGATAAAATACCAAAGATATATTTCTGTAACTCGGGAAAATGAAGCAAAATAATCTGGGTTGCCCCAGTATTATGCCATAGGCTTTTGCCCGGCGGCGAGGGCCTGATCTTCTTTCGAAAATTTGCCCCATTTGTATTGACACACGAGCTTTATAAATTTAATATTCCCGACAAGGTATCGTTTAAACATACGCCTGGGTTCCTGGTATACCCTATATAACCATTCCAGCCCCGGTTTTTGCATCCATTTGGGCGCTCTTTTCACTACGCCGCTTACCACGTCGAAACTGCCGCCAACGCCCATCGTAAAATTCACCTTCGACAGCACATCCCTGTTCTCGTATAAGAACTTTTCTTTTACAGGCGACGATATGGCTACAAAAAGAATGTTTGCATTGCTTGCGGCGATCATTTCGGCAATCGACCGCTCCTCTTCCTTTTTAAAATAGCCATTGCGGTAGCCGGCGATAATGGCAGGCCCATATTGTTTTGTGTAATGGTCAACCACTTTTTTAATAACGGCTTCCTTTGCGCCAAAGAAAAAGACCGAATAGTTCTTTTCAGCGGCGCGCTTTACCAATTCCTGCATGAGATCCACGCCGGCAACGCGTTCTTTAAGGGGTCTGTTCAATATCTTCGACGCCCATACTACGCCTTGTCCGTCGACATTGATAATATCTGCATTAACAACGCTTTCTCTCAGGACGGCATCTTCATGCATCAGTACAATTTTACCCGCATTCACCACGGTGTGGTGTATATGCCCGTTCGATGCAATGGCATCGTCTATCAAAGCAAGAGTATCCCCCATCGTAAGGTTGTCGATCGGGGTGCCCATTACATACAATCTATCTTTATCTGACATAAGTAAATTTTAATTAGCTGTATTATTTTATATAATAAGAAAATCCATACATCATCCATGCCTGCGACCATCGCATATAAGCAATCTTATTGGTAAAGTTTTTATTTTTCTGGTAATAGAAAAAGCCTTTTTTATCCTGCATATGCGTAATGGTCCATTTTAACACGTTATCAGCAACCGCCCTATGTTCATCCAGTTGTTCCAGTTTACTTAACGTTACAATCAACTGCGCCGTGGCATGCACATCGACGGGAAATACTTTATTATTATAATATTTGGGAATGCCTTCCGCAGTAAAAAAGTTCCTGATATAATAATCCATGCCCTTGCGTATATGCTCGCTAAAACTGAGATCGCCGGTATAGCGCTGGTATTCATATATGGACTCCAGGTTAAAGCCGGTATGAAAGCTGTCGATCCAACTGTGAAAAGGCAGGGTGCCATAAGCCCATGCTCCATCGGGCTGCTGGTATTTGCAGGCGAAGTTGACCGCCTGACGCGCCAGGGCGCTGTAATTGGCATTTTCACTCAGGTGATGAGCCTGCGCCAGTAATCTTGCTCCCAATAAAGAGGCATTGAATACCGCCGTTTTATCCAGCGGAGAATAACTGAATGAAAGATCCCCCTCGTCATCGTATGTCCTGTTAAGCCGGTTGGCTACAAAACCGGCTGCGGATAATACTTCCTCCTTGTACTTATCGTTTCCCGTGATGCGGAATGCGCGATACAAGGCATCCGCGGCAAATGAGGTTGCTACAACAGTAGGCGTATATGCAGGCTGAAAAAATGCCCTTGCCTGCCAGTCAAAATAATAGCCCCAGCAACTCTCTGCGTAGTCCTGGCACTTTGAGCGGATCAGCCGGTCGCAGAGGGTATTGATTCTTTCTAAAATCGCCGGATCCCCGGTTTTCTCATACCTATTGCAATAGGCAATAACGAATAGCGCCAACCCCTTGCTATTATGCTGTTTTTTGACCAGGAATAACCTTCGGAAATTAATGGGCGATCTCTTGAAAAACTGGATCCAGGCAAGCCTGCAAAATTTATTTGTTCTTACGAACGGAATGGCCTGAAAAAAGCGGCTCGTCAGCCCATCAAAGGGGTCCCATCCTTTAAAGTCTTCCGATTCGCAGTATGAGGTGAGCTGGGTAAAACTTTTATCGATCAAATTTTCCATAATAAGAAGGCATATTTAAAACGTATCTAAATATGCCGGCATTCATTTCCTTTTGTGCGTTACATTCTAATAAACTACAGGTATTCAGGCAATTACAACAGGATATTGGGAGTATTCCAGTCTCTCGGATGCAAATTTTGTCTCAAAACTAAACTAAAGTTGTATTATATGCAAGCGACCGGGATTTCGGTTGACAATACGCCGCTATTTGCTTTTAAAAAGCGCTTAGCTTTGAAAATATTTATAATTTATTTATTATCAACAAATTACATGCCTAAAATATTCAAGCGGCATTAGCGCTATTCAACAAACAGGAGCTCACAACTATTCCGAAGGAGCTAGAACCGTATAAGCGAAAATGATCTTGATCAGGCGTCCGAATAAAAAAGGCCGTATTCTAAAAGGTAGATACAGCCTGTTTACCGGGTATTTAAACGCTATGAGGGCCGGTCCGTAAACTCAGTAAATAAAAGAAATCTCTCCCGGTTGGCGTTACGGCCATGACTGATGACAGGGCTCAAGCTATCGGAGAAGAAAAATCCACTGATAAAGAATTGACTTCGGCTATGACTGATGGTGGGACGCAAGCTGGTAATAAAAGAAACTGAAGCGCGATGAAAAGTCTACACCCGGCGCCAAAGTCTGCTGATTTTAAGCAGTTCAGC
>JAEUVR010000172.1 GCA_016786785.1 Chitinophagaceae bacterium
ATGATCTGCAGGGGATCGGTAACCGCCAGCCCTGTTCGTTTCAGTCCATAATCAATAGCAAGGATCCGGGCCATCGTGAATGATTAAAATGAAAAAAATCGGGCCATGAAGATATCCGCAATGACCAATACGGCAAATACCACGCTGGCAACGCCGTTTGCCGTCATAAACGCCCTGTTGACCCTGCTGATATCGGTAGGCTTGACAATAGCGTGCTGGTACACAAGCATCCCACAAAATGCCAGGGCGCCCAACCCATACAACAGTCCAAACCCGCCATATATCCAGGCCACGAGTACGCAGGCGGCAGATAAAAAATGCAATAACGAGGATATCCTCAACGCATTTTTTTTACCCAGGGAAGCGGGGATAGAATAAAGCCGGTGTTCTTTATCAAATTCTTCGTCTTGCAGGGCATAGATAATATCAAAACCGCTTACCCAGAAGATCACGGCAAAAGAAAACAATATCGGCAGCAGAGCAAACTCCCCGGTTACCGCAATATACGCTCCTATCGGGGCAAGGGACAGCCCCAGTCCCAATACCAAATGGCATAAGGGCGTAAACCTCTTGGTATAACTGTATCCCAGGATAACAAACAAGGCAACCGGCGACAACAAAAAGCAGAGATCATTGATCAGCCAGGAGCAGAAGATAAAAAGAACAGCGTTCAGCAGGGTGAACAGCAGGGCATTGTTTGCCGAGATGATCCCCGAAGGGATCTCCCTGATAGCGGTTCTTGCATTGAGCGCATCGAAGTTCTTATCGAGATAGCGGTTAAAAGCCATTGCCGCGCTCCGGGCGAAGATCATACAAAGCACGACCAACGCAAAGGTTATGGCCATTGAAAGCCAGGTCGTCTGTTGCAAAAATTCTTTTTTCCAGCCGGTAAGATTTCCCTGGTAAACGGGGCCAGGCGCATGCATCGCCCCCAGCGCAAAACCGATCATCGCAAAAGGCATGGCGAAAATGGTATGAGAAAAAGCAACTAAGCTTAAATAATTTTTAACGGTACCCATCGCGATCTGTATGCTTAGAAATAAAATATAAAGTCCATCGCCCGGCCTTCCGGCCCCGGCATCCGAGACCATCTGTATCCTTTAAATCCCTAACCCTAATGCTCAGGCCGGTTTATTGCGGCCTGGTACGGGGAAGATTATCAGAAACTGAGCGCCTCCCTAATGTTCAGGTCAGTTTATTGTGGCCCCGCGCCAGCTCCCATAATACGATCCCGGCGGCAACGGAGATATTCAGCGAATGTTTCATTCCCCACTGGGGGATCTCAATACATCCATCGCACAGTTCCAATATTTCCTGATCCACCCCGCTGACCTCGTTTCCGAAGATCACCGCTAATTTCCCCGGGGCCTTCAAAGAAAATTCCTGCAAAGGAATGCTTTTTTCCACTTGTTCAACAGCAAAAACAGCATAGCCCTGTTTCTTTAAATCGCTCACCGCCTCGAGCGTAGTAGCAAAATACTTCCATTCAACGGTTTCTGTAGCGCCCAGGGCTGTTTTCTGAATATCGCGGTGAGGGGGGCGGGGCGTAAACCCGCATAAACAGATTCCCTGCGCCAGGAATGCATCGGCGGTTCTGAATACGCTCCCCACATTGTGCATGCTCCTTATATTATCCAGCGCCACGACAATGGGGAATTTCTCAGAGGCTTTAAATTCGCCTACCGTTTTACGGTTCAGCTCTTCCATACTCAGTTTACGCATATCTTCGGATGATAATACTCAGGAGATTGTATAATTGAGGGCAAAAATAGTTTAATCATTTACATTTGCGCGGGAGCGGGGAAATTTCCTCCGCCTCTATGCAAACAACCAGGTTTCACCTTAAAGAATTATTCTTGGCAAAATCTCCTTCCGATACTCCATTGATGCAGCAACACCGGGCGATCAAACAAAAATACCCCGATGCCATCCTGCTTTTCCGGGTAGGCGATTTTTACGAAACTTTTGCCGAAGACGCCGTGATCGCTTCCCGGATATTAGGCATTACGCTGACCAAAAGAAACAATGGCGCGGCCGCTTCCAGCGAGCTGGCGGGTTTTCCGCATCATGCCCTGGAAACCTATTTACATAAATTGGTAAAAGCGGGACACCGCGTGGCCATCTGCGATCAGCTGGAAGATCCGAAACAGGCAAAGGGGCTTGTAAAACGAGGGGTAACGGAGCTGGTGACGCCGGGCATCGCTACAAACGATAAACTGCTCGACAACAACAGCAATAATTTCCTGGCTTCCGTCCATTTTGACGATAAGCTCAACGGAATGGCATTGCTGGACATTTCAACAGGGGAGTTTTTTATTGCCGAAGGAACCCAGGAATACATCGATAAACTCTTACAAACGCTAAAGCCTGCCGAAGTCATTTTCCAGCGCAGCTACCAGAAACATTTCAAGGAAGTTTTTGGACCCGCCTTCTATACTTACTCGCTGGAAAGCTGGGTTTTCGATTATTCATATGCGTTGGACAGCCTGCTGAAACATTTTCAGACCCATTCGCTCAAGGGCTTCGGCATCGAAGACATGCCCTCCGGCATCGTCGCCGCCGGCGCCGTACTGCACTATCTACGCGATACCGAACACCCCAACCTGCAGCATATCGCGACCGTTCAGCGCATCGACATGAACGACCATCTCTGGATGGACAAGTTTACCATCCGCAACCTGGAGCTATTGGGGGGCGGTCAAACGCTTTTAACCGCGCTCGACAATACCATCTCTCCGATGGGCGCGCGGCTATTAAAAAGATGGCTGACCCTCCCGCTAAAAGATGCAAAAAAGATTAACCAGCGGCTGGATCTTGTAGAATTTTTGATTAGAGAAACAGACCTGCGCAACGAGATAACGCGCCATATTGGCCAGTGCGGCGACATAGAGCGGCTAACCGCCAAGATCCCTTCAAAAAAGATCAATCCCCGCGAACTGATCCATATCGCTAAAGGACTTCGTCATATTGAACAACTAAAACGAGTATGCGAAAAAGCGAATAACGAATACCTGAAAACATTGGCGGACGCCTTAAATACCTGCCCGGATATTGCGGACAGGATCGAACGGGAGATCGTCGAGAACCCGCCCGCGGCCATTAACAAAGGCGGTTTTATCCGAAAAGGCGTTTCAGCGGAGCTGGACGAACTTCAGTCGATCGCTTCGGGAGGCAAACAATACCTTGTATCGCTCCAGCAAAAAGAAATTGAGCTTACGGGCATCTCCAGCCTGAAGATCGGGTTCAACAATGTCTTCGGCTATTACCTTGAAGTAACGCACGCGCATAAAAACAAGGTTCCCGAACATTGGATACGCAAGCAAACGCTGACCAATGCCGAGCGATACATCACCCCGGAATTAAAAGAATATGAAGAAAAGATCACCGGGGCAGAAGAAAAAACGCTTACCATTGAAATGACCTTATACGACCAGCTGCTGCAGGCCTTACAGGAATACATTCTTCCCATGCAGGTCAACGGCAACGCGCTGGCTATTCTTGACTGCCTGGTTTGTTTCGCCGGCAATGCGCTTCATTACCAGTACAAAAGACCGGAGATCCATCTGGGCGGCGAGCTGCTGCTGAAAGAAAGCCGGCACCCGGTAATCGAAAGAAACCTGCCGCCCTCGGAAGCCTATATCGCCAACGATGTATCATTAGACCCGGAAGCCTGCCAGATCATCATTTTAACCGGCCCCAACATGAGCGGTAAAAGCGCTATACTGAGGCAGACCGCCCTGATCACGCTGATGGCGCACATGGGCAGTTTTGTGCCTGCGGCTTCCGCGAAGATCCCGTTGACCGATAAGATATTTACCCGCGTGGGCGCAAACGATAACCTCAGCGGAGGCGAATCCACTTTTATGGTGGAGATGAACGAAACGGCCAGCATCATCAACAATATCAGCGCGAGAAGCCTGATCTTACTGGATGAGATAGGCAGAGGCACGTCCACTTACGATGGCATTTCCATCGCCTGGAGCATTGTGGAGCACCTGCATCATTCCGAAGACCGGCCCAAAACATTATTTGCCACACACTACCACGAACTGAATGAGCTGGAAAATAAATTATCCCGGGTAAAAAACTTCCATATCACCAACAAAGAAGTAGGCAACAAGGTGGTCTTTCTCCGGAAACTGGCGCCAGGCGGAAGCACCCACAGCTTCGGCATCCATGTAGCCCGTATGGCAGGCATGCCCCCGTCCTTACTGCGACGGGCAAACGAAATATTAAAACAACTGGAAGAGACCCATGTCCGCGACGGCATCGGCGAACAGGTAAAAAAACTTGCCGCGCCCAAGTTGCAGCTCTCCATATTCGACGCCCACACCGAGACCTTCAACGAGATACGGAAGCTGCTGGAAGGCGTCGACATTAACCGCCTCACGCCAGTGGAAGCGCTGATGAAACTGAACGAGGTAAAGGAATTGCTGAAATAGGCAAACAAATTTGCAGCGCATTCATATCTCCAGGAGTAGCATTATCGATTCAGGGGAAAGCAACAAAACGCATTTTTTCAAATGGTATCTGCTTGGCGTCAAATCATCGTCTTCATCTTCTCTACCACATAATCAATCTCTTCTTTCGTATTGAACCTGCTGAAAGAGAACCTAACCGTAACCAGGTTGGGATCGTTGTTGATCGCCCGCATCACATGCGAGCCCTGGTCTGCCCCGCTGGTACAGGCGCTGCCGCCGCTTGCGCAGATATTGTTGATGTCGAGGTTAAACAGGATCATCTCCGATCTTTCCGTTTTAGGCAGGGAAACGCTCAACACCGTGTATAAGGAAGCGCCGAGCGGATCGCCGTTAAAAACCACGCCCGGAATATGCCCGGAAAGCCGGTCCATCATATACAGTTTAAGGTCTTTGATCGCGCGGCTTTCCTCCTCAAGATTTTTTACAGACAGTTCCAGCGCCCTGGCAAAGCCCACAATGCCATACAGGTTTTCAGTGCCCGCGCGCATATTTCTTTCCTGCGCGCCGCCATGTATATAAGGCCTGATCTTAATGTTTTCATTGACATACAGCATGCCCACTCCCTTGGGGCCATGAAACTTATGTCCTGCGGCGGCGATAAAATGCACCGGCATATTGCGAAGACTGATGGGAAAATGCCCTACCGTCTGCACCGTATCGGAATGAAAGATGGCGCCGTATTTTTTGCAGATCTCGCCGGCGGCCTGGAGGTCAAGCATATTGCCGATCTCATTATTGGCATGCATCAGCGAAACCAGGCATTTTTTATCGCTTTCGGCCAGCAGGGTTTCGAGATGCTGCAGGTCAACATGCCCGTCGGGCAAAAGGTTCACCCAGCTCAATGCCGCTTCCCCTCTTCGATGCAGGTATTCTATCGTATGCAGCGTGGCATGATGTTCGATGAGCGAAGAAATAATATGCGTGCAGCCCAGGTCCCTCACTGCGCCGGCGATGGCCGTATTAGCGCTTTCTGTGCCCCCGGAGGTAAAAAATATTTCCGCAGGATGCGCATCCAGGATATTCGCCACCGATTTACGCGCATTCTCAATAGCCATCCGGGCTTCGCGGCCGTAAGAGTATATAGAGGAAGGGTTGCCAAATTTTTCGGTCAGGTAAGGCATCATCGCTTCCAGTACTTCCGGGGCCAGGGAAGTGGTCGCTGCATTGTCGAGGTATATCTTATTCATATATTGCCGGACACGGAAGTATTAAATACCCGCAAGTTAAGCAATAGCAAAATAATGTCTTGCCCGGGAGAATGGACGGTAGTAACTCATTTTGATTTTTATCCGCAGCCTCATAAGGCGCGAAACCAAAACAGCGTTGCCGCCGAAAGATCAGATTTATCCCCGGCCCTATATAGGCATTAAGGCTGAAACTGAACCGCTGCCGTAAGATCAGATAAACTCCTTGATATCCTGCATCAGCCGCAACGCGATATTATTGGCAGTCGTTTCAAAACTGCTCTCCGCATATATCCTGATGATGGGCTCGGTGTTGGAGGTCCGCAAATGCACCCAGTCGTCGTCAAATTCAATCTTAAGGCCGTCTTCCGTATTTACGGGATGCTTTTGGTATTTTTTATGGATCTGTTCAAATATCCGCTTCACATCCGTGCCATTGGCCAGCTCTATCTTATTCTTTGAAATAAAATAATCGGGGTAACGGGCACGGAAAGATTTCATTCCGTTCTTATGAAAGGAAAGCGCGCTCAGGAATAACCCTATGCCGATAAGCGCATCCCGGCCATAGTGAAGATCAGGCACAATGATCCCGCCATTCCCTTCTCCGCCAATCACTGCATTGACCTCTTTCATCCTGGTCGCCACGTTGACCTCCCCTACCGCAGAAGGAAAATACTGCCCGCCATGCTTAATAGTTATCTCTTTGAGCGCCTTTGTGCTGCTCATATTGCTAACCGTATTGCCCGGTCTCCGGCTCAGCACGTAATCGGCCACCGCTACCAGCGTATATTCTTCTCCGAACATGCTGCCGTCTTCGCAAACAAAACAAAGCCTGTCTACATCCGGGTCTATGGCAATGCCCAGATCGGCCTTGTGTTTTCTGACGGCGGCGCTCAGCCCGGCGAGGTTCTCGGGCAGCGGCTCGGGGTTATGCGCAAACCGGCCGTCCACCGTTTCATTCAGTACAATGACCTCTTCAATACCCAGGGCCTTCAATAATGGGGGGACAGAAAGGGCGCCGGTGGAATTGACCGCGTCCACGACTACTTTGTATCCCTTGGCCTTGATCTGATCTACTTCCACAAGGGGATAGGCAATAACGGCGTCAATATGTTGTCGTATAAAGCTATCATTGGCGACAACCGTTCCCAGCTTATCTACGGTAGAGAAAACAAAGTTTTCCTTTTCGGCTTTTTCCAGCACAAGGGCTCCGTCTGCGGCGCTGATGAATTCGCCCAGTTCATTCAATAATTTCAATGCATTCCATTCCTTGGGGTTATGACTGGCGGTAATGATAATGCCCCCGGCGGCTTTTTCCCAGATAACCGCCATTTCCACCGTGGGGGTGGTCGAAAGATCTGCGTCGATGATCTCAAAACCCAATGCCATTAAAGTATTGACCACCAGGTTTTTAATCATTAGTCCGCTAATCCTGCCATCGCGGCCGACGATTATTTTACGGTTTTCGGATCTTTCCAATAACCAGCTGCCATAAGCAGCCGTAAATCTTACCGTATCAAGGGGCGTTAAATTGTTGCCTGTTTCCCCGCCTATTGTTCCCCGAATTCCTGAAATGCTTTTAATCAATGCCACAATTATCCAGATTTAAAGGTGCAAAAATATGGCTTGCTCCCATCAGCTTAACAGGCATTTCATAGGATAGAAAAGGATATCTCGCGCTGAAAATTAAGAAAGATTTTTTTATTGTCCCTTAATAAATTTAAAACATGCATTCCTCCCCTAATTTTGCGATAATAAACAAAAACTGCTGTTGAAAACAACCGCATTCCTATGAAAAATTGACAGTCAATTACCCGCTAAATTGGTAAATTGTAGCAGTTGGCTGAGATAAATTAAAAACATAAATGGAAGAATTTTTTCTGATCCTTGGATTGATCCTTTTAAA
>JAEUVR010000395.1 GCA_016786785.1 Chitinophagaceae bacterium
TCTTCATATACCGCATGCACATATCCTTTCCGCACATCAGCGCTATCTTCCCGTGAAAACGTAGGAATATAAGAGAAAGAAGGCATTTTCTTTTCCAGCTCCTTCATCTCCGGGCCGTACAGCGCATCGTCTAATTTGCGACAGCCGAAGATCAGGTAAATATGTTTATGGGGTATATTATGATTGTAAATATGATTCGTCATCGCCCTGAATGGCGCAATGCCCGTGCCGGTGCATACAAAGAAAAGATCTTTTTCAATGGGCTCGGGCAGGGTAAATACGCCCAGCGGACCTCTTAACGTCAACTCGCTGCCGACGCTTACCTCGTTAAATAAATAATTTGTGCCGGCTCCTCCTTCCAGTAAAACGATCACCAGTTCAAACACATTCGTGCCATCAGGCCAGGAAGCGATGGAATAGCTGCGCCAACGCTTGTTCATTTTTTCATGAATGGGGAGATCCAGCGTTACAAACTGACCCGGTTTAAAATCAAAAGCGTCCAACTCAGGGACCTGTATCCAGAAACGCCTGGTGCTGGAGGTCTCGTTTTCAATCCGAATGACTTTGCCAGTTAGCCATGGTAGTGGAGGCATATACAGAGTTTTCATGTTACAAAAAGGCGCTGCGGAACCGCTTTTGCAACTAAGTGACAAGCAATCAAAAGTCCTTGCAATATAGGTTTTTTTTCAAACCGCGCGAGGGGCTGCTTTTTGGCTACAAGGCTCAAATTTCGCTTCCGCCGCATTCTGTAAGGAAGCCGATTGGCCGATGTCAGTTCCCGGGTATCCGCTCCGTTTACAGGCTTGTCCTTTTGATATTAAAGCTAAAGCAGACTGCGACTGCCGCCAATCTTTCAGCCCTGCGCTGAGGCAATATTATCCCGGGCATTTTACCTGCAAAGACTCCCGTCGCTTCGCTTTTTTGGCCGGGGGTTCTTACCTTTGCAAAGGAAGTTTATGAACCTGGCGTCGCTGTTATCTGCTTTTCATACGGACAATCCCCGCCTTTTTCAATTGGCGGACAGGCTCGCTATGCCTGATCCCCAGCGTATTTACTGCAAGAACCTGCGCGGCAGCGCGCCCGCTTTTTTGATCAGTTCGGTTTTTCAAAATGCCGCTTTTGCCGGGCTTAACCATCTCGTGATCTGCGACGACGCCGAGACGGCGGCCTATATGCACAACGACCTGGAAAACCTGACCCGGGCTTACGATCTTTTTTATTTTCCTTCCTCCTTCCGCAATCGTAAGAACTTTAGCCTGCTCAACAGCAGCCATATTATGCTGCGTACCGAAGCGCTGACCAAACTCTCGGCGGGGGGAAACAAAAAAATACTGGTTACCTATCCCGAAGCGCTGTTTGAAAAAGTGGCGCTGCCTGAGACGCTGTCGTCTAATATCATCCACCTCAAAACCAATGATACCCTTGACGTAGACGGACTGATCGTAAAACTGGTCGATTATGGTTTTGAACGAACCGACTTCGTATACGAACCCGGCCAGTTTGCCATTCGCGGAGGCATCGTCGATATCTATTCTTTCGGTAATGAAAAACCTTATCGCATCGAATTGTTCGGTAATGAGATGGACAGTATTCGCATATTCGATCCCGAAACGCAATTGAGCGAAAGAAAACTGGTACAGGCAAGCATCATCCCCAACGTGGAGACACAGATGGGCGGGGGAGATAAGATATCGCTGCTCGGCTACCTGCCGGAAAACACCGTCGTATGGATGCAGGACTGGGAGCTGACAAAAGACCGCATACTCACGCAGGAAGAGGATTTCCGGATGTATAGTGAGGCCGGCTTTACGATACCTGACGAGGAGAACAGCTCGCTCAGGGTCAGGCTCGGCCCCGCCGATTTCCTGGATGCGGCCTCGCTCGAACAAGAGCTTGCCGGCCGCCACATCATAGAATTTGGCGCCCGCCCTACCTGGGAAGGCGCCCAGGACATTGTATTCCGCACCCGGGAGCAGCCCGCATTCAACCGCAGGTTCGATTTCCTGATCAGGGACCTGAAACAATGGGAGAGCAAGGGTTTCAGCCTCTACCTGTTTGCCGATAATCCCCGCCAGCTGGAAAGATTACATGGTATTTTCGAAGACCTCAAAGCGGAGATCGTCTTTACCCCCGCGCCGGTTTCCATCCATGAAGGGTTCATCGACGAGGACCTTAAAGTGGTTTGTTATACCGATCACCAGATCTTCCAACGTTACCATAAATACAAGGTCAAGCAGGCCTATAATAAAAGCAAGGCCCTTACGCTCCGCTCCCTCCGCGAGCTGCAGCCCGGCGACTATGTTACCCATATCGATCATGGGGTGGGCGTATACAGCGGCTTGCAGAAGATCGAATCCAATGGCAAAATGCAGGAAGCGGTGCGGATCATCTACCGCGACAGCGATATCCTCTATGTAAACATCAATTCCCTGCACAAGATCGCCAAGTATTCAGGGAAAGAAGGAACCGTTCCGAAGATCAACAAGCTCGGCAGCGATACCTGGAATAAGTTAAAAGAGAAGACCAAAACCAGGGTGAAAGAGCTGGCCTTTGATCTTATTCAACTATACGCCCAGCGAAAATCACAGAATGGCTTCGCTCATTCGCCCGACAATTATATGCAGCATGAGCTGGAAGCGTCTTTTATCTATGAAGACACCCCCGACCAGAGCAAGTCTACCGCCGACGTGAAAAAAGATATGGAATCGGCTTCGCCGATGGACAGGCTGGTCTGCGGCGACGTGGGCTTTGGAAAAACGGAGATCGCCATACGCGCGGCTTTTAAAACCTGTCTCGACGGCAAACAGGCCGCCGTGCTGGTGCCTACTACCATCCTGGCTTTTCAGCACTACAAAACCTTTAAGGAAAGGCTCCGCGATTTTCCCGTTACCGTGGACTATATCAACCGTTTTAAATCTTCCCGGGAAAAAAAAGAAACGCTGCATAAACTGGCCGAAGGAAAAATAGACATCATCATCGGCACGCACGGATTGCTGGGAAAGGACCTGAAGTTTAAGGACCTCGGCTTATTAGTGATCGATGAAGAACAGAAATTCGGCGTGGCGCATAAGGAAAAGATAAAGACGATCCGCGCCAACGTAGACTGCCTTACGCTAACGGCGACGCCTATCCCCCGCACCCTTCAGTTCAGCCTCATGGGCGCCCGCGACCTGAGCATTATCAATACGCCTCCGCCCAACCGTCAGCCGATTCAGACGGAGGCGCAGGTATTTAATGAAGATTTTATCCGCGACGCCATCTACTACGAAACCGAACGCAACGGGCAGGTATTTTTTATTCATAACCGCGTACTGGGCCTTGCGGAGATGGCGGGGATCATACAAAGCCTCTGCCCCGATCTCAGCGTAGGATATGCCCACGGCCAGCTGGAAGGCCATGTGCTGGAAGAGCGGATACTCGATTTTATCGATAAAAAATACGATGTGCTCGTCTGCACCAATATCGTAGAGAGCGGCGTGGACATTCCCAATGTCAATACCATCATCGTCAACAATGCGCATCATTTCGGGCTCAGCGACCTGCACCAGCTGAGGGGCCGGGTGGGCCGAAGCAATAAAAAAGCTTTCTGTTACCTGCTGGCGCCGCCGCTCAGTACGCTGCCCAATGATTCGAAAAAGCGATTGCAGACCCTGGAGCAGCACAGCGAACTGGGCAGCGGCTTCCAGATCGCCATGCGCGACCTTGACATCCGCGGCGCAGGCAATATGCTCGGCGGCGAACAGAGCGGCTTTATGGCCGAGATCGGTTTCGAAATGTACCAGAAGATCCTCGACGAAGCCATAAAAGAGCTAAAGCGCAGCTCCTTCCGCAATCTTTTTAAAGAGGAGATCGCCAGGCAGGACGATTTTGTGCAGGACTGCACGATAGATACCGACCTGGAGATCCTGATCCCCGACAGCTATGTGGAAAGCATTACGGAACGGCTGTCCCTCTATACAAGGCTCGACAATTGTAAAAACGAGGCCGAGATACAGGCGTTCAGCGCCGAAATGGAGGATCGTTTCGGACCTGTTCCCCCGCAGGTGAGCGGACTGTTCGATGCGCTGCGATGCCGCCTGATAGCGGTAAGCCTGGGCTTTGAAAGGATCATGCTAAAAGAAGGATCGCTGAAATGTTATTTTATCAATAACCCCGTATCTCCCTACTTCGAGTCGGCTATCTTCCATTCCATCCTTGATTTTATCCAAACGCAGACCAATAAAGCCAAGCTCAAACAGAACGGCAAGCTGTTCATGCTGCAGGTCAGGGATATTGAAAACATGCAGCAAACGCTGGACCTGCTGCAAAGAATGAAGGGGTTTGTAAATAATTGATCAATAAGGGCCTGTGACGTTGAAACCTGTCTTCAGGGTTGGTTTCCGGCTAACGGATCGCTAATGCTGCAACGATAGATAAACGAAGGATTAACGAAGGATAAGAAAAGATACGCTAATAGATGGGCGATGGACGGTTATTTTAACCCTCCCATTAGCTTATTGTTAAAAAACATTATATTGTATGAAACTTCTTAAGCATGAATGAACAAACAACAAGCAGTTTCCTGGGTTCCGACGAACCTGCATTGATCCCTCCTACGAGCGATGAAAAAACAATGGCGATTCTGTCTCATATACTTACCCTGATCGCGGGTTTTATCGCGCCCCTGGTGATCTACCTGTTAAAAAAAGATAGCTCTACCTTTATTGCGGACCATGCAAAAGAATCGCTCAATTTCCAGATCACCCTGTTTATCGCTTTTGTGATCAGCGTGATTCTCTGGGTGATCCTGATCGGGCTGCTGCTTACCTGGCTGATCGGCATCGCCGCCCTCGTGTTGATCATCATCGCTACCATAAGGGCCAGCGAGGGTAAGCTATACCGTTATCCTTTTGCTATCCGGCTGATTAAATAGGCTATAATTTTTTTTCCATGACCACGTGGGGGAGCGTGATCTCCTCAAATTCCTCGCCGACGATCTCGTAGCCCAGCTTTTCATAAAAGCCGGTAGCTGTTTTGCGGGCATGCATGGCGATCTTGCCAAACCGTTTGTCGCGGGCTATATTTTCGGCGAACGCCATGAGCGCCCGGCCTATGCCCTTTCCCTGGAGCGTATTCAGTACGGCCATTTGACGGAGACGCGCCGTATCCTGGTTTTCCCTTACAAGCATGCAGCAGCCCAGTATCTTTTCTTCCTCGAAAGCGCCGATCAGGATATGCTCTTTTTCGTGTTCCAGCTCATCGGGAAGAAAAGCAAGGCCTAATGGTTTCCGCAGGATATCATTCCGGAGACGGACCATCTGCCTGTATTCAGGCGAACCATAGTCTAATATTTTAAGCGCCATGCGGCCGGTTTATTATTGATCAGTTGACAATTGCAATTTAAGTATTTAGATTTTACCGTATTTGCATGGAATTCATTTAAAAGAACAGATTAAAGCATTTTTTTACAGAAAAAATGTGAATATTGTGCAAATTATCGGAGGTTAAGGATAGAGGGTCGCTTCAATGATCCGGATCAAGAAAAAGACCCGTCAATAGCCTTTATAATTAATAGCGGGGGTTTTCTTGTGATTACCTCAAAAATTATATTTTTGCAGCCGTAACTAAAATTTACAAAAATGTCAGACATCGCAACAAGAGTTAAAAAGATTATAGTTGACAAGTTAGGCGTGGAAGAAGCGGAAGTTACCAATGAAGCTTCTTTTACCAACGATCTGGGCGCGGATTCTTTGGACACAGTTGAACTGATCATGGAGTTCGAAAAAGAATTTAATATTTCTATTCCTGACGAACAGGCCGAAACCATTACTACCGTAGGCCAGGCTATTGCTTACTTGGAAGAACATGCCAAGTAACGGATTGCATTCAGGAACAATTAATTAATATACATCCGCCTTTAGTCGCTCGCGCTGCTATGGCGGATTTGTATCTTAACGTAACGCTATTTCCGGGGTAAATAAGAAATAAAGAGGGAGTTTTATGCTTCCCTTTGTTGAAAATATTGATGTTGTTGGGCAGGCTAATCATTTGCAAACCTTGTGATATTTGGCATTTTTTGACATAATATTTTCAGATGAAACTTAAACGTGTTGTTGTTACAGGTATTGGCGCCATAACTCCGATCGGGAACACCTTGCAGGAATACTGGAATGGCCTGATCAATGGAGTTTCGGGCGCAAACCTGATTACCCAATTTGATGCGTCTAAATTCAAGACCCGCTTCGCCTGCGAATTGAAAAATTTCGATCCGCTCAATTATTTTGATAAAAAAGAAGCGCGGAAAATGGACCGTTTTACTCAAACCGCGCTGGTGTCCAGCGATGAAGCGGTCAAAAACGGCAATCTCACCGCTGAAAATATTAATCCTGACCGCGTCGGCGTCGTATTTGCCAGCGGGATCGGGGGATTGATCACTTTCCAGGAAGAAGTGATCAACTTTGCCAATGGCGACGGCACCCCCCGTTTTAACCCCTTCTTTATTCCTAAAATGATCCTTGATATCGCCGCAGGCCATATTTCCATGCGCCACGGTTTCAGGGGGCCTAATTTTGCCGTGGTAAGCGCCTGCGCTTCTTCTACCAACGCCATTATGGAAGCTTTTAACCTTATCCGGCTGGGGAAAGCGGATATTATCCTCGCCGGCGGCGCAGAAAACGTGATCAACCAGGCGGGCGTAGGCGGCTTTAACGCCATGAAAGCGCTCAGCGAAAGGAACGACGATTACCTTACCGCCAGCCGCCCTTATGATAAGGATCGCGACGGCTTTGTAATGGGAGAGGGCGCCGGTAGCCTGATCCTTGAAGATCTTGATCATGCGCTTCGACGCGGCGCGACCATCTACGCCGAAATTGCCGGCGCCGGCGCCACCGCTGACGCCCACCATATTACCGCCCCGCACCCCGAAGGACTGGGCGCTAAAAATGTAATGCTCTCCGCCCTGCAGGACGCGGGAATGGAGCCTACCGATATCGACTATATCAATTCTCATGGCACTTCCACCCCGCTGGGAGATATCGCGGAAGTAAAAGCGATCATGGATGTATTCGGCGAGCAGGCATTTAAACTGAATATCAGCTCTACCAAATCAATGACAGGCCATTGCCTCGGCGCCGCCGGCGTGGTAGAAGCGATCGCCTGTATCATGGCGGTGCAGCACGACCTGGCGCCTCCGACCATCAACCATTTTACCGATGATCCGGAACTGGACAGCAGGCTAAACTTTACCTTTGGGAAAGCGCAGCATAGACCCATAAGAGCTGCGTTGAGCAATACTTTCGGTTTCGGCGGCCATAATGCCTGCGTGATCGTGAAAAAGTTTGTCGCCTGAAATAACGCTTGTTGATTATCGTTAATGAACCAATACCTATTACGCGAAGGCTTGTTTGCTTAGCGAAAAATTAGTAGATTGTATACTGTGGGAATCCTGGACCGCTTTATAGGAAATAGAATAAGCGCATCTTTTAAGAAAAACCTGCGAAATGTATTGGGCTTTGCTCCCGGCAAATCGGCCCTTTACCAGGCTGCGCTTACCCACCGCTCCGTTCGGGATAATGTTGACGAAAACAATGAACGCCTGGAATACCTTGGCGACGCCATTCTCAGCGGTATCATTGCCGATTTTTTATTTAAGAAATACCCTTACAAGGAAGAAGGCTTTCTGACCGAGATGCGCAGCAAGATGGTGAACAGGAATAAATTGAATGAGATCGCCATTAAAATGGGCATCAAAAAGATCACCCAGTTTAATAAATTTGACAACTCCCTCAAGATCAGCCAGATATTTGGCAATACCCTGGAAGCGCTCGTGGGCGCCATCTACCTCGACAAAGGATTTAAACAAACCCAGCGCTGGGTGCTGGAACGCATGATCGTTCCCTATCTTTTTATGGAAGACCTCGAAAACCTCGAGATAAACCATAAGAACAGGTTATATGGATGGGCAAACAAACATGGCAAAACCCTGGAGTTTGAGACCCTTAACGAACGCATAGAAGGAGGAAGGAGGTTGTTTACCATCGGCGCCGTCGTAAATGGCGAGCTGATCACCGAGGCAAGAGCCTACAATAAAAAAGACGCCAGCCAGATAGCCGCTTCCCTGGCCCTCGAAAAGCTGGGCCTGAACAAGATCATCGAAAATGGCGATGGCGGCGGCGAGTA
>JAEUVR010000229.1 GCA_016786785.1 Chitinophagaceae bacterium
AGGGCCTTACGGAGATCAGGGGTTTTTATTCAGGGCAGGCGGGTAATTATCTCCTGGTTGCCCGCATGACCGTAATCGGCTTTTTGATGAAGAAGATCAACATTAAAAATATTTTTATTTTCTCGTTGATAACGCCAACCATTTATTTTATACTGTCTAATTTTTACGTTTGGATAACAGGAAGCGGATTTAACCGGCCCAGAACATTCGAAGGGTTGATGATGTGTTATGGCGATGCGCTTCCTTTTTTCCGCAATAGCCTTATTGCCACCGTATTGTTTAGCGCGATATTGTTTGGCGTATGGCGGCTGGCAATCAAAGATGCCAGGGGGGCCAACTGGTTATGGCTAAATAAATAGGCGCCTATTCAGCGATATGTTTTGTCAGGGGTTATTCTTTTCAAATTCCTCATCTATTCCGAGGTCTTTCCCATCTGCCGCTTCTGTAGCTAAAATATCGCAACGATTATTGTAAGGATTGTCGGCATGCCCTTTTACCCATTTAAAACGGATAAGGTGTTTTTGGGCCAGCGCTGCATATTCCCTCCAGAGGTCTTTATTTTTCTTGCCTCCTTTAAAATCGGTAGCTATCCAGTTTTTCAGCCATCCTTCTTCCACGGCCCTGACTACATACTGACTATCGGAGTACACGGTCACAGACAGGCTTTCCTTGTTAAGCGTTTTTAAAGCTTCTATCACTGCCTTAAGCTCCATGCGGTTATTGGTCGTTTTCCGAAAGCCTCCGGAGATCTCTTTTGTATGTGCGCCCCATTGGAGTATGGCGCCATATCCTCCCGGCCCCGGATTTCCCCGCGAGGAGCCGTCTGTATAGATGATCAGTTCTTTTTTGGAATTACTCAATGATACGCATTAAGGGGTTAGCAGTTGGATTCTTTGCGCAATACATCAAACCTGGATTACGCCGGTGTTGAATGGCGGGATGACGGGATTGTGATCGGCTGCGGCAATAGCCTGGGAGATCAGGCTTCTTGTTTCCGCGGGATCGATCAGTCCGTCTACCCACAGCCTTGCCGCTGCATAATAGGGAGAGGTTTGCTTTTCATATTTGGAGCGGATACCTTCCAACAACTGTTCTTCTTCTGCCGCGGATACTTCTTTACCCTGCGATTTCATGGAAGCCACCTGGATCTGCAACAGGGTCTTGGCGGCCTGATCGCCCCCCATTACGGCAATCTTTGCCGAGGGCCATCCGAAGATAAAGCGGGGGTCGTAGGCTTTGCCGCACATCGCATAGTTGCCAGCGCCGTAGGAATTGCCGAGGATAAAAGTGATTTTCGGAACGGTAGAATTGGCTACGGCATTCACCATTTTGGCGCCGTCTTTAATGATGCCGGCATGTTCGCTTCTGGATCCTACCATAAAGCCGGAGACATCCTGCAAAAAAACCAGCGGGATCTTTTTCTGGTTGCAGTTCATGATAAACCGGGCGGCCTTATCCGCGCTGTCGTTATAGATGACGCCGCCCATTTGCATTTCCCCTTTTTTGCTTTTGACGATTTTACGTTGATTGGCGACTATGCCCACCGCCCATCCGTCTACCCGCGCATACCCGCACAGGATGGTCTTGCCGTAATCTTCCTTGAACTGTTCAAAAAGAGAATCGTCTACTATCCTTTCGATGATCTCCGCCATATCATAGGGCTTGGCGCCGTTGACGGGCATGAGCCCGTATAATTCCGCCGGATTTTTTTTCGGCGGGGCCGTCGCAATGCGGTCAAAGCCGGCTTTTTGAGCAGGCGTTCCTATTTTGGAGAATATCTTTTTTACCTGGTCAAGGCATTCCTGTTCGGTGTCAAATTTATAATCGGCGATGCCCGATATTTCCGTGTGGGTTACGGCTCCTCCCAGCGTTTCGGCATCCACATCTTCCCCGATAGCGGCTTTTACCAGGTAGGGGCCTGCGAGAAAGATAGATCCATGGCCCGTAACCATCAGGGTTTCGTCGCTCATGATGGGAAGGTAAGCGCCCCCGGCCACGCAGGGTCCCATGACAGCGGCTATCTGGGTAATGCCCATGGCGGTCATCTTGGCGTTGTTCCGGAATATCCTTCCGAAATGCTCTTTGTCGGGAAAGATCTCATCCTGCATGGGAAGAAACACCCCGGCGCTGTCTACCAGGTAGATGATGGGAAGATGGTTTTCCATGGCGATCTCCTGCATGCGCAGGTTTTTTTTGCCGGTGATGGGAAACCATGCGCCGGCTTTCACGGTCTGGTCGTTCGCCACAACAACACATTGTTTGCCGCTTACATAGCCTATGCCTGCCACGGTTCCGCCGGAGGGGCAGCCGCCATATTCTTCGTACATTTCCCAGCCTGCCAGCGCGCCTATCTCCATAAAAGGTTTACCCTGGTCGAGGAGGTATTCGATCCTTTCCCTGGCGGTAAGTTTATTTTTTTCCCGCTGCTTTTCTATGGCCTTCTTTCCTCCGCCGAGCGATACTTTAGCCGTTCTTTGCCTTAATTCGGCAACCAACAACTTCATGCTGTCTTCGTTCTTGTTAAAGTTCAAGTCCATCTGGCAAATGTAAAATATTGAAGCCAGATTTAATAGCGCGCTATTGGTTGGTCAGACGGGCTGCCGGTTTTGCCAGCGGATTAGCAGGTTTTACATTTTTATCCCTATGTTCAGCATGCTGAGCCGATATCTTTGCAGGGTATGGCGTATTTTATAGGCCATCCCACCTATGCATGCGCTGAAATTGAATTGCTATTGCCTGGGAAGCGACTATTTACTATATTCTGTATCGCTATACCATATGCCAGGGTTGAGCGGGCGGTTGTCGCCTCGGGCCTTTTTGAGAACCGGCGAATCAGTAGTAGTTTTGGCCGGCGGGTTATTCCTGCTTAAGAGATGGGCCAATCCTTCAAAATGCTGGTTATCAAACGTCGCAGGCTACTTATATTGTCTTTTATAGCAATAGGCATAAAGCTGTTTTCGCTGTTTCCGGATGCAGTAGAAAAGTATTATGCAACAGGCATTTATCCCCGGATCGCCTTTTTACAAAGGGCGGCGTTGGGATGGATCCCTTTTAGTTTTGGCGATCTTTTATACGGTTTGGTTATCATCTGGCTGATCATCCAGTCGGTCAGGCTGGTAAAAAGAGCGCTGCACAGGACGGCTGACAAGCGTTATTTGCAGCAGGTTGCGCTTCGGTTCATTGGTTATGCCCTCGGCGTATATATTGTTTTTAATGTTTTATGGGGACTAAATTACAATCGCAGGGGTATCGCTTACCAACTCCAGCTTAAAACAGAAAGATACTCCAAAGAAGAGTTGACAGCCGTTACGGAACAACTGGCGCTTAAGCTGAACGCCCTGCAGCCCTTGTCCCTGCCGGACAGGGAAAAACTGAAGCGTAAAAAATACCTGTTCGCGCAAACTGTTAACGCCTATGGCTTGCTTTCCCTGGAGCGCCCGGAATTTGACTATGTTTTTCCTTCTGTAAAACCATCTGTTTACAGTTACCTGGGCAATTACCTGGGGTTTACCGGTTATTATAATCCTTTTACGGGCGAGGCGCAGGTGAATACCACTATTCCCGGTTTTGCCCGGCCCTTCACCGCCTGCCATGAAGTAGGTCATCAATTGGGATATGCAAAAGAAAATGAGGCCAATTTTGCCGGGTATCTTTCCGCGTCCGCTTCTTCCAACAAATCTTTCCAGTATTCGGTATATTTTGATCTCTACGCTTATGCCGGCAGGTACCTGTATATGGTCGATTCCATGGCGTTTAAAACCGTCAATCAATTGCTTTCGCCGGCGGTGAAGCAGGACAGAGAAGAGCTTCGGAAATTCTTTATCAGGTATTCTTCGCCGTTAGAAGAAGCGATAGACCGGCTGTATGCGCAATACCTTACGGCTAATGAGCAGCCTTCGGGGAAAATGAGTTACAATGAAGTGGTCGCCTTACTGATTGCGTACTATAAAAAATTCGGTCATCTTTAAAAGTTAACTGCGCCAGTCAGCATAGATAAGGACGGCGGGGCGCTAAAGGGATTTCAGAAAGCCCCCTGATCATCGGATGCCGGCCTATATGTCCGGCGCGGCCGCTTAAAAGCTATT
>JAEUVR010000272.1 GCA_016786785.1 Chitinophagaceae bacterium
CAGGGAATTGCTCAGTGAGATAAAGCCAATTCCACCGGAAACAGAGGATACAAATCCATTGATTAGCAGAGCTGATACCGCAAAAATGCTGGGAATATCTTTGGTCACTCTTACGGATTGGGTCAAACGGGGACTGCCCCGTCATAAACAGAGGGGAAGGGTCTATTTTCTGAAATCCGAAATACTGGATTACTTAAAGAAGGATACCGGCGGTAAGACGCAAAAAATTTAGAAAAAGCCAGCTACAAATGCTTGTTTTTTTGTATATGAATCCGACTATTGAGGTATTGAGAGGTTTGTAGATGGAGACTATTTTTGTTATTTTTGCAATAGAAAGTTCTTTGACCTCACATCATAAATCATCAAACTGATTGAAAATAATCGTTCTTCAAAGAGGCATTGTTTGAAAATTGTTTGAAAATTTTGAAAATGGCATAAAAAAAGGCCGTCTTGTTCAGACGACCTTTTGTACCCGAGGCGGGAGTTGAACCCGCACGAACATTGCTGTCCATTGGATTTTAAGTCCAACGTGTCTACCAATTCCACCACCCGGGCAAAATATTTTTTATGTCAAAGTACACAGGATTTTAAGTCCAGCGCGTCTACCAGTTCCGCCACCCGGGTATTACATTCGCTTTTTTATTCAGGAATGATGAAAAAAAAATCCAAACGGATCGGTTTGGACTTTCTGGAGCGGAAGACCGGGCTCGAACCGGCCACCCCGACCTTGGCAAGGTCGTGCTCTACCAAATGAGCTACTTCCGCAATTTGCCTGTTAATACTGAAACTTGATTAACAAACTAAGAAATATAAAGAGCAAATATAAAAGCCTAAATCATTACTACTTAAAATCGCGCTTGCTGCTAACCCCTTTTATAAATCCCTGTTAAGGGAGGGCAAAGATAAACATCCTATCTTCCCAGCAAAAATTTTCAGGCGGTTTATTTATAGGTCGGCGTATACAGCGTATTTCCCGGAACAGAAACTTCAGGCTTGCCTTTATACCGGTGAGAATAAAGGCTGTAGCAGCCTCCAAGCAGAAATGCCACTACGCAAAAAACCTGCAGGTAAAACAGGAATACGGAAGAGTTTACCCAGCTATGTTTAAAATCCTTTTCGCGATTATCCTTATCTTGAATGTGTTCCATATCTTTTAGATTGCCCTGCAAAATTAATGGTTCATTTTAAAAAATCATTGTTTTGGGCCCACAATTTCATCAAATCGCTTCTTTCCGGAAATAAAATACGCCCATACCACGCTTTTATGCAAGTATCCTTTCAATTCTGCAGGAGGCCTTTTAAATGCGCTGTGTTTTTTCTCCCCGAACAACAACCATCTCCAGAAGCCAAAATGCGCCCTGAATACGGCTATAAAATACTTCCCCTCTCCTTCCGCCAGCGATTTAAAGGCCGAAATAGCGTCTAAGAAAAGCCTGAACGGTATTTTCCAGCAGGCCTGTCCTAACGGAAGGTTCTTGGCCAGCATGATCAGGTTATTCCTGAAATTAAGAAAGACCTTATTGGAATTCCCCTTGGGAAGCGTGCCCCCGCCTACATGATAAATAACAGAACGGGGACAACAGTATACCGAATAACCCGCCGATTGCAGCCTCCAGCAAAAATCGATCTCCTCCTGGTGGGCAAAAAAATAATCGTCCAGCCCGCCCAATGCATGAAAAATATCCGCTTTTACAAACATGGCGGCTCCGCTCGCCCAGAACACCGGAGCCGTTTCATCATATTGCCCCTCGTCGCGTTCGCAAACGTCAAATACACGTCCCCGCGCAAAAGGATAACCGAACTTATCCAACCATCCACCGGAAGCGCCGGAATATTCAAAATACGACCGGTTATCATACTGCAATAGCTTGGGCTGGCAGGCGGCGATCCTTTTATCGGATTCCATCAGTTCAATGACCGGCTCGATCCACCCTGGCGTCGTTTCCACATCAGAGTTCAGCAGTATATAATAATCGCTTTTCACCTGCTGCAAGGCCCTGTTATACCCCCCCGCAAAACCATAGTTCCGGTCGTGAAGGATCAGCTCTGTCTCGGGAAAAGCCGACCTGAGGAAAGCGACAGAATCATCTGTGGAAGCATTGTCCGCCACCGCCACCCTAAGATTCGGATAACCGCTCGCCAATACGGAAGGAAGAAACCGCTCAAGGTATTTTCGCCCGTTCCAGTTCAGGATAACAATTGAAACTAATGGCTTCAAGATGATGAGTATAAAATAAATCCGCAAATAAAGCAAGCAAAGGAACGCTTTTTATAAATTAGTTGAATGATTCAACCTTTTTTTAACTGGAAAACAGGGCTGGCCCTTATCGCCATCACCATTGTAAGCGGCGCCATTTTTTACTCGGGATTCCTCGCCCGGAAAATTGCGAAAGAAGAAAGGTTGAAAGTTGAACAATGGGTGGAAGCAGGCAAGCTGTTGGTGAACGACACTTCAGGACTAAGCGATAAACTGGTTAGCGTCATCATTACCGAAAACAAATCCATTCCTATCGTGGTAACGGATGAACATGATCGTGTCATCGATCATGTCAACCTCGATTCGGCAAAAGTGGCGGACGATCCCGATTACGTGCAAGACAGGCTGGATGTATTCCGTTCACAGAACGAGCCTATCGAATGGATCAACCCGACCAACCCTTCGGAAAAAAATCTTTATTATTATGGGCATACCGCCTTGCTGAACCAGGTGCGTTATTATCCGCTCGCGCAATTGTTCATCATAGGCCTGTTCATCGCTATTACGCTGATCGCGCTGACAACCAGTTTTGTTTCCACGCAAAACCAGGTGTGGGCGGGCATGGCCAAGGAGGCGGCCCACCAGTTGGGCACTCCCCTGAGCTCCTTGCAAGGATGGGTGGAAATGTTGAAAGACGAATCAGGCAATGAAATGATCGTAGCCGAAATGGAAAAAGATGTGGACCGGCTTAAACTGGTGTCCGACCGTTTTGGAAAGATAGGCAGCGCCCCTAAGCTGGAACCTTGTAATGTGATCGCACAGGTGGGCGCCATGGTGGAATACATCAAAAAAAGAGCGCCGGGCAAAATTGTTTTTACGCTTGATCATGAAGGAAAGCAGGAAATGATCTGCAATATCTCCCCTCCTTTATTCGACTGGGTAATAGAAAACCTCTTGAAAAATGCCCTCGATGCCATGGAAGGCAAGGGCGCTATCGATATCACCATCAGGGAATATCCAAAAGAAATTATGATCGACGTGGCCGACACAGGCAAAGGGATCCCCAAAAATCATTTTACCAAAGTATTCAAGCCAGGATTCACGACCAAAAAGCGCGGATGGGGATTAGGGCTTAGCTTGTCCAAACGCATCATCGAACAATATCATAAAGGACAGCTATTCGTAAAGAATGCCGAAACAGGAAAGGGAACCACTTTCCGGATTATTCTAAAAAAATGAGTGGAAAAAGGCTACGAAATCAAATGGCTTTGGTAAGCATTTAAAAAAATTACTCCGTTTTTCTGTTGATCTTTTCATGGTTTATACGATTAGTGTTAAATACTTGATATTATGCACTGTCAAAAACCAGTAAGATTACTTACACTTTTATCTTTCGCATGTTGGACATGCTTTTTACTTACCGCCTGCAAAAAAGAACAGCAGGAACAGGAAGACCCCCCCGGAACAAATAAAATAACCCTGACAAAGGCTGCCGACGCCGGAGGCGATTGGACATTGTACGTAGATGCCCCTTCAGCTGATCGGCCGGGGATATGGGCAGATATAAACAACAACCGGGTTAAAGACAATGGTGAATCTATCGCCAAATTTGGCAGCGAGTATGCTAACCGGAACAGTTTTTCTGCGGGCGCCTCCAAAACCATTGGACTGTATGGCCGGGTTACCATATTCTATTGTCACGATAACGAGTTGACGACTTTAGACGTATCCAAAAGCGACGCATTGGTAGAATTGTATTGTTTGGGCAATAGACTAACGACACTGGATGTATCAAAAAATACGGCTTTGGAAAAGCTGAGTTGCTTCGGTAATAACTTAACGGCGCTAAATCTGTCTGGCAATACGAAGATAAAGTCTGTTCAGGCGTATGGTAATAAAATTTCAGCCGCAAATATAACGCAACTTGTCAATAGCCTGCCCGCGCGTCAGGCGGCGGATGATGCCAGGTTGTATGTACGGCAGGAATCCGATAACAACAGCCGGCCTACGGCTACCGATATAGCCGCCGCCAAAGCCAAAAACTGGAAGCTGTACGAAGCTGTGGCCGGAGTAGGCTGGAAGGAAATGTAACAAAGCGGCTGAAACAAACAGACAGGGCAGGCTTACGGTAATTAGTAAACTTCTTACCTGCGGTTGAGTGAAAGATATATGATTATCGACGAATCACCAGCCTCTATTGGCGACCATTACGGCGAGCTATTGCCCCCATCGGTCGCTGCGGTTTAATAATGGATAAAAATATGGAAACTTAGCGCCTATACATTACTTTTGCAGCCGCAACACGCGGAGGTGGCGAAATTGGTAGACGCACTACTTTGAGGTGGTAGCGCCTTAACGGGCGTGGGAGTTCGAATCTCCTCTTCCGCACTGTGTTTTCTGTCCCGGGAGCCATCCCGGGACATTTTTATTAATACCTACGCCGCAAACCAGAGCCTGGCAATAGCGCCCGTAATAGATACCAACTCAGTATAAGACGCAGGCTTGCTTAAAAAACAATTGGCGCCCATATCATAAGAAGCGATCCGGTCGGACGACAGGGAGGAGGTGGTCAGTATGATCGTCGGGATATGATTAAACCGGGGATTAGCCTTGAGCTCCTTCAGCGCCTGCATCCCCAGCATGCCCGGCATATTCAGGTCGAGCAGTATCAAAGAAGGATATTCCGTTTCAGGAGAGGAAGACAATATGCTTACCAGTTCATCGCCATTTTCGACAAAAACATAGTCCATCCTGGCATTGTTTTCCAGGAAAGCGTCTAAAATGATTTGCCTGTCGTCGGGATCGTCGTCTACAATAAATACGAGGTTCTTTGGATTTTGCTTCATATTACGCCGCATAGTTTGCATCATAACGTCAAATACACGCTCATCCCCGGTCAACCTGCGCACAAGGCAGATACAGACTAACGCTAAAGGCATGAACGAAAACCATCTTTGCCGGCATCGATCTCAAGAAGCGACCGGCAACCGATAATTGTTGAATTCCCTAATTGCAATTAGGGCGCCAGTACGCGCGATTTCGGGTCATTTTTGCCCTTAATATTAAAACCAATCATGTTTATCAACCGGTTATCATGTTCAAAAAATTAGAATAAATTGTCAAATTTATTTGCCGGGTATAAATAAGGAGCTTTCATGCGGCAAATATTTTTGAGCTCCCCCCTGTTCTTTTTGTAAACTTGCACAAAAAACAATCATGGCTGCCGATATAAAATGTCCGAATTGCGGTTTTGCCTTTCCCATGGAAGCCGCAGTATCCGAAGAATATAAAAGAAATCTGCGCGAACAGATGGCCATCTACAAAAGACAAAAAGACGAGGAACTGGAGCGGCAAAAACAGGAATTCGCCAAGAAGGAAAAAGAGAGCCGCGATATTCTCGAGAACAAAGAACAGGAATTCCTTAAAACGCTCAACGAGGAGAAAAAAAAGATACGGCAATCCGCCGAAGAAGAGCTGAGAAAAAGCATCGCCGGCGATTATGAAAACCAGCTCAGGTTATTAAAACAATCTAATGAAGAGAATGATGAGAAATTAAAAGAAGCCAGGAAAAAAGAATTGGAATACCTGAAAAAAGAACAAGCCCTCGTCAATAAAGAACAGGAACTGGAAATTACGCTTCAGAAAAAGCTGATCGAAGAACGCCAACAGTTAACCGAACAGATACGCAAGGAAGAGACAG
>JAEUVR010000402.1 GCA_016786785.1 Chitinophagaceae bacterium
CGGTTTCACCAATACCGGTTTGTCGTTGACCGCCGATACTTTGATCAACCCTTCCAGGAGCGTGGTATTCAGACTGGTTTCGTCCGTATAGGCATTAACGTTAAAATGCGTGCCGAGCGCTTCTATCTCCGAAGATCCGCCTGCGATTACCTTAAAAGGCATGTCCGGGCGTTTGGCCACTTCAAAATAAGCTTCTCCCGAAATGCTCACTTTTCTTTCGCCGCCGGCAAAAGCCGTCGGATAGCGTATGGAAGAAGCTGCATTCAGCCATACCTCGGTGCCGTCGGGCAGTTGCAGCCGGTATTGCCTTCCACGGGGCGTGGTAATCGTATTGTATAAGATCTCGTCGCTTGCCGTTCCCGTTTGTTTGTAAGCAAGTTGCCCGTTACTGATGATGAGCTGAGCATTTCCCTGGGTAGATACAAGCCCGCTTTCCAGGTTGTCGAGCACGATGGCGCTCCCGTCGCTCAGCGTTAAAATGGCGCCATCCTTACCCGGCGCAATATCCTTTACCGGTTCGGCGGCGGCGGTTTGTGCGACTGGCTTTTCGGGCGCTCCTGAATAGATATAATATGCCGCTCCCGCCAAAAGGGTAATCGTCGCCGCTGCGGCAATATTTCTCCATTGCTTTAACAAGCGGATCCGTCTGCCGGCGACAGGCGCTTCGGCAGGGGCAGACGAAAGGATAGACCGGATAACCGGCTCCCAGTCTACGGTATGCAGCTCGTCGCCCGCCTTCCCGGTAAAACTCAGCTCCCGGATCCGGTCTTTCCACAGGTCTTCATTAGCTTGTTCATTAAGGGAGGCAAACAAAGCCTCTTTTTCCTGGTCAGAGATATTTCCCCTGGCATAACGAAGCAATAACTCTTTGAAATAATCATTGTTTTCCAATGTGCGATAAGTTTATCGGGTGGAGCATATATCGTTGACTCCGCGGGAAGCGGAGACGTACTATACGATTGGAAAAAATAAATGACGGTATTGAGGTTTTCCTGCTCGCCTAATCTTCAGGCCCGCGGTCGTAATTAAAACCGGTAAGACAATAAGAGGAGGGAGATGATCAGCAATGGACTTTTTTTGCGCAGGTAGTCCTGCACAAAATGAACAGCGTCCACCAGTTGGTTACGCACCGTGTTTTCAGAAATATTGAGTTGCCTGGCAATTTCTTTCCTGCTCAGACCTTCTATGCGGCTCAATTGAAAAACCTGCCTGCGCCTGAAGGGGAGCTGCTTGACCGCTTCGAACACGAGGGCTTCCATTTCAAGGGCGTCAAGACGCTGGTAGGGATCCTGGTCGTTCTCCTGATGTATAGAAACGGCCCGTTCCTGGCGCAGGTGATAACGCGCCTCATTGCGTAAATAGGTGTAGGCGCTGTTGGCGGCGATGGTATGCAACCATCCTCCGGGATTATTGATCAGGTTTAGGCATTTCCTGTTCAGCCAGAGTTTTAGGAAGATATCCTGGATGATCTCTTTGGCGGCGGCTTCTGATTTTACCAGCGACAAAATAAAGGGAAACAAGGTTTTGCTGTATGCGTAAAACACTTCCCTGAAAGCGCTTTCGTCGTCCAGGGAGATCTTTGCAAAGAGATCTTTGTCGTTATGGAGAGAAGCAGTTAGCAGGAGCGGAAGATTTAATCAATTGTAATTTACCAAATTTTTCAAAAAGATAAAGAAAAGAGGAAGTATCGGTAGCGGCTTGTCTCCATCAGGTATCCGAATAAAAAAGGCTGTATCGATCTTTGATACAGCCTTTTTTATTAAGCGCCGGCATGCTTTATTGCTGCGGAAGGCGCTATTTTTTAGGGATGGAATTTCAATGACAACAGAATTTTTATTGCTTTTGATAAACTACCCTTCCGTTTACGATGGTCGTTTCCACGTTGATATTGCCATCAAAGACGACGATATCGGCGTCCTTGCCTGGGGCAAGGGTTCCTTTTCTATCGGCCACGCCCATGATGGTAGCCGGCGTTGCGGTCATCATGCGAACGGCATCTGCGAGGGGAACTTCGGCAATGTTTACCATTGTCCGCACCAGCCTGTCGGTTGTCGCTACGCTGCCGGCAAAGGAGCTTCTGTCGGGCAGCTTAGCCACGCTGTCTTCAATAATAGCTTGTAGCCCGGTATGCTTATTGCCGAGCACCACCGTATCGCCTTCCTTCATGCCGGCGCCCCTGATAGCGTCTGTGATCAGCGCTATCCTGTCGGGTCCCTTGATCTTATAAATAAGTTTCAGCAATGGAGCGGGCAGGTGTTTTCCGTCGGCGATCACTTCCACGTTCATCTCATCGATCAGGAAAGCGCTTTCTATAACGCCGGCGTACCGGTAAGCGTTTCTCCGGGTAACGCCCGACATCGCCGAATACATGTGAGTGGCGAGGGTATAGCCGTTGTCAAAGGCTTTGATGACCTCTTCGTAGATAGCGTCGGTATGAGCGATCGCTGGCATGATGCCTTTGGAGCAGCAGTATTGTCCGAATTCAATCGCTCCTTTAAGCTCGGGAGCGGCGCTCCAGCGGGCTATGTTTTTGGAGTAGGCGATGACCTCTTTGTATTCTGCCGGATCGGGATCGCGGATATAACGCGGGTCCTGCGCGCCGCGCTGGTTCAGCGCAAAATAAGGCCCTTCCAGGTGCATGCCGAGGAATTGCGCGCCCTTGGTATTTTTTTTATTGGCGCTGTCATACAGGTCAAGCGTGTGGAGCAGCCCTTCTTTTTCGCTGGTCAGCGTGGTAGGGGTCATGGCCGTAGTGCCGTTCTTGGTATTGGCTTCGGCGATCGTTAAAAAAGCCTCTTCCTCTCCATCCATGAAATCGGCGCCGGCGCTGCCGTGAATATGAATATCGATAAACCCGGGCGACACGTACTTGCCGCCGGCGTCAATGACGACGGCTCCGTTTGCTTCAATATTTCCTTCTTCCACCGCGATGATCTTCCCCGATTCAACCAGGATGGTTCCGTTAGGGATGATGCGCCGGGGCGTAATGATCTTTCCATTAATGATCTTCAGTCGTTGCTCGTTCATGTTTAGTTGTTTTCAATCTGTTGGTTAAGCGAAGATGCTGCGGGCGCCAGCGGTTTGGTTGCATTGGTAAGGCTCCATCTCCTGATGCGGAAGCCGTAAACGGCATAATACACAAGGTAAAGATAACAGGGAAGCAGCACCCAGTAGGCGGAACGGAGGCTGTGTGTGTCGGCAAAATGACCATATATCAAGGGTAGGATAGCGTTGCCGCAGAGTCCCATGATCATGATCGAGCCGCCCAGTTTGGTGAATTTTCCAAGCCCGTCCAGCGCCAGCGGCCAGAGGCCCGCCCATATCAGGGAGTTGGCAAATCCCAGCATCGCAACAAACCAGATAGAGATATCGGCTGTATGTCCGAAAACCCTCACTTCTCCGCTGCTGAATACGATCAGCAGGGTCAGCGCGACGCCTAAGGTAGTGCAGAACCGTAATGCCGTAAGCTGACTGAAAAACCTGGGAATGCAAAAGATACCCAGGATGTACCCGATAATCGTGGCCGTTAATGTGTACGAGGGAAACACTTTTGCTTCAAACAGATGAATATTCATTGATCCTGCATAACCGATAATGGTGTCGATGGAGATCACCTGCGCGCCCACATGCACAAAGATGCCGATCGCGCCCAGGATAAGATGGGGAAACTGGAAAATATTCGTTTTCCCTGAATTGCTTTTAGCGACTTCCTCTGTCTCGTGT
>JAEUVR010000350.1 GCA_016786785.1 Chitinophagaceae bacterium
AAGCGGAACAGGAACCGTGGTCAATACTTCATTAAAATAATCTACCGCCGTATCAATGACCTCATTATTGTTCACCGATACCTTTATCCTGCGGGAATTCAGCGCGTCGCCCATTACGCCAAAGCGCAGCGTAGCGTCCGGCCCGCCGGCATAAACCTGTAAATTGGTATTATTGACCGACAAGGGCGTGGCAGGCGTAATATTGGCGCTGGACCAGAACTCTCCCTTATCAAAAGAGCTGGAATATACATACTGACCTACTACGGCGGCAAAGCCAAAATTCATCTTGGCATTAAAATAAGTAGCCGCCTTATGCATAAAATAGGGCTCTGCGGAAGGCAGCGGCCCCGAAAGATCATTGGTTCTGGCAGTATAGAAAGCGCCGGACTGGTTGGTATTGACGCTTAAAAAATAAACCGCCGTGTCGGTGAAAAAGCTGAGCTTATCCGAGTGTTGATAGGTCGGATTCCGGTACAGTTCCTTATCAGGCCCGCCATCGTTCTTTTCTCCCCAAAACTCGATAAACCCGTCGGAAGGCAGGGGTCCCGAGGGAACAGAAGGATAGATCAACGTTTTTTTACCATTTCTCCATAATTCAAAAAAACGAACGTCTACATTGCCTATTCCCGCATTGTCCAACGCAGATTTGGGTATCCGGTACAACCCGGTAGCGCCGACTTTGAATTTATAATAGGTTTGCGCATGTTTTATCCATTCATTGTTGAACTGCTGCGCGCCTGCGGATACGCAAACAATGAAGAACAAAATCAGCGTAATGAATCTTTTCATAAAATGGCTATTCGAGGGCGTCATAGGGTATAAGATAATCTGAATGATTATTTGTTTTCTTTTTTCTTAAGATCCAGCTTAAATGAAAAAACATGCGTATAGAGCGGGTTAGACTGATTAGCGAGGTTAGTAAAAGCATAATCTATTTGCACATTGGAAATCTTAAACCCCACGCCTACGCTGGGTTGATATATCCATACCTTTTGAATATTTGCCGAATCATTATCATCCAATGCCTGCTGGAAGTTATTGATTCCTCCCCGCACAAAAAAGACATCTTTCCATGAGACTTCCAATCCCAGCTTGGGATCAAGGCTCGCGATATTGGAAGACAGGACTGTATTTCGCCTTCCGTCAAAACTGAAGTCGAAATTGGCTTCAGCCAGCAAGTTCATGTTTTTATTTAGCCTGAAACTATATGCTCCTCCCAATATGAGCCGGGGAGCAGTAAGCTCTGTGGATTTAACCGGGATATCGTTATTGGTAACATAAAACACTTCCCTCATCTTTTCGGTAAGATTGAATGACCATGCATTAAAGGTTGTCGTAACATCCCTGGCAGATACTCCAAGTTTCCAACGATTAGCCTGGATCTGGATGCCCGCGTCAAATCCGAATCCCCAGGCGCTGGTAAAATCGCCCGCCTTGCGATGGATCACTTTGGCATTGATGCCGGCATTTATTTTTTTATCCTTTTTTAATTTTATCTGCTGGGCAAAAGACGCCAGGAAAGCATAGTCGGCAGAGGAAAAGCTGGTGATATTACTAAAATTTATCGACCCGTCGGGCTCTACCAGAAACAAAGTATTTGGGATGTCATCCACTGCAAAACGCAATAAACTCAACCCCAGCGTCCTTTTATTATCTTTTAAGGGCAGGGCTAGGCTGGCATAATCATACTTGCCTATGCCCGCAAAATATTCGGCATGCATCAGGTTAAGCTGCGGCTGATCTTTTATGTTCACCAATCCTGCAGGATTCCAGTAACCCGAAGTTCCGTCGTTCACGGAAGCGACCTGGGCCCCTCCCATCGCCAGCCCCCTGGCGCCTGCTCCGATATTTAAGAATTCATTGGAATATTTGCGAAACTGGGCGTTACTATACTCCGGGCGCGATACCAAGAAGAGTATTCCTAACAGGATAAAGGGCTTTTTCATGTATCAATTTTCGGAATAAGCGATTTGAATGAGACCTATTTACTTAGCTTATAGCTGCATTTCTGCGAACAGTTGAACCCTGCTCTGGTTGCACAACGGCTATTTTACTCAAGTCATGCTCAAAACCAATGATTTTGACCAGATTTCTAACGGCAGTTTAACGAAATTATTGCATTTTTCAACAAAGCCGCGCTATTCCCTATCTTTGCATAAGACATTGATTTACCAGCATCTGGGTCTTGCCATCCAGCTAGCCATTCTATATTATTTTTTATGAATCTTATTCAAGAATTAACCTGGAGGGGAATGCTCCAGGACATCATGCCCGGTACGGCCGAACAACTGGAAAAAGAACCGACCACCGGGTATATCGGATTTGACCCCACTTCAGATTCTCTCCATATCGGCAGCCTGGTTCCCATCCTGCTATTGCTCCATCTGCAGAAAGCGGGACATAGGCCGGTAGCCCTCCTGGGGGGCGCTACCGGCATGATCGGCGACCCTTCCGGAAAAAGCGAGGAAAGAAATCTCCTGGGAGAAGATCAACTCGAAAAAAACGTGGCGGGCATTAAAAAACAACTCTCTAAATTCCTTGATTTCAATAGCTCTCAACCCAATGCCGCGACAATCGTCAATAACTACGACTGGTTCAAAGGAATGGGGTTCATTGAATTCCTGCGCGATGCGGGCAAACATATTACCGTGAATTACATGATGTCGAAAGACAGCGTACGCAAGCGTATAGAAGGGGAAACGGGCATCAGCTACACCGAATTCGCATACCAGCTGATGCAGGGATATGATTTTTACTGGTTATATAAACATAAAAACTGTAAACTGCAGATGGGCGGCAGCGACCAATGGGGCAATATCACCACGGGCGCGGAGTTTATCAGGAGAAAGGCCGGAGCCGAAGCTTTTGCATTTACCTGCCCCCTGATCACGAAGGCCGATGGAGGAAAATTCGGGAAAACGGAAAAAGGCAATGTGTGGCTGGATCCGGAAAAAACCTCCCCTTACCAGTTTTACCAGTTCTGGCTTAATGCCGCAGACGCAGACGCAGAAAAATGGATCCGGATATTTACATTCCTGGACAGACCGGTCATTGAAGCGCTTATCCTTGAACACCACAAGGATCCGGGCGCAAGGCTGCTTCAAAAAACCCTTGCAAAAGAGCTGACCGTTTTTGTGCATAACCAGGAGGAATATGAAAAAGCGATAGAAACGACTGAAAAACTGTTTTCCCAGCAAAATGCGCCGGCAGAACAGCTTAGCGTGTCGGATCTTGAGTCCATGGAAGGCGTGGTAAAGTTTGATTATCCCCTGGAAAAACTTAAACAGGGCATTGACATCGTAAGCTTTCTCGCAGAAACGACGATCTTTCCCAGCAAGGGCGAAGCCCGCAAGATGGTACAGCAGGGCGGGGTAAGCATTAACCGGAATAAGCAAAGCGATACTAATACCCGGCTAGACCAGGATCTGCTATTGCATAGCCAATACCTGCTGGTGCAAAAAGGCAGGAAAAATTATTACCTGGTGAAAGCGGTATAATACCGGAGCAATGGTTACGGAGCAGCGGCCCGTATTATGCGCGGATCTGCAATAGCTTTATCATGGAACGCTTTGCAGACGCGGCAAGCAACTTGCCGCATTATTAAAAGTCTGCAATCCGGTCTTCCACGCTATATTACGCGATTCGACGCGTTGAGGCATCATACCAGATCACACCTATCCGGCTTGATTAGAAATTCAAAGCAAGTCTGTGCCAGCTCAATTTTCTTTTGGAATGTCTTGATGCAGAACGTATTTTTGCGTCCCTTTGGGCGTTTTACCGTTAAAACGATGGCCTATAGTATAATGGTAGTACGACAGATTTTGGTTCTGTTTGTCTTGGTTCGAATCCAGGTAGGCCAACCATCCGGGACAAGTCGATTTTTTTCGCGCTTGTCCCGTTTTTATTTCCGCCAGAACCTGAAGCCTTCTCTTATGGAGATTCCACTCGTACGCAAAACGCTTGAGCTATAAATAACCAAGATGAATACAATAATTCACAAGTTCAGCCGAGGACTTAGTGGCGGTTTTACGCAGCATGTTCTGGCGGTGATTGTCAACTGTTTTTATAGAAAGTCCCAATTGAGAAGCAATTTGCTTGCTGCTAAACCCTCTGGACAGGTAACCCAGAATTTCAATTTCCCTGCCTGTTAGCTTATTGATTATTTGCATTTGGCTGAACAGGTCTTTGTCAGTATAAAAAAAGCGCGTGGACTTGACATCAGACGTATCCAGAATAGTCATAAGTGGATCGCCATTCTTTTTGATGTGAGAAATATCTGTTACGATTATAAGACCATAGATCCATTGTTTTTTTTCGTTTAAGATACCGTTTAAGTATTGAACCATTACCCAGTAATATTCATGATTAACATTTTTGATTCTAAAATATAAAGTTGGTTTTACATGGGGCCTTTTTTCATCCGGGAGATTAGGATAATGGGACATCCAGAAATTAGTAAATGCCATAATAGCCGGAATATCATCGGGATGTGTAATGCTATGTATTAGCATATTATCTGCCTGAAAAATATTCTTATTTAACGGCGTCATTGTCTCTATCGCTCCTCCTCCTGCAGTATGTTTCCAGGTAGTAAAATCTATTACAAACCAAAAAAAAGGACCTATGGCAAACTTCTCAAAACCATCAATGATAGGTTTGTATATTTCATGGGCATCAATTTCTTTCTTGGCAGCGTGCGAAATTGCAGGATGCGTTCTTAAAGTATCTACGCTTAATGGAGTAAGAATCGCTGCTTGTTTGTTCATCTGCCTAGGTATAAATCCCTATTCAGGGGTTTTAGAGAATGGTTAATTTTGACACAGGAAGTTAAAAAAAATCATCCAGATAAAGTCTGGAGTTTTACTTTATTGTTAGCATAGTTTAACCGGAATATTGATTACTTCTTACAAATAACAGAATAAAATATCAACTGTTAATCACTTCAACATTTTCAATTATCAACAGATTGCTATTTACACTTTTTGCATTAACCACAGCTTCTTTAAATAACACAGTCTCCAGTCAAAGTAAGTTTTCTTTACTGAAGGTAGCAGACCGGTGTTTTTTGGTTGAGGATCGTAAAAGGACAAAACAGCGTTCACACGTTAATGAGGGCTCATTTTGAATATATAAAGGGATAGCTAACGCAAATACCTACAATAAAAAGTACGATGAACTTTTCGAAATGAAAATGGGAGAGAAATATTTCATGCAATGTTTTATGCAGCATGATGGCAATTTGTTAAAGTCTACTATTCGCTGGGGCTATTCTTAATTCTGAAAATCTATTTATGAGGCTTTTAATTCCAATTCTCTTGTTGGTATTTCATACAGTCAGTTGGCAAGCCCGGGCGCAGTGTACATTCCAGTCATTAGGTCCAGATGACGCAAGTCCTGTCAGTTTTGCCCGCGCCGATTATCCTTCATTGGCTATTGATGCAACAGGACTGCTGTATGTGGCCTACGCTGATATTGATAATCAATTTAAAGTTAAGGTTAGAAAGTACGATGGTTCTAGCTGGATAAATCTCGGTCTGCCCAATTTTTCAGGGTACATGGCGGAAAATGTCCGCATTGCGGTAGATTCGGACAATACACCCTACGTTGCATATAGAGCTGAGGACTATAGTCAGAAAATTTCAGTGATGAAATTTAACGGCACAGATTGGGAGCCTGTGGGCCTGCCCGGGTTTTCTGCCGGGAAGGCTGAATACATTAATCTGTTGATCGATGAGAATAATATTCCCTACGTGGCCTACAAAGATGCAGGCAACAGTAAAAAAGTAACTGTAATGAAATTTACTGGTGGCGCATGGGTAACTTTAGGAACTGCGGGGTTTTCCACTTTCGAAGTCAAAGCCGTTTCACTAAGCATTGGCGCTGACGGCTCTCTCTATGTTGCATTTACCGATACGCAATTCAATCTTGAAACAAGGGTGATGAAGTATAACGGGTCTGGTTGGTCCATGGTGGGAACGTCAGTCAGTTTTAACTCCGACTATAATTCCCTGGCCATTAATAACGAGGGAATCCCGTATCTGGCTGTCACGATAGGCTCCAATGGCGGCAGGATGATGAGATATTCAGAAGGGCAATGGAGACAGGTGGGACCAGATTTTGCCAGTACTGGTTTGTCTGATATTTCGCTAGCGCTGAATAGTGAAGGCATTCCCTATGTATCGTATCAGAATACAGGAATACAGGGAAAGCCCACCGTGAAGAAGTTGGAAGGCACTGATTGGGTAACGCTTGGAAATACGGAACTCTCGCACAGAATGTCTTTATCTCCTTCGATCGCATTAAACTCATTCGGCGTACCTTATATCCTGTACAGCGACCAGACCAACGGAGGAAGGGCACGGGTCACAAAATTCGAGGGCGCCGAATGGACGCAAGTGGGAACCCAGGGTATTTCTTTATCCGCAGCCAGCGCTGCTTCGCTGGCAATCGATAGCAAGGGGAGCCCTTACCTGGCCTTCAATGATAATTTGAATGGAGGAAAAGCCACCCTGATGAAACATAATGGGGCAAGCTGGTCGCCATTGGGTGAACTGGGGTTTTCTGCCGGGCATGTAAATTATCTCTCCCTCAGCATAGCGAAAGCGACCGATATTCCCTTTGTGGCTCATTCAGATGGTTCACAGGGAAATAAGGTTTCTGTGATGCAATATCTCTCCTCCGGTTGGGCTAATGTCGGTTCTCCGGGGTTTTCTGCGGGGATTTCTAATTATGTTTCTCTGGCTATCAATGCTGGAGGTGTGCCTTTTGTGGCTTTCCAGGATTTTGGAAATGGCGGACGTACAACGGTGATGCGATTTAATGGCAATAACTGGGTGAATGTAGGAACAGCGGGGTTCTCTGCAGGAACATCAACGCATGTAAAGCTGGCTATTGATGCCGACGGGGTATTGTATGTTGGATTCAAAGATAATGGCAACAGTGGTAAAGCAACCGTAATGAAATTCAATGGGAGTAGTTGGGTAAATGTGGGTGTTGCAGGTTTTTCCGCCGGCAGTACCGAAAACCATAGCCTGTCGATTGATACAGCAGGAGTACCCTATATTGCATTTCAGGATTTTTCGGCCGGTAACCGGGTAAGCGTTATGAAATTTAACGGCGCCAATTGGGTGAATGTAGGTAACCCCGGTTTTTCTACCGGAGTAACAACCAACGAGATTTCGCTAATTACCGATGCTGCCGGAACACCTTATATTGCTTTCAAAGATGCCGGAACCAACAACAAGGCAAGAGTGATGAAATACACAAATGATAGTTGGACCGAGCTAGATGCTTTCGGTTATTCCCCCTCATCATTAAGACATCTTTCCCTGGCTGTTGATGCGGCCGGCACACCTTTTTTAGCCTATTCAAGTGGAGAAGTCTGGGCAAAAAAGCAGTATCAATCACTTGCTTCTTCCACTACGCAGGTCAGCGCAATACTTGCACCGCCTTTTAGCGGTTTGTTCAAAAACGATTGTGCTACTATCGCTACCATTACCCCTAATGCAGACAATCCACTAAACGGGAACACCACGGTAAAAGTATGGGTGGACAATGTACAGCCCGCTGCATATGTAAAACGACATTACGAGATCGAGGTTCCCCAAGCTATTGCGGCAACGGCTACAGCCCGTGTAACGCTTTATTTTAGCCAGTCCGACTTTGATCTCTTTAATTTTATAGCGCCCATTGATCTTCCAACAGCTCCTGATGATGAACCGGGTATAGCCAATTTACTGATTGAAAAAATAGCCGGTATCAGCAGGGATGGCAGCGGAAGGCCGGGGAGCTATGAAGGAGTTTCAGAAACCTTTCATCCCAAAAATGATGATATCGTCTGGAATACCATCGCCGGCCGATGGGAGGTTAGCTTTGACGTAACGGGCTTCAGCGGCTTTTTTGTAAAAACCCAGGCAACCTCATTGCCTGTACAATGGCTGCAGATCCACGCTCGCCTCAACAACCAGCAACAGCCCATTTTGAATTGGGAGGTCATGGAATATAATGTCGCAGCTTATCATGTAGAAAGTAGTGAAGATGCTTCCAATTTCCGCCTTATTGATCGTATACCAGGTAAAGGGGACGGCGCCAATAGTTATCAGTACGAAGGAACAGTAAAAGTTAACCAACCCACCTGGTACCGGATACGGCAGGAAGACATAGACGGAAAGATCGCCTACTCCAAAATATTAAAGCTGGTTCCTGACAGGTCTGAAGAGGGTATTAACCTTTATCCCAATCCGGTAAAAGACAACTTGTATATCGCCGGAACAGGAAGGACCGGCTCTGCGCAGCTAATAGATTTGCAAGGACGCATATTGAGTAAGATAGTATTCAATGGAAGTCCTAAGTGGCTCAATATGACAGGATGTGCTCCCGGAATTTATCTACTTAAAACACAGGATGGTCAAACATACAAGATTCTGAAGAAATAGATTGATGAAGACCATACGATAAAAGCATTTCAATACATGCCCTCTTTTTTGCCAGCAATTTAAAAAGCAATAGTATGAGAAAGAAATTATTCCCTTTATGCCGCAATGGCTTTTTATGAGCCTCTAAAAGCGGAAAAAGTGAAGGCTAAGCTTTCTTAGACTAAGAAATATTGAATAATTTTCTCAGAAAAGAGATACCCTTTTCGTTGCCAAAGTAGGGAGAATGTAACAGTAAGAAATTAAATTCTTTTGCCCATACAGGCAGAACTCAAACAAGAAATGAAAAGTTTAGCAATAGGTAGCACAACAATAACATACGCTACTACAAATCTACCAAAGGCATTTATTACATTCCCCTGTTGGGTGAAACACTAAACGAGTGGAAACAGTTTATTAAACAGGCGCCAGCAAAATGCATAAAAGCTGAAAATGCTCTGAAACAACACCGGCAGCGGCAAAAATTTGCCGCCAGCCATAAAGATCAGACCCAACTCATCAATGGATATTTTTTCCCCAACACAGCCTCCGCGTCGCTGTCGAGCCAGTTCGATAAAAGAGTAGCATATACCTCTCGGAAATCAATAACCGCAGGTAAACTGTTCTTTTCGAGATCAGGAAGAGGGTTGTAAATGCCCTGCGAACGAAGGGAACGCCCTAAAACGATCAGGTTGCCGCCGTTACCATGTTCTGTTCCGCGTTTGTTGTTCTCTCGCGCTGTTCTGCCAAATTCCGAGTATACTACGACAAGCGTGGACCGCCCATTGGACGTTTCTTCCAGCCGGTTAAAAAAGGACGACAGACCATCTGATAAAGCGCGTAACAACATCGCATGCCGCTGCTGCTGCATCTGGTGCGTGTCGAAGCCATCCAGCGCTATATGATGCATCGGTTGACCTGAAGCGGCGTTTAATATATCCGCTACCCGCCGCAACTCCTCTCCGAAATCGTCTACGCAGCAGCTGTTATCCGCGTCTTCGGGAATAGCAGGAAGGGCGGGCGTCATGGTTATTTCATTAGCCAGCCGGTCTGCCGCCGGCTTGCAATCTTTCCTCCGAAGGTCTTCTGCCCGTTGCAGCCAGCACTTTTGACCATCAGGTTTTTCCAGGCCTGTTTGCCAGATCGCGGCGGCATGGTAATGCGATAATTCCTGCTGTGGAATGCCCACGCCGTTGAGGATAAGCATCTGGCCATTCTTATATAAGGGGAGCAGCGTTCCTATACAAGGATGCAATCCGTACTGATGATCCAGCGGCAATACTTCATCAGGATGAATGGCAAGTCCCGGCCGTTGTTTATAATAAGCGGGGTTGGCATAGGGGATCACGGTATTGAGCCAGTCGTTCCCTCCCCGTAAATGGATCATAACAATGTTGCGTTCAGCGGCTGCGGCGGCTGCGGGAGGATTGCACGCGAACTGTAACAGTCCGGGTACAAATAAGGCGCCGGAGCCAAGGCCTGCCTGCTTGATAAAGGATCTGCGTTGCATAAGCATGAATTAATTATTAAATAACATCCGGCGCAGGTTGATCTATCCGATTTCCCGGACGATAACCGTTCAGTCCGTAAAAAACAATATAACAGTAACAAACAACCGGAATAATAAACGCCATAGCCCAGGAAGAATGATCTTTTATTACTCCCTGCAGAAAGGAAACAACAGCGCCTCCTACAATAGCGGTCGACAACAATCCGGACGCCACCGTGGTATGTTGCCCCAACCCGTTTACGGAGAGTGAAAAGATAATCGCAAACATAACGGAATTACACAACCCAACGGCAATCATCGTCCATACGGCCAGATAACCATCAGAGAAAATAGAAACCAGGATCAGCGCCGCGGCTATTGCGCCGCATGCAGCCAGTACAGTCTGCGGCCGCGCCATTCGCAGCAAGAAAGCGCCCGCCAGCCGGCCGACCAGCATTCCGCCCCAATAATAAGCTACATAATGATTGGCATCCTTTTCGGAAACAGCAAGCACATCGGCGATGTAGTTTGTAAGAAAGGTGCCGATAGCCACTTCTGCGCCCACATAACAGAAGATACCGCCGATGCCGAAATTCAGGTTCCGGAAAGAAAAAACACTTTTCACTGCCGGTTGGTCGGCATTATTTCCAGCAGAAGCGGTTGTTTTAATAACAGGCAATTTCAATACAGAGAGCGCAATTGCAATAACGGCGAGAAGGAGGGCTATACCTAAATAGGGATATTTAACCGCATCGCTGGAAGCGGTTGCCCCTTCCAGTTCGGAAAGGATAAAAGCTGCGCCGAACAAGGGCGCCACAGTTGTTCCCACCGAGCCCACGCCTTGTATAAGCGTTAGCCGCGAAGAGGCTGTACGCGCCGGTCCCAATACAGTGACATAAGGGTTAGCCGCAACCTGCAGCAATACAATGCCAATAGCCAGCACAAACAATGCGCCCAGGAATACGGCGTACTGATGAAATACCGAAGCCGGATAAAACAGCAGGGCGCCTGCGGCTGCAATACAAAATCCCCATACCATTCCTTTCTGATAACCGATGCGTTGCACTATTTTGCCGGCAGGTATCGACATGAGTCCATACGTGAGAAAGAAATAGAACTGCACCAGCGATGAAGAGGTATAATTCAGATCGAACCCCTTCCTGAAAAAAGGCACCAGCGTATCGTTCAGGCAGGTAATAAATCCCATCATGAAATAAAGTACCCCCAGGGAGATCAGCGCGGGCAGATAGCTGGTTTTCTGGCCATTCAGCGAGGGCTCTGCCAAAGGAGTATCCGTGGATGCTATGTTTGCCATAAAATTATTTTTCCAGGATGATTTGTTTGCTCTTTTCTTCTATTGCCAGCAAGGTTTTCCATCCCTGGTACAGGCTGCGGGGCACATGAAAACAACCTTTCCATTTACCGCCTTTTAAAGGCAAAAACACCTGTCCTGAACGGTTCAGATACCCATACCATTCTCCATTAACGGGATCGGGAAAACGCGACCATGTATAATCATGCAACTGCTCAAACCATTCCCAGCACTTAGGATCAGCGGTATGGCGGTATCCTTTCAGCATACAAACCAGCGCCTCAGCATGCACCCACCATAGCTTCTGGTCCCACTCCAACGGCAGGGAAGGTTTATTACGGTAATCCAGGAAATAAAAAATACCGCCTTCCTTTTTATCCCACCCGTACTCCATGATACGGAGGGAAATAGCAGTTGCCTTTTGGATGAGTTGACGATCCCCGGAACGTTCTGCAAGGTCCATGATGAACCAAAGCGCTTCCAGGCCATGCCCGGGGTTTATCAAGCGTCCTTCCATGCTATCGCAGAAATTCCCCTGTCCGTCTACGTTTTCCAATATCAGGCCCGAATCTTTTTGATAAAAGACATCCATCACAAGGTGGATAGATTGGCGGATGGTAGATTCTACCAATGTCGGCTCCAGCAAGGGTTCCATTTCGAGCGCCAGATTGGAGAGGATCATGGGAAGAGAAAAACTCTGCAGCGGACGGGCGCCAGGATAAGCTTTTGAATATATCCCTTTTGGATTGTCGCTCCGCTCGAGTATGTTACGAAATGTGGAAGTAGCAATATCGCCATACTCCTTGTTACCGGTAGCGGTACAGAGCTGAGCAAAAGCCATGGCTGCAAAGCAGTCGGAGAAAATATTATATGGTTGTATCAGCGGATGACCCTCTCGGGTAAGCGAGAAATACCAGTTGCCAGCGGCATCTCGACCATGCTCCTGCAGAAAGCGGGCTCCTGAAATAGCAAAATCCAGCCATTCCTGTCTTTGCTCTACCTTGTTGTACAGCATAGAAAAAGTCCAGACCTGGCGGCATTGCAACCAGATGAATTTATCGGTATCGTACACTTTTCCCTGCTCGTCGAGGCAGGAAAAGTAGCCGCCGTATTCTCTGTCACCCGAATTATTCAGCCAGAATGGAATGATGTCGTTCAGGAGGGCGTCCTTATAAATCTGCGCGTATGCTACATTTGTCATATTCTCTGCATGTATGATTAACGGTGTTCATTAAATTTTTTCAATATCCAATTGTTCACTCTTTCCCATTGATCAGGAGCCGACCAGTGTCCCAGAGTAGGGTCTGTGAATAATTCTTTCGGCGCTGTAATAACATTATACGCGGCATAGGTTGAAGTAGGAGCGCATGCCTCGTCATTAAATCCCCAGAGATAGAAACCTGGCGCTTTTAGCAAACGCGCAAAATTGACGATGTCGTAATAACGGGAGGTTTCTATTTTTTTCTGTTGTATCGGATCGTTGATATCTTCAATACGAAACATTTGCGGCGCTCCGCCGGCGCGGCCATGGAGATAACCAGTAAGATCAGAGAGAGCAGGATAAAGAGAAGCTATATAATTCACCCGCTTATCCAGCGCTGCCGCTACTATGGCAAGCGCTCCGCCCTGACTACCGCCATCTACTGCCAGCCGTTTACCATCAAATGCATCCAGCGTAAACAGAAAATCAATGGCTTTGATACAACCCAGAAATACGCGTTTATGATAATAAAGATCGCGGTTGTCGAGGTTGAACATAAAATATCCGTTTAATGCGCTGGCATTAAGAGCAGGATACAATTCTTTATTCAGCGTCATAGGAATACCGTGTATTCCCATATCGAGCGTGATAACTCCTTTTTCCGCAAGCGCAGGATTTCCATACAGCGGCCATACGCCCGCTCCCGGAAATGTAATAACAGCGGGATATTTTCCTTCTTTTTTGGGGACGCAAAGAATGCCGTATAGTTTACCGCCCGGCGAATAATGGTTAAAGCTGATCTCGTATACATTTACTTTATCGGTGGATCTTTCGGGAATAGGCGTAAATACCGGCTCCAGGGGAATTTTTGAAGAAGCGGCTATGCTGTTGTTCCAGAATTCCAGGAAATCCGCCGGAGCCGTAGCGTAAGCATTGATCTGCAGAGGGTCAAAGCCGACTGTGCAGAGATTGCGATAGGTTTTACCCTCCGCCTGCATAGTGACTATACACCTCAGAAAACCCGGCTCGCTAAGCGTTCCTCCTTTTATTATGGCAGAGCCTTTAATAGTTAAAGCGCCGGATTGCGCAGGAGGCATTTTCTCAGGCCCAACCTCATAGTAGATCTCTGCGCGCGGAATGGGCCTGCCATTATCAAGCACAGTTACCCGGAAAGTAACCGGCTCTCCTGTTTTATAGATTGCAGCGGGACGGTCGGGCTTAATGCTGATCTGAATCCTGGCCGTCGTATCGGGTTGCGCATGAACGGCTGCGTTAAACAAAAACAAACCTATTACCCCTATGGAAATCGAAATGACCCTGTACATTCTTTATGGCTTTAATGTCTTCATGTATTCCTTATACCGATCATATAAATGTCCTGCCTGCAAGTAAGCCGATTGAGGGCTCATAAAATGAGAGAATTCAAAAGTGATGGCTTTATCAAAGCCCGCCTGGCGCGCCGCTTCGAGCTTTAATCGCAGCTTTTCAAATTTGATCGGCAAAAAGCGGATGGGCATATCCCTGTCGAAAGTTTCGGCGTTGGTCCAGCATTTCATACCGTATTTGTCGGCCAGCTTTTTATTTACTTCAAAAAACCCCGGCAGCAGGTCGTATTCAATATGGCCATCCTGGAAAGCCACGCTATCCACTACATTTTTTATTCCGTCAAAGATCTCATTCCATTCTTTTTCGTGCTGATCGAGCGTTACCGAATCCGGTTTGGATTCAATGTTGTCGAATGTATATACCGCTTTAGTGCCATCGATAAAGGGAGAGATAAAAGTGGGCAGGTTGCCGGAAATATCTTTACAGTGTTTGCCCAGCGTTGCATACAGATCGATGATCTTACCCACTTTCCGACTGATCTCCTGGGAAAGATACCAGCCTTTAAAAGATTTAAAATGGCCGTATTTTTTCCATACTTCATCTATCACCTTCAGGTTGATGTCCACTTCTTTCTGGTAGTCGCCCTGGTGCCAATAGACGCCGGAGTCGTACAGACCGAAGTAAAAGCTCATACGGTGCTTGTCCGCCAGCTCCAGGAACATTTTTACGAGATCCACCGGCGGCTGATAAGCCCGCTGTTCTTTCATCAGGACCTGCGACGGATACGTGATCCATCTCTTATGCCCGCTGCGGATAAGGTATACGCTGTCGATACCGATGGCTTTCATGTGCGAGAAGTCGGCATCCCATTCAGCGCGTCCCCAGTTCTGGTGGGGGATATCGTGGCTGATTTCGTCTAAGAAAGTTCCTGTAATTTTCATCAGTATATTTTTTATCTGTTAGTTTAATTTCCCTGTTTGCACATATTGCAGGTACTGGTTATGATAAGGGCCTGTTACGGTAACCGGGCTATAATAATGCGAATACGCAAAGGTGATGATACCGCTGACATAAGGTTGCACGATTTTCATTTGTTCTATGAACCTGTCTACCGGGGCGCTGGACCAGTAGCTTTGCACAAAAGTTTCGGCGTCGGACCAGAATACCAATCCTTTCTTAGTACTAACGGCTTTGGCCAGGTGCGAAAACCAACTGTCGAGCATTTCTATTGTCAATCCCCCGGCGCCTATACAATCCTGCGGAGCGAATATATCTCCCGCAGCAAAACGGGTTTTAGAAAAAACATAGGTCCACATTTTCTCATACTCTGAGGCCGTGCCGACGCGATAGTTCATAAAGGGGCAGATCATTACCGGCATACCTGGCGTGAGCGCATGCAGGTGATCCAGGCTTTTGTTCAACGCCTCAGCGAGCATATCCTGCCGGCCTCGGGCGGTGTAGTTCAGATTATCGATCTCCCATACCCAGTACCAGCCGTAAAACGCATTTTTGTATTTGTTTGCATATTTGTTCTTTATTTCGGTAGCTATCTGGTTGCCGATATCCATCTGATCGTACAACCATTCAGCGGAGTAACTATTCCACCAACGCTCATCGAAATTAAGCCCGATAAACACTTTTATACCGGCTTTTTCAGCGTTTCGCAAACACATATCCAGCAGATCTTTACCGTATTTGCTGTCGAAGCCGGGAAGGTCGCTGGCATACATTGCGTGATTGCCAATAACGGTAGCTGTAAAAACGATATAGCTCATCTTCACTTCTTTCAGTATGCTCAGCTCCTGCTGCCATTTGGCGTCATTCCAGTTCTGCACCAAAAAATCCTGAATGAAAGTGCCATTAGCTATCGGATAATCGCCTGCATCGGTAGCTGCGCTTTTCTTGCAGTGGACAGTCGTCATTGCTATCAGTAGCAGGCATATCATTGTTTTTATACGCATATTGAGAGCGAGGTAATTTATTTAGCCGGAACGATCCGGAAATTACAGAATGATACGTCGTAATCATCCGGACCATGGCCGTCAAAAGTAATCTGCCATACATATGCCCTATCCTCGATAGGGTTCTTTAACTGCTTCATGGGTATGGTAACCGTTTTCCATTTGCCATTGGTGGTAAAACTTCCTGTTCCTGTTTCTTCAAAGGGTTTCCACTGGTAAGCGGGGCCGTAATCCAGGTAGAAGGTAGCCTGCATATTCCGGATAGGCTTGAGTGCGTTAACCTCAAATTTTAATACATAGTTATCCGTAGCGCCTACAACGCCTAAGTGGCGGGGTACGGAAAAAAGCGTCAGCCATTGATAATTGGCGTCCCAGTTTTGTACCACATGATAATAATTACCATTGATAGGCGCCGGAACCGGGCCTGAAGAAGCCATCCATCCGCCATAGATCTCGTCGTCAGGATAGGGCGTAAGCGGGAAGAACAGGTTGCGGTCGTCGCGGAAATAACCGTCTGTTGAAAGAGGCGCCGAAAGTTTCGGACTATTGATAGTTACCTTACCCACCTGCGCGCCCGGCGGCACAACTACTTTAATAGCATCTGCAGAGGCCTCAACAATAGGCGCTTTCACGTTGCCGGCGAAAGTAACTTCGCCTTCTGTTTCGTTCACATCGTAGAGGTCGAAGTTTTTACCTACCAGAACAAGCGTATCGCCGATGGCGGTATATTCGTTATACATACCTTGGAGCGCCAGCACAGGAATGTTGATGGTAAAATCATAAGAAGCTACGCCCCCCTTTGTAGTCACTTCAATTTTATTGTTCACCGCGGAGGGGATACGCCGGGGGATTTTTACGCTGATCATGGAATCGACGGCATAAAAATCATTCCTTTCCACAACTTCATTATTGAATGTCACCTGCTGCGCAGTGGAGAGATTCATGCCATATATGATCAGCCAATCGTTCAGATTGCCTTCTTTCAAATTGGCGGATAATTCCAGGGGCTGCGCCACGCGGGTTATAACGGGAACCCCTGGGGCGGACTCCTTATCCTTTTTGCAGGAGATAACAGCAAAAGTTACCAGTAAGGATAAAGCGCCCGTTGTAATAATTCTATAAATAGACATAACTATATTTTTTTCGTGTGCATTAGCATTACCATCCGGGATTATTTCCCGAAATAGACGAATTGGAATTGATTTCATCGATGGGGATCGGCAAAAGCAGGTTGCGCTCAACCCTCACTTTGGAAATATTATCCTGGTTAACAGAAATCTGGTTCATCGCCTGGAGATAGATCCCCCAGCGGAGAAGATCGAAACGGCGTTTGGACTCAAACACCAGCTCGCGGCCTCTTTCTTCCAGCACGTATGAGCGGAACTGTTGTTTGGTCATTCCCGCCGGAGCTTTGGCAGCATGACTCCTGGTTCTCACAGAATCCAATGAACGGTAAGCCGCAGCCGTAGGTCCGTTTACTTCATTCTCCGCTTCCGCATGCATCAGCAATACCTCTGCAAATCGCAGCTCGGGATAAAATGCATCGGAGTTCTGCGGCTTCGGATCAGAGACATAACTGTATTTCTGAGAGTAGGCATGATTATAATACTCCGCGCTGAATGAGTACACACGGCCTGCGCCATCCGTTTCATATTTGGCCGCGTCTCTTTCCGGATAAAAAAAGTAACCGGTGTTATTAGGATCTCCGTAGTCTACAATGAACTGATGGCGTACGCCGTGCAACACCCTGTCGTCGTTGTCTTCGTAGTTATCATAGTGATTATTTGTCATCCAGACAGCGCCTACGTTGCTCCTGTCCTCCTTAGCGGCGTTGAAATAGTAATTCAGATCGGTTTGGAGATCAGGGTTGCCGTTGAGCGCCTGTATCTCCCACATATGTTCCCCGGTATTCCGGTTCTGGATCTTCCACAGATCCATAAAATCGGGAAAAAGACCGTACTCGGCGCCATCTATCAACTGCGATGTTTTCTTGCGCGCTTCTTCATATAGTTCCTGGCTATTGAAAGATTCATATCCTTTCACCACATCCTTGTTGTAGGTATAATACATATTGTTCTGTCCCCCGCGTACGCTGATGGTTTCATTGGCCAGCGAGCCGGACGCCATGGTCAGATAAGTTTTCGCAAGAAGGGCAGAAGCCACTCCACGGGTCACGCGGCCTTTTTCGCCTGATCTTCCGTCTTTATGCGAATAGAGCATTTCCTCCGCTTTTTTGAGATCGGCGATAATGAATTCGTATGTTTCTGCCACCGATGCCCTGGGTTGGTTCGGGTCGGCGCCTGATGCAAGCGTTTTATCGCGCAGCGGAACGCCTCCGTAAATTCTTACAAGGTTAAAATAGGCCCAGCCGCGCAGGCAATGGGCTTCGCCGAGTATTCGCTGTTTCAGGTCTTGGTCCATCGCGATATCAGGCACGTTGGTCAGTACGCTGTTGGCGCGGGAGATCAATAAATAATGATCATTCCAGATGGTGTTCACTCCCCAGTACGCGAGCGGATTACCGGCGCCCATACTGCCCAGGAACCAGCCAGCCCCGGAAGAATGATCCGAATCGAGGTCGAGCAGCCAGAAAGCCTGCTTATAAAAGCCCGTGGCGAGCAGAACATTATATACTCCGCTAAGAGCGGCCAGCGCATCGTCGCCGTTTTTATAAAAGTTGTTGGGAGAAATGAAGTCGTATGTTTTTTCTTCCAGACTTTTTTTACAGGAGCCCATCAAAAAGGCCGCTGCAAAGAGAAATAGGATGAATTTATGCCTCATAACAAATAGCTTATTTTTTTACTTTAGAATACGCATTGTACGCCGATGTTTATTACGCGCGAGTTAGGGTAACCGCCCAGGTCAACGCCCCTGAGGGCAGGGTTCTCTCCATATCCATTTACATCGGGATCAAAGCCTGAATAATTGGTAATGGTGAGCAGGTTGGCGGCGCTGACAAAAACCCGCAGTTTTTCTATAAGCCGCATTTTCGGCTGCCAGTTATATCCGATGTTCACATTTTTCAATCGCAGGTAAGAGCCGTCTTCGATAAAACGCCGCGAAAACTGGAAGGTTCGCCAATATTGCACTTCCGCCTTGGGCTGCGTAGCATGCTCCCAGTTTTCCGGCGTCCAGCGGTTATCATAGATTGTTTGCGTAACGTTATTATAAGCGCCTACATTCGACAGATACAGCGTATTCATATTCAGGATATCTCCTCCTTTCACGCCCTGTATAAATAAAGAGAAATCGAAATTGCGATAATTAAAATCAGTGGTAAACCCATAGGTGAAATCGGGGTTTACATCGCCGATCACTATCCGGTCCTTATCGGTCAATACGCCATCAGGAGTAATATCGCGATACCTGACCTCTCCGATGGTTCTTTTAATGATGGCATCGCTCTGATGGGCATAGAACGGATTTGCCCTCACTTCAGCCTCATTACGGAAGATACCGTCTTCCACATATCCATATAAAGCCCCTATAGGCAAACCAGCCCGCTGTATAAAGGGAAGATCATTATTAAACTTGACGCTGCTGGCGAATTGCTCTGCCACATTACCGATATCCAGGATCCTGTTACGGTTGAAAGCTATATTACCGCCGATGTTCCAGGTAAAATCCTTGCCCGATACGGGAGTAGCCGATAAAGCCACTTCCAATCCCTTATTGCTGACGCTTCCGACGTTCTGCAGGGCAAACGTAAAGCCGGTGCTGCCGGGCGTAACGATATTCTGCAACAGGTCAAACGTTTTCTTGGAATAGTAATCAACGTTCAGACGGATCCTGTTTTCCAGAAATGCGAGGTCCGCTCCAATATTATACTGATCGGTCGTTTCCCATTTCAGGTTTTCATTAGCAGGTCCGGCCCATATATCGTCGGCATAACCGCTGGAAAGAGATCCGTTAAAAGCATAATTATACGGAATCAGCTTCGACAGCGATTGATATGGGTTAATAGCCTGGTTGCCCGTACGTCCATAGCTCATGCGAATTTTAGCGTCGCTGATAATTTTATTATCGCTCATGAAGCGCTCATTACCGATGTTCCAGGCAATGGCTGCAGAAGGGAAGAAAGCCCATTTATTGTTTTTGGCAAACTTGCTGGATCCGTCCCTGCGGAAAGAAGCGGTGAACATATAGCGGCTGTCATAGGTATAATTAACCCTGGCCAGCATCGACGCCAACGCAGTGGAGGACTTACCAGACCTTGGTTGAGAATAAACCTGTCCGCCCGCCATATTGTTATTCTGCAGGAGATCGTTCACGAAATTGCTGGCCTGTTGATTCTTATAATTGCTAACGAACGATTCATAGGTAGCTCCAGCGGTGGCTGAAACAGTATGCGCGCCAAAATCGTTGAGGTAAGACAGGATGCTCTCCGAGGTAACCGAGCGCGAATTGTAATCGCTTTTATAAGCCAGCCCCTGACTTTGCATGCCTTCATATACCAGGCGGGGGAAATACTGATCGCGCTGGCTGCCATAAATTCCAATTCCGAGGTTTTGCCTGAACTTAAATCCTGCCGGCAGCGCGATCTCGACATAATTGGAAGAAAAGACCTGACTCACGTCAATACTGTTCAAAACATTATTCACATACAGGTAAGGGTTAGAAGTCGTGATAGAACGGGCAAAGTCGTTCAGCGTTGAGTCGAATACGCCTACCGTAGGTTGAAAAGCCAGCGCGGCCCTTACAACGCCCGCCTGCACCGAAAGATCTTCCGTATTGGTTTTTACCATTTTGTTTTCGCTTCTGGAAAAGCTGGTGAAAGAACCGGCCGTCATCCATTTTTTAACGTTGCGCGACAGGTTCATGCTTATGCCATATTTGCGAAAAGAAGAGGAAGATATAACGCCCTGCTGATTGAGATAGTTGCCCGAAAGGGAGTAGCTGCCTTTTTCATCTCCGCCCGAAAGAGTGAGCGTGTGATTATGCGTTTGCGCAGTGCGAAGGATCTCATCCTGCCAATCAGTGCTATTGCCGATAAAGTCTTCCGGCGCCTTGGCATAATACAATACATTGGGATCCGCCATGGAAGGGATCCATTCTCCCGGAAAGGGCAATGCGTAATTTGTTCCCTCGAAATAGTTTGAATTGGCATACGCTTCGTTTTGCAGCGAAGCGTATTGATAAGCGTCCAGCATATCAATTTTGCGAATAACCTGCGTAAGCCCGTAATTGAGATTGAGCTCCACCTTATCTCCTCCTTTTTTTCCCTTTTTTGTGGTGATCATCACAACGCCGTTGGCGCCCCTGGAGCCGTAAATAGCCGTGGCAGAGGCGTCGCGCAGAATATCGATCGATTCTATGTCGGAAGGATTAAGAAATGCCAGCGCATTGATCGATTGTTTATCGCCGGCTTCCACAGATCCCGGCGTAGCGCCGCTATTATTTGAAGCAAGGGGCGCTCCGTCGATCACATATAAAGGTTGTGTGCCGCCGAGAAAGGAATTTGTTCCCCTGATCTGCATGCTGAGCCCGGCTCCCGGGGCGCCGTCGTTCTGGTTGATCACCACGCCGGCCACCCGCCCCTGTAATCCAGAAAGCAGGTTGGTAGGAGAACCCTTCATGATCTCGCTTCCCTTAACCGATGAAATAGCGCCGGTTACATCGGAACGTTTTGCGGCGCCATATCCGATCACCACGACTTCATCCAGACCGGCAACGGCTACCTGCAGCGTGATGATAAGCTGATCTTCATTGCGAAGCGCCTGGTATTCCTGGCTCTTATAGCCAACGGCAGAAAATACCAGCCAGGATTTTTCAGGAACGCGTATCATAAAGTTTCCCGCGGCATCCGTGGCTGCGATCTGCCGACCGCCTTTTACCGAAATGGTTACCCCTTGTAAAAAGCTCCCAGGCGTATTGCCATCGGCGACCTTTCCCCTTACGATCAGTTCTTTTTGCTGGAACAGTGTGGAATGAACCGGGAGGCGATTGTCCGCTATTCTTGCGGCGCCGACAACTGGCAGCGAAAGAAGGCCGCACAATAACCAGAAGACCTGCCGCAATGCTGTTTTCGGGAAATTGGGAATGGAGGGCCTATAAACCTTTTCCATAAGCATGTTTTGATTTGATGAAGCAATGTTTGATTTATTGGATCGTATTCCGAACTGCGAAACAATAATACACCTAAAATAATAATTAAAATTATTAATTGAACAATAATTAATAATAATTTTTATTAATTAACCGTGCAATTAGTCTTTTTTTACATAAATGCTTCGGTTATAAGGTATATTTGTACCTGTATCATTGGCTTTAGACAATTAAAAGCGATCATGGAAAAGCTGGGCGCTGCATATTTGTATCTGTATTATTCACTATAACCTCGCAGATGGTAAAGAATTATTCATTTCTGCACGAGTTGCAAAACGAGGATGTGGCAGGAGTAGCGTATAAAAACCGTACGCTTATCCGTCGCATACTGGCTCATTTTGCCAATTCCGGCAATGCCACCATTACCGACCTTAGTAAGCTGCTGAATACAAGCGCGCCTAAAACAGGCGAGCTTATTGCGGAGCTGATCGAGGCCGGACTGGTAAAGGATTATGGTAAAACCGGGTCTTCTGTGGGAAGACGTCCCAATATCTACGGTCTTGCTCCGGATTCAGCGTTCTTTGTAGGGGTGGAAGTAAAGAATAATTATATCAATATCGGGCTGCTTGATTTTAAGAAGAACCTGGTGAAGCTTTCGGAACGATTGCCTTATACGCTCAGCAATACGCAGAAATCCCTGGATGATCTTTGTCAGATTGTGAAAACATTTATTGAAGAGCTGAAAGATATTGCCGAAAAAGTGCTGGGCATCGGCATTAATCTTTCAGGACGTATTAATTACAAAACCGGTTACAGTTATAGCTTCTTCTACTTTAACGAAGAACCATTGAGCAGCGTAATCGAACGGAAGATCGGAATACCCACCTATCTGGATAATGATTCCCGGGCCATGGCCTATGGCGAGTTTTGCAGCGGGGTGGTACATGATGAAAAGGATGTCCTTTTTATCAATATTGATTATGGAATAGCCATGGGCGTTATGATCAATGGCGAATTATATTACGGCAAATCGGGATTTGCAGGTGAATTCGGGCATATTCCGTTTTTCCAGAATGAGATCTTATGTCATTGCGGAAAGAAAGGCTGCCTGGAAACGGAGACCTCTGGCAAGGCGCTGATCGATCAGTTTCGTCAGCAGCTGCGGGAAGGCGCAAGTTCCCTGCTGGGCAGCAAATACAAAAGTATCGACGATATTAAACTGGACGATATTATTGACGCGGCGAACAACGACGATACCCTCGCTATTGAACTGATTGCAAAAATCGGGGAGAAGCTTGGTAAGGCGATAGCCGTGTTGATCAATCTGTACAATCCGGAGCTGATCATTCTCGGCGGACGGCTCGCGAGTACCGGCGATTACATTTATTACCCTGTAAAAAGCGCTATCCACAAATATTCCCTCAGCCTCGTGAACAATGATACCCAGCTAAAAATTTCCCGGCTCGGCGCCAAAGCGGGCGTGATCGGCGCCTGCCTGATGGTCCGCAATAAATTGCTGGGGTAGTGGATACCGGCAAATGAATCAAATTATTCCGCCCTTAAACTTTTCGCAGGATCCACGATAGCCGCTTTTATAGCCAACGAGCTGACTGTTATGAACGCTATCAATACTACAATAAGACCAGCTACAACAAACACCCACCACTGGAGAGTGATGCGATAGCTGAAGCCCTGCAACCATCTGTCCATCGCCCACCATGCAACGGGAAATGCCAGCACAAAAGACATAATTACCAGTTTAAGAAAATCTTTTGATAATAAAGCAGTAATGCCTATGACCGAAGAACCCAATACTTTACGCACGCCTATCTCTTTTATTCGCGACTCTGCCATATATGCCGCCAGCCCGAATAAACCGAGGCAAGAGATGAAGATGGTAAATGCCGTAAATATGTTTACAAGCGTTCCAAATCGTTTCACCTGATCAAACTTATGGCCATAATCCTCATCTACAAACTTGTATGTAAAAGGGAAGTTAGGATTATACTTTTTGAATATTTTCTCGGCCTGTTCCAGGTTAGCGAGCATCGACCGTCCCGGATTCATTTTCATGTGAAGGGCGCTGAACAAAGCACTGTTGGCAGGCCCGGAAATTAGCATCGGTTTGGCAGGTTGAAACGGAGAGTCAATAATAAAATCCCTAATCACTCCTACGATGCGCCATTCTACTCCATAGTCTTTTACGATCTGGCCGATAGGATCTTTGAATTTCATGACTTTTAATGCCGATTCGTTAATGATCATGGCCGTTGAATCGGTAGGGAATTTCTTAGGATCTATATCCCGGCCAGCAATAAATTGAAATCCTATCGCCTCAGCGAGTCCGCCGTCCTCTGAGAATCGAACAAAATTAGTTCTGTCGTTAGGGTCCTTTCCCTGCCATTCCTGCCCCCAACCAATGCTCCATACTTGAGTAATTGGAGAATTAGTTTTGATAACAGCAGTAGCAGCCCCCGAAGAAAGCAGTTCTCGCCTGATCAACTCAAAATTTTTACTAATATCACCGGTAAAACTATGATAAACGAGATCAACGTTTTTATAACCAACCTCTCTTTCAAAGGCAAAACTTATTTGTTGCCTGATGATCGTTGCTCCGATAATCAGGATAGTCGCAAAAGCGAATTGTAGAATAACCAACACTTTGCGCGGGGTTACAAGCGTCCGCGGCTTTTCGAATGTTCCCTTTAATACTTTTACCGGCTTAAAAGATGAGAGGAAGAAGGAAGGATAACTTCCGGCAAGTAACCCGGTTGCTAAAATGAAACCCAGCATTCTTAATATAGTTACGGGATTTGTAATATCGAACGAGATCCGTTCATTGAATAATTGGTTAAAGGCAGGAAGAAGAAGAATAGTAATAATAATAGCAAGGACGCCTGCAATTAATGAGATGAGGATAGACTCGCCGATAAACTGTCCTACAAGAGAAGACTTTTTAGCGCCAACAACTTTTCTAATACCCACTTCTTTAAAACGCCTTTCGCTTCTCGCTGTGCTTAGGTTCATAAAATTAATACAGGCAACCAATAAAATGACTAACGCGACAGCAGTAAACATCCGCACAATAGAAATCAATCCATTTCCATTTTCGACGCCATTTGTAAAGTTTGAATAGAGATGCCAGCGATTCATCGGGTAGAGAAACATTTCCCATCCGGGAATTGAGTTATCGTGTCTCGAGCGCATATCTTTCAATTTGTTATTTGCAGAAGCCAGACTAGCATTGGGCTTTAATAGCACATAGGTTCTAAGGGAAAGATTTCCCCAATATGAATAATCATTGCCTTTAGATATTTCATAGCTATAGGGCAACAGATATTCAAAATCGAACTGTGAATTTGCAGGAATATCTTTCAGAACGCCGGTTACGGTAAAATAATCCTTATCGTCCAGCAAGAAGGTTTGTCCCAATGCCTGACCATTTTTGAATAATTTATCGGCAAACGATTTCGTAATAACTGCCGAGTGCGGACCATTAAGCGCAGTTTTAATATCTCCTTCAAGGAGCGGAAATGTGAATATTTGTAAAAAATTGGAGTCGACAATATGGCCTTTGGCAAACAACCTTTTCTCGCCTACGGCGAATAGCCTTTCATAAGGCCATCCAAACCTTGTCGCATGTTCTACCTCCGGCGCTTCGCTATTAATTGTTGGAGAAAGTACCGTTGGGGTATAGTTCCATGCCCTCAATTCGCCTTCCATATTCACGCGATTCCACACTTCATATATCCTATCCTTGTTCTTATGAAAATCATCATAACTCACTGTATGCTGCACCCACAACAGTATGATCATCGCGCTGGCCATTCCAATCGCCAACCCCAATATATTGATGAATGAAAAAGCTTTTTGGCGAAGAAGGTTACGAATCGCTATTTTGATATAATTATGGAACATAGTTAAAATTTCATTTTCCCCTGTAAAAAATCAAGTATCCTCATACTAAACACATAATCATATCGCGCATTGACAAGGTTAATGGCCGACTTGTCGTAGGCGCTTTTGGATACGATAAAATCGACGATCGTTCCGGCTCCAAAGCTGTAACGTGATTGCGCCCTCTGAAAAGACTCTCGAAAAGCATTTGCCTGACGCTTCGATACTGCATACTTCTCCTTCGAGAACTGCATATTGTAGAAAGCCTCCTCTACTATCTGTCTTAGCTGTATTTGCGTAGTTTTCTCCAACGCTAAAGCATTGTCCTGTTCTATTTTTGCGAGCTTTACGGCGTTTCGGGTTCTGAAGCCATTTAATATCGGAACAGAAAGCCCAACAGAAAACGAACTGTTTCTATTGTTAAGGATCTGCTCATTGTATTTGATATCGGCGGCTCCGGAGTAATTACTATTCGCCCCGGCATACAGCGCCAGCGAAGGGAAAAAGCCTGAACGACTCAATCTAATATCCATCTCACTGGCCTTTCGGCGGAGACCGGCAACCTTGACCATTGACAAGTTTTCCAATGCAGCCTCGTATATCGCCTCGGATGAAACCGTATCATCAAGCGTCATCGTCTCTGCATCCAGCGGAGGCAACTGCATGTTTTTGGCGTATGGAATATTCATTAGCTGGGCAAGGACCAACTTAGCGTCTTCCAAGGCCTTTAGCGCATTGATAACCGAAAGCTCATCCCCGGCATACAGACCCTTAAGATCATAATACTCTCCCGGCGCTATGGCTTCCTGCTCGTAAAGCGTAGCTATACGATCTAATTGCTTCCCGGCAGCTTCTTTCTGCGTATTCGCCAGCGCCGCCAGCTCTTTTTTAGAAAGCACATTGAGGTATGCGCGAATAATATTTAATGCAAGAAGCTCTTTAGCCTGCTGTACCTCTAACTTATCCGCTTCATAAACAAAGGAATTCCTGCGGATGGCATTAAATAAGGCAAAACCTTTAAACAAAGTAACGCCGCCTGACAGGATTGGACTAGCATAGTTATACTGCTGATTCACGTAAGCATTGGTGAACGGGTCGATACTTCTTCCCAGATTAATACCGGTAGTATAACCGGCGTTCAGCGTGGGCAATAAATTGATTTTTGATTGACTGAGCGCCAGTTTTCCCCTTTCTACCTGTAGCTGCGCCTGTAAAACATCCTGGTTATTGTAAAACGCAATATTGACACACTCGGCCAGCGTCATCGTAACAAGATTTTGGCCAGCGCCAGAGACTCCAATACCTTCTATGCTTGCTTGTGAGAAAGCCTGCGCGCCAACCATACACGACAGTGTCAGGAAAAAATATGAAACCCTTCTTTTCATATCAACCCACAAGAATATTTTCCGTTATCGTTTGTCCGTCGAGCATGCGGATGATCCGGTGGCTATACCTCGCATCATGCTCGCTATGCGTCACCATTACTATTGTCGCGCCTTGCTCATTGAGCTCTGTCAGCAATTGCATCACTTCATTTCCATTATTGGAATCCAGGTTGCCCGTTGGCTCATCGGCGAGGATCAGCTTAGGATGATTAACCACCGCCCGGGCCACCGCCACGCGCTGCTGCTGTCCCCCTGATAATTGTTGCGGATAATGATTTCTTCTGTGCATGATCTTCATTTTATCCAACACTTCTTCCACCCGCTTTTTTCTTTCGGAAGATTTCACCCTGGTATAAATCAGCGGCAATTCCACATTTTCAAATACCGTCAGCTCATCGATCAGGTTAAAGCTCTGGAACACAAATCCGATATTATGCTTACGCAAGTCCGAACGGCTGCGCTCATTTAGATTGCCTACTTCCTCTCCGTTAAACAGATAACTCCCGCTATCGATGCTATCCAGCAACCCGATAATATTCAGCAAGGTGGATTTTCCGCAGCCCGAAGGACCCATGATCGCCACAAACTCGCCCTTCTTTACTTCTAAAGAAATCTTGTTGAGCGCAGTAGTTTCTATTTCCTCCGTTCTGTAAACTTTAATAAGCTCTGTAATCCTGATCATAACGGTTGTTGGTTTAGTCGTCCTGTAATATTAATTCTTCTTTTTTTTCGTAAGCATTGTAAGTTGAAGTGATCACTTTGTCGCCGGGTTTAAGGCCGCTGATGATCTCATAATATTCCGGGTTTTGCCGGCCGGTCTCGATAGGCGCCTTATAAGCGCGCTGACGATCGCCATCTATTTTAAATATCCAGTTTCCCCCGGTCTGCTCATAATATCCTCCCCGGGGAATCATTACTGCCGGCGCAGCATCGCTCAGCGTCAGACGCACTTGCAATGTCTGTCCCCTTCTGATACCGCCCGGTATTGCGCCTGTAAACTGCATATCCACCTGGAACTGTCCAGAAGCCACCTGAGCATATACCTTCTTAATAACCAGGCCATACATGGTATCGTTAAAGTTAAATTCTGCTTTCAACCCGGTAAATATCCTCGAGATATAGTGCTCATCAATGTTCGCGCGTATTTTAAATCCTCTCAACACATCTATCTGACCCAACCGCTCCCCCTTATTCTTATTCTGACCTATCTCCGCGTCGAGGGCCGTAAGCTGCCCGTCGACCGGCGCACGCACGATAAGGTCGCCCACCTTCTTTCGCATCACCTCGAGCGCATTCTGCGTACGCTGATAGGATTGACGTGTTTGTTCCATTTCTTCCCTGGCGGCAAGCGAATCCTGCCGGAGGATCTGCTCGGTAAGCGCTTTCTTTTTTACCTGATAGTCATAGGCGATCTGCGATTGCCTGAACTCCTGCCCGCTGATCACTTTCTCCCTATACAGTTCTTTATTGAGCAGGTAAACCCGCTCCGCTTCTTTAAAAGTATTGTCTACATCGGCCATCTGGTTTAGCTTGGCGATAGTGTTCTGCCTCGCAGCATTCTGCGATATCTGCATCTGTGTAAGCAGGTTAAAAACCGATGTCTCCTGGTTCACGAGATTCAGCTCCAGGTCAGTGTTCGACAACCGCAGAATAGGAGCGTCTTTTTTAACCATTGCGCCGTCATCGGCATATTTTTCCTCCACTCTCCCTCCCTCCGCCGCATCGAGGTAAATGGTCGTGACTGGCTGCACAATGCCTGTGACAGGAATGTATTCTCTGAAACTTCCTTTTATGACCTCGTTGATAACGATGCGAGAACGATGAACATTTAAACGATTGCTTCCCGCGGCTGAATGCAGCGCGGGTACTGCAAATGCTATTATTGCAATAGCTGCCGCCATCCACAGGATCCTTTTCAGCGTCCATTTTTTCTTTTTGATAACCGTGTCCAATATGCAATCATTTAAGCGGTACGCTCTATTCTTTTCAAAGCCGTGCCAGAATTGCAACTATATGATTGTCATTTTTTTAAACAAATCCCAGCGACGATAAGCGCACGAATACGAACGATAAGTGTACGGTTTTGATACACTGTATACTACTTGTAAAAAATGATGACCGAGGTAGATAGAAGTTATTTATATTGAATGATGTTATTGAAAAATGCGTCAATATTGGTTGTAGACGACGATCCGGATGTGCTTACCGCGGTCAGGTTGCTGCTGAAGACCAGGGTGAAGGAAGTGGTCACAGAGAAGAACCCCGATAATATATTACCGCTGCTTTCGGAAAACAAGTTTGATCTCGTTTTGCTGGATATGAATTACCGGTCGGCATTGAATACCGGGAACGAAGGCGTTTACTGGTTATCGAGGATCTTAAGTTTTCGCCCCCAACTACCGGTTATCATGATCACAGCATACGGGGATATCGATCTGGCGATCACTTCTCTGAAAAAAGGCGCGGTAGATTTTGTCGTAAAACCCTGGCAGAACAATAAGCTAATCAGCGTCATAGAAGAAGCGCTTAAAACTCATAAGAAAAAAGAAAAACGCTCGGGCCGCGACGAGTTGATCGGCGAATCGGACCTGATGTGCGAGCTGTTCCATAAAATTGAAAAAATAGCCCCAACCGATGCAAATATCCTGATACTCGGAGAAAATGGCACGGGAAAGGATCTCGTGGCCAAATCCATTCACCAACATTCGCTCCGAAACGGTTATCCCTATATAAAGGTAGACGTAGGCGCATTAACAGATACCCTTTTCGAAAGCGAGTTATTCGGCCATAAGAAAGGCGCATTTACCGATGCGCGCGAAGACAGAGAGGGAAGGATAATCGCAGCCAATCACGGGACTCTTTTCCTGGATGAGATAGGCAATATTTCCCTGCAACAGCAGGCGAAGCTGCTAAGCGTATTACAAAACCGGCAGGTCACAAAACTCGGAAGCAACGAACCTGTGGCCGTTGATATCCGCCTGCTCTGCGCTACTAACGCGCCATTGCAGGAACTCGCTAACGAAAACCGGTTCAGAAAAGATCTTATCTATCGCATCAATACCGTTGAGCTGATCATCCCGCCGCTGAGAAAAAGAGGCAATGATATCATACTGCTGGCAGAGCGCTTTATAAAAATGTATGCCGAGAAGTATTCTAAATATACCCTCGAACTAGGCGACAGCGCCCGGGAAAAGCTGAAACATTATCCTTTCCCCGGAAACGTGAGAGAGCTGCAATATATTATTGAAAGAGCCGTGGTGATGTCGGAGCAGTTGGTACTGGAATCGAAAGACATTGTGTTCTCTCCTATCGAAAGCCGACCGGCTGTTGAAGACGATCTGAATTTAAATGCAGTGGAAAAAAACGCTATACTACGAGTGATAGAAAAACATAATGGCAATATTTCCAGAGCGGCAAAAGAATTAGGCATTACGCGCACATCATTATACAGGAGGTTGAGCAAGCATGATATCTGAAAAATTTGAATGGCGACTGGCCGTAGGCATCCTGCTGTTGTTTACGACAATATCGACGGGCGCGATACTGGCGGCGAAAGGAGAGTATATCTACCTGTTATTGATAGCGCCTATCATTATCTGGCAGCTTATTTCCTGGTACCGGGCGAGGGTTTTGTTAACACGTCAACTTCGTCAATTCCTTGAAGCTGTTCGTTACGGCGACTACACAACGGGTTTTTCAACGACAAAAGCTTCAGAAGAGCTTTCCCTTCTGAAAGAAGGGTTAGACGCGATCAACAACAATTTTCGCAAGCTATCCAGGGAAAAAGAAACGCAGCATCAATATCTGCAAAACATCCTGTCGATGATAGATACGGGCATACTGTCTTTTGATACGGAAAATGGAGAAGTGATCTGGATGAATGAAGCAATGAAGCAGATGCTGAATCTGCCGTATATCAAAACCATTCACGCTTTGGACAAAAGAAACAACAATCTCCATAAGGATATCATGGCTATACGACCGGGTCAGTCGAAAGTAATAGTGATTGACAATGGATCAAGCGCTGTGAAAATGCTATTGTCTGCCGCCTCCTTTCTTACCGAAGGCCGGAGATATACCCTTCTGGCTTTTCAGAATATCAATGAAGCCATTGATGAAACGGAAACCAGGGCCTGGCGAAAACTGTTAAGCGTGCTCACGCATGAGATCATGAACTCCATTGCGCCTATTGCCTCGTTGGCGGAAACAATGAGCGGCCGCCTACAGGACATAAAAGATGATCAGCCCGACGAGACCGCTTTGGAGGATATCCAGCTGGGTATTAAAACGATCAAAAGCAGGACAGACGGTTTATTGAAGTTTGCAGAAGCATACAGGAGCCTGAATAAAATTTCGATCCCTGATCTTCGGAAAATATATGCAAGGGATCTGTTTGAGAATCTGTATTCGCTGATGCTGCCTACCCTAACTGAAAAGCATATAGAAATGGAGATTATCCTGAAAGACCCCGGTCTACATTTCGAAGGAGATGTTCACCTGATCGAACAGGCTATGATCAATCTGCTGGTGAATGCGATTGAGGCCGTAAAGAATAGTGAACGTCCGCGTATTGCCGTAGCGGCCTATAAGGAAGCTACCGGCAAAACAGTACTCAGAGTGTCTGACAATGGCAGCGGCATACCCGATGAGCTTCTCGACGCTATATTTGTTCCCTTTTTTACCACTAAAAAGAATGGAAGCGGCATAGGATTAACATTATGCAAGCAGATCATGCTATTGCATCATGGCAATATCGAAGCGCGCAATACTGCTGGCGGCGGGACCCGTTTTTTAATGACGCTGTAGGAGGGCTATGCCAGGAGGAAGGAAATATATTTATTATCAATATGTCAAACATATAGCTATTGTCACAATAAACAAAAAACATCATACGTTTGCTCATTATTACAAACAAATATGAATAAACCTTTGGGCGTACGCATCTCTAACAGCCAGTCGCCAGATAGTCATCATAAATGAGTGGCTTGCCTGCAGTAAGTTCAATAAGCTGAAGCCAGCGTATACCCATATTATGTCCTTTATAAAATTAAATTTACATTTAAATCCTAAAACACACTTTATGCGTAAACTAATGATGTTAAGTATTGCCTTGGCCGGAACGATGATTGCTTTCGCTCAAAATGACAAAATGCACAAACACAACGGCGAAAAACTCGATGTTAAGATTATCAAGGTAGCAGAATTTGTTATCAATTTTACTTACCCGGGCGAAACAGCCGAGCAGACAATCGGTAAATATGCAGTTGCGAAAATTGAATATGCAAGCGGCCGAAAGGAAGATATCTCCGAGAAAATTGTGGTCAATGATAAGGAAGATTGGGAAAAAGTAATTATTCTGGAAGAAGCGACAGCCGCTGTAGGCCTTAAAAGACAAGGAGAAATCAGGGGTAAAACCGCCGGCATGCTTAGTTACCGCACTTCCGGCAATGCTGATAAGAAGTCAATGGAAAGACTGAAAAAAGAAGCTGCCGAGATGGGAGCCCCCTTCGTTTTGCTGACGAGCGAAAAGGATAGCCGCTTTACCACGCAATCTATCAAGAAAGGATTTGCCTATTCTTATAAATAACTTAATCTTGATATAACAAACAACCTCGCTCTATCTCCGAACGGGGTTATTTTTTGTCTGGCCCAGAGAGCTGCGTAGCCGCTCATTTTTACTGCTTACGCTACTCGACGCTATCTCTTCCTGGCAAAACCAAGGGAGCCGCTACTGCCGCATAAATAGCCGCATGTTTTCCATAACTTAATTAACTTTGCTGGACAAAATATTCTCTATCCCGAGAAAAAGCTTTTCAACGGATCTATCGGGAAATAAGCGAATAGCCCTGGGAATGCAAATGCCGGTTTCGTCAATTAAAAAAACTGATAATGTGCGCAGATACTGCCAACGACCATAAGCCCAACAAGATCCTCAGCCTGCTTAGCAATCGCTGCCCGCGATGCCGCCGGGGGAAGTTATATATACATGCCAACCCCTATAAGCTCAAGACCATGCTACTGATGAACGACCCATGCCCGGTTTGCGGACAGGTCACCGATATGGAACCGGGCTTTTATTATGGCACCAGCTATGTAAGCTACGCGTTGGGCGTAGCTATCAGCGTCGCTTCCTTTATCGCATGGTGGGCGCTGATAGGTTTTTCCCTTAGCGATAACCGCTTCTTTTATTGGATGGGCGTAAATGCCGTATTACTGATCGTTTTGCAGCCCATGCTTATGCGCCTGGCCAGAACCATCTGGCTCTCCTTTTTTGTTTCCTATAGCCCACGCTGGAAAGAGGGCGATGTGGTGAAAGCGGAAAGGGTAAACAAGTCGATGAAAAACGCCTGGTAAGGCTTATTATATGTAACAGTGAAGCCTTATCCAACACGGAAGGTTACAGCAGTGCCTTTTTTATCTGCCAGGCTGTGGAGCCCGTTTGAAAATGCAGGTTTCGCCCGGTTTTTCTCAAAATTTTCAAATAAATGGCCTGCAAATTAGCGCACAGCTTTAATTTTAAATAAATAGTTCTGTATCTTTGCAAACCCAAATCATCCTTGCCTGATAGTATAAGGGTAGTACGACAGATTCTGGATCTGTATGTCTTGGTTCGAATCCAGGTCGGGCAACGAGTAACCCCGAAGCTTCGCTTCGGGGTTTTGTTTTTTCCGCAACAAGCGCAAGCTTGCTTGTGCGAGTGGAGGGGAAAACAAAAACAGCCTGCTGGCGCAGGCAGGGTTATTTGGATAATGTAAAGCGGGTTGGATCATCAAGCGAAGCGAAATAATCCAGGTCGGGCAACTTAACTTTTCGGAAAACCGCTACGTTTTGTAGTGGTTTTTTGTTTGTGTCTATGCCTGGCCCAAACGACTTCACCTTCCGTTAATATATTTGTTCGGAAAATAAATAACTTATATTCATGCCAAAATAAAGCAGGATGCCTATCAATTGCCTCGCCGCCCTGACTACGGGAAAAGGTGATTTTTTTATTGACGAGATCCGGGTGGAAGACCCGGGACCGGATGAGGTATTGGTTCAGCTAAAAGCGGCAGGCGTATGCCATACCGACTATGATTCGCTGAACTGGAATAAGACAATGGTGTTGGGCCACGAAGGCGCAGGAGTAGTGGTAGCCGTAGGCGCGCAGGTAACTGGTTTAAAAGCGGGCGACAAAGTAATGCTCAACTGGGCAATGCCTTGCGGTCATTGTTTCCAATGCATCGAAGGGAATCAGCATATATGCGAAAACAACTCCCCCGTTACCGGAGGCATGTATGGTCCAAATGGCGGTCATGCGCATACCGGCGGAACGACCTTTAATAATATGCCCGTGGAACGCTCTTTTAACCTGGGCGCGCTTTCGGAGTACGCGTTGGTGAAACAGGCGGCAGTGGTAGTGAACGCCTCTTCCAGGATATCATTCGAAGCGGCCAGCATCATTGGTTGCGGCGTCATGACGGGCTATGGCTCGGCGGTAAATGCAGCAAAAGTAAAGCCGGGCAGCTCCGTGGCGGTATTAGGAACCGGCGGCGTAGGGTTAAGCGTAATACAGGGCGCGCGGATATCAGGCGCGGCCAATATCATAGCGGTTGATATCAACCCGACCCGACTGGAAATGGCGCAGCGCTTCGGCGCTACCAACATCATCCTCGCCGACAAAGCGGACAAGGGCCTGGCGCAAGCCGCTGAAAAAGTAAAAGCCCTAACCGACGGAAGAGGCGCAGACTACGCATTTGAATGCACCGCCATACCGCAACTGGGAGCGGCGCCGCTGGCTATGGTGCGCAATGCAGGCATCGCCGTACAGGTAAGCGGGATTGAAGAGGAGATCACGATCGACATGAATCTTTTTGAATGGGATAAAATATATATTAATCCGCTCTACGGCAAATGCCGGCCGCAGATCGATTTCCCTGCCATAACCAAATTATACGACAACGGTCGGTTTTTGCTGGAGGAAATGATCACGCGCCGCTATGCCTTAGATGAATTGGGCAAGGCGTTCGACGATATGCTGCACGGCAGGAATGCAAAAGGAGTGATTGTTTTCTAAGTATGAATAGCTTTAAATGATAACCAGATATGCCCGGATTCAGAACCATTGAAATTTCTAATCCCGTTTTTGAACAGCAGCAATTGCGTTTCCTGACGGTTAAAACAAATTCGCTGAAAGGGAGAGGCGATATCTGCATCTTTATTCCTCAGGGAACAACCGAATTGCAAAATATGCCGGTATGCGTGCTATTACATGGCGTGTATGGCAGCGCCTGGAGCTGGGCCTTCAACGCCGGCGTGCACAGAAAGGCCCAACAGATGATTGACAAAGGAGAAATAGCTCCCGTAATAATTGCCATGCCTTCAGATGGCCTATGGGGAGACGGGTCGGCCTATCTGCCGCACCATTCCCTGGATTTTGAAAAATGGATCGCTTCCGACGTGCCGGAAACGCTTATTGCCTCTTTCCCACAGGTATCGGAACAGTCCCTGTTCTTTATCGCAGGATTATCCATGGGAGGATTCGGCGCGCTACGCATCGGCGCAAAATACAATCAGCGGTTCAGCGGAATGGCAGGCCATTCCTCTATAACGGAACTACGCCAGCTATCGCTGTTCGTGGAAGAAAACCCGGACGACTATGCGCAACCGGTTAAGAGCGATGAAAGCGTATTAGATACGATATTAAAATACAGGGAACAACTTCCGCCATTCCGCTTTGACTGCGGAAGCGACGATCTCCTCATCAATGAAAACAGGATCTTACATCAGCAGTTATCGGCGAACAACATCCCGCACATATATGAAGAGTTTGAAGGAGAACATGAATGGCCTTATTGGGAGGAACATGTGGCAAGCACGCTGCAGTTCTTCCATACATTACTGTAAACGCCTGTTACGCATATCATTCATAAAGCGTTTAAGTAATGAAGCAGGCTTGCCTGGGCTCGTTTGAACGTCATTTTATGATATACGAAAACTTGAAGTCAATAGCAGGATAAATCGTCCCAAAACCATAATCCACATCATGCGCATACCCTGCCCCAATATGCGAATTGAACGTCCATCTTTTATCAACAGGTCTTTGCAATCCCCAATGAATATTCGCCAGGAAACTATTTCTGATGAGGTCGTTCCTTTTATATAACGGCGTGTTGAATTTAAGCCTGATGCCAAAATAATTTCCGGAGTTATTCGCAGTTGATTTACCTGCTTCTATTCTTTTTTTGATATTGTAATAAAATTTTGGCGTAACGGAGAAATACAATGCCGGTTTGATAAACTGGTATTCAAGCGAGCTCTCGCCAATATTGTATCCGCCGCCAAAACCAAGCGACAACTCCGATACCAGCGATTTACTTAAGCGTGGCTCGTAGGTCGCGCCGATGCCCTGAAGTCCCAGGTCCAGCTTTGTTAACGTCCTTAATCCGATCTCATTGCTCTTGTTTTGCCCATAACAGATGCCTTGATAAATGATCAACAAACCCAGGGCAAAAGAAAATTTCATATGTCTTCTATATTTTTCATCTATAAATCAATAGAAAAATAGACAATTTTGGGCATCTCGAAAAAATAAATTTCGGGTATACTTAGCATGTGGATACAAAATAAAAAGAGGTTGGGATTGGCCCCGTCTTCATGCGTTTATATCCGCCTGCCAATATTCAAAAGTCTTTGTTTGTCCGTCGTCCAATTTAACATTTCGGGAAATTTTGTTTATCTGCGAAATAGAGAAGTCAATTTCTCTTTTGAATAAACCTCCCGCATATGCCAGCGTATGGTATTCGCCGTTCTCGCCGCAAACGTCAATATCCTCGGGGAATGAGCCTATCGTATCCTTGTCTAAATCTTTCCCGATAAATACGCTATCTAATTTATCGGCTTGCGTAACAATGATTTTCGCTTTGATGCCTGAGCCCAGGAACTCGCCTATGATTTCGGCAGATGATTTATCCCAAAGCGGCTCCACTACCTCAATGCCTAAAGGATTAAGTTTACTTTCTCTGTAGGCTCTTATATCGGACAGAAAAATATCCCCAAAAATGAAATGACTAACTTCTTTTTGCTTAAAATACTCAACGGTTCCATTCATCTTTTCGTCATAGTTTGCCAGGGTTCCTGACAACAATACCAGGTAAAGAGGAATACCGATACTGTATGCCTGTTTGGATAGCGCTTCTAACGGAATAGCATGAACGGAAGACCTTAACGTTTCCTCGTCAATTGTCGTTAATAATGAAATAACGTCGAACTCATTGCCATTCAATATGCTCTGAAGCGCCAAGGCAGAATCCTTTCCGCCGCTCCAATTAAATACCGCTTTCTTTTTCATTATCAATTCCAAACCCCATTCATTTCTGTGAGGATAATGGGTTCTCCGTCAGTAACGACAATCGTATGTTCGTGCTGCGCCATCAACCCTCCTTTATTGCCAACCATTGTCCAGCCGTCATTCAGCGTCATCGCATAAGTTGATGTTGTCGATATGAACGTTTCAATAGCAACAACGGCGTTCTTCTTAAATCTTGTCAGGTTAAGCCGGTCTCTGTAATTTGCTATTTCGCCTGGTTCCTCGTGAAGGCTTCTTCCTACGCCATGTCCTGTCAGGTTCTTAATCACTTTGTAGCCGCGCTTCTTAGCCTCTGTTTCTATCAGGTACCCTATATCCGAAATACGGACTCCGCCCTTGATGTTAAAGATCGCCTTATGCAAAATCTGTTTTGAGGCGTCTACCAGTTGCTGATGCCGGTTAATATCTTTGCCAAGAACGAATGAACCTCCATTATCTGCCCAAAAACCGTCAAGTTCTGCTGAAACATCTATATTAATCAGCTCGCCCTCTTTAAGTATTCTCTTATCGGAGGGGATGCCATGGCAGAATTCATTGTTTACGCTTATGCAAGTCCAACCAGGAAAACCATAGGTTAAGTAAGGCGCAGATCTCGCGCCAAAATCCGAGAGGATCTTTGCCCCGTAGTCGTCTAATTGTTTAGTTGTCATACCGGGTTGAGCATAGTCTCGCATCTTCTTCAAAGTATAGGCAACGGCTTCGCTAGCCTTTTTCATCCCTATCAGTTCAGTTTCCTTTGTTATTGACATATCAGTTTTATCTATTTGTTTGTTATAATGCTACGGATAACGGAAGCAAGCCGCGGGCCCTTGGCTGCAAGTTGCAACAAGGGCGCCGAACCGCAGTTGAATATCGGGCATTGAAAATACTCGTAAAACATATCTTTACAAAAGCTTCCTTGTGTTTTTTATTTGTCCTTAGTATCATTAAAAAAAGCGATCAAATCATAGTTTTCAGATAAGCGAAGAGAAGATGTAATTATCCGACCGGTTGCCCCAATATTCCTGAGCATTTTAATTTTGCGGCCCACTAAAGGAGCCGTTACTGTATTTGTCATGGCATTACTAACTGGTAAAAGGAAATTGGAATATCTACATTGCTTAAAGTAATATTCAATAGCTTTTTTATCCTCTACCTCATTAAAAAACGCATTCTCATATTGCTCTGTCTTAAGGTTATAAGTATTTACGCGACCCATGTTAAAATCGGTTCCAATGACAAAATACTTTCTCTTATAAAGATTATTCAAAAGATAGCCCATTGAAGATAAGCCTGAAAACTTTGTTTTTTGCAGATGGCCATTGTGCGCTAAAACGATCACTTTATTATCAAATGTCTTAGATATAATGAAATTTATATGTTCAAACATATATTTATCTCTGACATTAAAATCGTCCTTGCCAAACCTTTGTCGATAGGCAAAATCAATCTGTTGGCTAAGAAGCGAAAGATAATATCTACACGATGAAGCATTACAACCTGCCTTCATTTTTTCAGCCGCTTTTTCCATGTCTTTGAAGTCCTGTTTGGAAAGATTTTTATATCCCATGCCAACATCTCCGGTAAACTTATCTAAAACGGGGTCAACTTTTTTAAAGGGATAGAGGCCTTTCAGTTTCTGAATGATTCCATAAAATCCTCTTACTTCAGCTCCGTAAATATGAACCCTCTCTTTTTCGGGCCTGCTTTCGTTATATAATCTCAACCACTCTAGTTCCGTTCGATTTGCGATTACAGGGCGAAGCTCTCCCAACATCTCCAGGCTATCCACTTGACCATTAATATAGGCGTCGACCCTTTCTGCGGCTAAAATATCTCCTTCATCTACAATTGCTTTATAATCCATTTGCTGTATTAGAAATCTTACAATCCGCCGCCTGTATTTATTGTATAGATCGGTTCCATGCGTACTCTCTCCAATCCCAATAATAGCCGCATCCTTTGCCATTTCTTTTAGAAATTCCAGGTCTTCAAACCCATCTTCGGGATTGACCGTTGCAATCGGCATTATGAGGGTATTAAGTTCATTAATCAATTTTTCATTATCCTGGCAAGCCCCTTTAGTCGCTATAAAAACAATAAACGCCAGGATAAAATATGATTTCATACGGCTAAAATATAAAATTGAATTTAAGGGATAGCATTGAGATTTTTGCCGAAGACGGATTATCAACGCCCTGTTCATCCATAATTCATAAGGTCATTGTACAGGTCATACAATCGTTTACGCAGGTGTTTTACGGCATAATGCTTTCTCGACAATAGCGTATTGACAGGAGCATTGATGGTTTTTGCCACTTCTTTGACAGGCAGGCCTTCCAATTCGGTAAGCTCAAAAGCCTCTCTTTGTTCAGGCGGCAATTCCGACAGGGCCGCTTCCAGCTCTTTCCAGACAAGCGAACGCATATATTCCGTTTCAGCGCCCGGGCTGTCATCGCTGAACAATATCTCCGAGAACGCTTCCAGCGCGTTTCCTTCATCATCATACCGCGGGACCGGCCACTCTTCTTCCCGTTTTTTCCTGCTTTTATTAATAATGGTATTCCGGGCAACGCGGTATAGCCAGGCAGCGACCTGTTCTATCGGGCTGATATTGCTTTCAACCGTTTTAATCAGCTGATAAAAAACATCCTGTAAAATATCTTCCGCATCTTCTTTATTGGAAACCCGCTTCCCTATAAACGATCTCAGGCGGGACTGATGTTCTTTTACCAGCCGCTCAACATCTGGTTTTCCGGTATGGTCATTTATCTCCATCGCCTTGTTTTGCCGGCCCTTCCATATCAAAATGTTCCGCTCCGAATGGATGTCCAAATCCAAAATTCCGTCTCTTATTAATAAATTCTTTTCGTTGTTCCGGCGTCATGTTCATCCATTTTTCACGAATATGGCTTCCCCTGTCCCGCATCATCATCCCTCCCCTGCCAAATCCAAAACGTCCAAAAAGAATACGCGTCAGCAAGAACAATCCTAGCGCCTGCCAGAAATTAATGACGGTTAATCCGAAGATATCCGGCATCAGCCAATTCCACAACAGCATTATCGCTCCGCTTACGCCAGCCAATGCCGCGACAACCATTAAAACTATTTTTTCGACTCTTTGTTTCATATATTTCAAATATAATTGACCAATTAAAACCACATAGGACCGCTGGTCTTTTATCGCAAACGCATGGGCCTATGTGGTTTGAAAAGCTTATTAATGCCCGCATCCCCAAAAGCCGCGTGTCCAGCGTCCCCGGCTCTCAAAAGCCTGTTTACGTTCATCCACGAATGCCTGCTTTTCTCCCGCCGACATTTGCATCCATTTTCCGCAAAGCTCGTCCAGTTTTTCTACTGAAAAGCGGTCCTCGGCGATATTTCCGAATCGCTCATTCGCAAACGCAAGTTTCTCGCTGTCGGTCATCTCCGACCATTTCTCCCGGAATTGTTTTCTTGCTTCTTTATCGAAAGGATTTCTTCCAAAGAAACCCATTCCAAAATCTCTTGTTGTCATCATGTAGTTTTTTATTTAGTTTGTTTCTTTAAGAGCGCTCTTACTTATGAAGACAA
>JAEUVR010000375.1 GCA_016786785.1 Chitinophagaceae bacterium
AATGATGTATGTCCACGTTTGGAACAAGTACCTGCCTATTATTAAAATATTAATGAAAAAATCAGTAGGGGGCGACCAAACGCTTGATTTGAATCGGATCGATTTTGAAAGAGCGGGAAGCGGCCGTAAAGCGGGATATAAGTTTAATATTGAATTTGTGCAGGGAAGAGTGGCAAATGTGATCAGCGGCTCGCCGTTGGCCAGCGATCTTGCAACCGTTCTGGTGCAGGATGCAGGAGCCAGGACCATCCTTGCGCAAAATGATTTTACCGTCAGCCTGAATACCAGGTTCCAACTCGCCATTCATCATGTTCCCGGCGTTGCTCCGGCTGAGCAAGAGCCTGCTATGACCAAGGATGATGGGACAGTATAAGGGGACCATTTATCGTTTTATCAGGTTCCGGATCAGGGCCAGCAGGCAGATAAATGCAATGATCGCCATTCCAGCCCGCGCAACCAGTATTACCGGCTGGTATTCTTCCTGATCTATCGCTATTCTTTGAAGCGTAATGCCGTAGAAGCCCCAGATCACCGCCAGCCCGAAAAAAACATTGTTTCTCTTGCTGACGACCGATATGGCAATAAGCGTTAGTATGGCGATCATGGTAATGGTCCAGTTGATGGAAGATATGCCCCATCCGTTCCATTGTATGGCTGCCAGCCAGGATCCGATATTTGCAAACAGGGTAACAAACATCCAGCCCAGGTAAATGCTTACCGGCAATTGCGTGAATGCCTTTGATGCCGGCGACTGGCGGTGATTATAAATGCCAAGGCGGGAATGGATCTTGAGCAGGCAGTACAGCTGGACGATAACAATGACCAGGCATAAGGACAGCCATTCGTGCGTCAACGCAAATAACCTTATCGCGGCGGCAATATTTACAATAATAAAGAGCCAGCCTATCCTGGCTAAATCCTGGTTGGCGGGGTCTTGCTCATCCTCCTTATAAGCTTTTACAATATGGTAAGCGCTAAAGGCAAAAAGCGCCGCGTAGATCAGGTCCCAGATATGGAATGTCATCCGCGTGGGCGTGAACAAAGTGGAATATTTACCCGATATCTCCGCGGTACTCGCTGAATTGATGATTTTGTAGCGGGTAAGAAAGACGATGAGTAGATGCAATAAATAAGCAATGCCATTATATATGGCCAGTCGTTCAATTTTTTTCATCGTTTAATTGAGCGAGGGATCTGAAAAAGTATCTCCCTGTGACATATCGCCTGTTTCGAATCCCTTTTTAAACCAGTACATACGCTGTGCAGACGTGCCATGCGTAAAAGCGTCGGGGATAGTTCGTCCCATCGATTCTTTTTGCAGACGGTCGTCGCCGATGGCATTGGCGGCCGTTAGCGCTTCTTCTATATCGCCGGATTCCAGGATCTTTTTTTGGTTTGCATAATGCGCCCAAACGCCTGCGAGAAAATCTGCCTGCAATTCCATTTTTACCGAAAGCTTATTGTATTCTTTCTCGCTCATCTGCTGTCTTGCGCGGGCAAGTTTTGCAGAAGTGCCGAGAACGGTTTGAACATGATGCCCGACTTCATGCGCGACCACATAGGCCATGGCAAAATCGCCGGGAGCCTTGAACCGGTTTTGCAGCTCTTCATAAAAAGAGAGGTCTATGTATAGTTTGTTATCGCCGGGACAATAAAAAGGCCCGGAAGAGGCGCCTGCTGTTCCGCAGCCCGACTGAACCGTATTCCTGAACAGCACCAGCGTCGGCTCGGGATACGCTCTGCCCGCTTCGCGGAAAATCTTGTTCCAGACATCTTCCGTTTCTGCCAGCGTCACTTTTACAAATTCGGCTCTTTCATTATCCGCCGCTTCTTCCGCCGGAGACAGCTGCGTCGACCCTTGCTGACCGGGCAACAGCTCGGTAATGTTAACGTTGGACGGGTCGCCGCCCAGTAATAGATTCAACACCAGGATAATGACCCCTATGACGCCTCCTCCTACCGCAAGGCCGCCGGTAGACATCCCTCTTCTGTCGTCTACATTATCGCTTTGTCTTCTTCCTTTCCATAACATGGCTAAAAGATTTGAACAGTAAAGTACTTAAATAGAAGTAATAAAAAAGTAAAAATTATCCAGTCCCTAATATTTTTCGCCTGGTCAGGCAGGCGCTGCTATCGCTCCCTGTATAGGTTGAAGATACCGGAAGGGAGGGGTCCGCAACCTCGTTGGCTTTATCGAATCTGGGCATCCTTACCCTTGAGTATATTCATATCCTGTTCCGGTTAAAGCAGTTTGGGTAAGGCAAAAAAAACAGGTCTTCCCAACGGGAAGACCTGGAATATATTGTTTATTAAAACTAAGCTTAACCTTTCTTTTCCAGCAGATTAAAGAACTGATCCAATTGAGGCTGAATAACGATACGCGTACGACGATTGCTTGCGCGGCCTTCCTTGGTATCATTAGAAACAAGCGGAGTATATTCGCTTCTACCGCCGGCTGTCATCCTTTGAGGAGCGATATTAAAGTCGTTCTGCAGAATGCGGGTAACAGAAGTCGCGCGTTTAACGCTAAGATCCCAATTGTCTAAGATACAGCTGTTCTTGATGGGAACTGCATCCGTATGACCTTCAACAAGAATGTCTAACTGCGGGTTAGCATTCAGCACCTGGGCCACTTTTGACAGAACGGATAATGCGGGTTTGGAAACCACTGAACTTCCGCTGTTAAATAATAATTTATCCGAGATAGAAATAAATACGACTCCTTTTTCTACCTGAATGTTTACATCCTGGTCATTTACATCATTCAATGCGCCTTTCAGGTTCATTACCAATGCCATGTTCAGAGAATCTTTGCGAGCCATGGCCGCTTGCAGATCCTGGATATATACATCTTTGGCGCCTATGTTTTCGAGCGATTTCTTAATGCTTTCGGCCTGGGTGGCAGACACTACAGAAAGATCCTTTAACTGGGTTAATACGTTGGTATTGTTATCCTTTAAGAAA
>JAEUVR010000408.1 GCA_016786785.1 Chitinophagaceae bacterium
CGTAGCGTCTTTGTTTTTTGTTTCAGCAACACGGCGGTAGTAAGTATGGCAAGCAGGGGAAACAGGGGGTTAAGGTAAAAGGATAGCTGAAACCGCGACAGGGAGAAGATGATAAACAAGGAGATAAACCCGAAATAGGTATAGTTTTCTGTTGTTGATGCGCCGCGGATCAACTCCTTTGTTTTGCGGAAAAGCGCGAAAAATGCGAGAAAAGCCCAGGGGAGAAAGGCCCAGAGCAGGGTATGCACGAAAAAAAACAGATCGCCTTTTCCGGTAATAGGGCCGGTGTTGGTGAACCTTCCCCATTGACTGGTCCATAAAAAAAATTCCACGCCGGAAACATTGTGTTGCCCGAATATTTCTTTTTCGGGATGCAGGTCAAACTGCAGGTAATAGCCGTATAAAGAGGGGAATAATCCGATTAAGACCAATAATCCAATAGCTATCCATTGCCAGCGGAAAATGATTTGCCATTTTCGGGCAAACAATAAGGAAAGCCCGATGCCTCCTGCAACCGGGATAATGGTAAACAGGCCCTTTGTCATGATCAGGCAGGAAAGGGCAAGGGAACCTGCCAGCGCATGAAGCCATTTTCCCGGATCAGTCGCGACCGGGAGCCGGGCGGCGATATTCCCGGCAAATGGCGGTCGACCAGCCAGCAGGTACCGCGCAAAATGATAGAGACTCATGATCGTCAGCCCTGTCATGTAGGGCTCCGCTCTTACATCCTGGTTCGAAATGATGATATGTTCCGCCGTTAAAAGCAGCAGTGCGGCGATATAGCCGTGGCGGGCAGAATACCATTGTTTGGCAAACAGGAAAACATACCAGGCGCCGAGGAAGACAAATAATATTCCCGGTATCTTGTAAGCAAAAGTATTTACTCCAAATATTTTATAGGATAAGGCGGTCATCCAGAAAGGAAAATGCGGTTTGTCGAGCCAGTCTTTCCCTTTGTGAAAAATGCTAAGCCAGTTGCCTGAGTCATGCATTTCCATGGAGATCTCCGCATATACCGCGGCGTCGGGTTCCATAATGTCGATGGAAAGTCCCGCTGCATATACCAGCAGTACCCATATAAAAACCATATTCCAGAGGCGCGGCGCGCTAAAGATCGAAATCTTCTTAGGAACTGAAGAAAAGGTGTTCATTATGCTAAATTAACGACAAGATATGGTTCTCCGAATCAGGAGCTTTGAAACGCGCCGGCGATATAGGCGTTAAATTAATAACAGATCGGTTCTCCGCTTGCCGGATTTGTCGAAGCCTATCTTCATAACGTTAAACCGGACAAGCTTTATTTGCTCTCCCACATGGATACGACGCGGTTGTCTTTTTCCGGTTTTTTTGTCCAACGCCGGAAAAGAAAAGCCATCAGGCTTCCTACCGCTATTCCCAATACTGCGCCTACCAGAATATCGAAGGGATAATGTTTACCGACATATACCTGGGCATAACAGACCAATATGGCCCATAGCCATAGCCAGTACCATTTCCGGCCGCTGATATGAGCGACGGTCAGAAACCAGAATGCAGCCAGCCCAAAATGATTGGAAGCATGCGAGGAAGGCAGTCCGTAGCGACCGCCGCAACCGATCAGGTTGCGAAGGATAGCCGTTAATTCAGGATCATAACAAGGACGGGGCCTGGCAAAAAAAGGTTTAAGGAGGGAAGCGCTGACGAAGTCAGTGATCGCAAAACTAACCAGCGAAAGCAATATAAAGGGCCATGCAAATTGTTTATGCCGTTTTATGATCCAGTAGAGGATAAAAGCATATAGCGGTATCCAGATAGGCGGATTACGCATAGCCATCATGAGCCAGTCGAGGTAAGGCGACGAGGCGTCGGCATGAATGAAACTAAAAAGTTCCCTGTCTGTTTTTTCGAGCCACCCTGGTAAATGCAATAAAAACATATTGGATATATTCTATAATCCGATAAAAATACCATCCTCGCGCTGTTCCACAGGATATGTTTTCAGGAAAAATCCTTCCCCGCTCACATTATAGCCGTTTTTTATGCTGAATGCGTATTTGTGCAAGGGGCAAACGATTATTCCTTTCGCGTCAATTTTCCCATTGGCCATAATCCCCCCGGCATGAGGGCAGGTATAGGCGAAAGCATAATATTGATCATCATGCCTGGAGAGGCATATTTTTTTCCCCTCCAGTTCGAGCGTCATGATGCCGCTGCTGCAGGGGGTCATTGCCTCCAGTTCCCGGTCGATATTATGCCATGTATGAACAAGTTGCCTCATGTTGGGTCGTTGAACCGAATAATAGGATGCCGCTGCAGTTTCTAAAAGGTTTATGCCACAGCGCCTTCATTATCCAACACCTGTATTTCAGGTCCGGTAAGATAGCCTGGTTATGCTTCAATCTTATTAATAAAAATACTCAGATTTATAGGGATAACGGATCTGGTAAAGCGTTCTGACCTTTTCAAGTATGGTTGTCCGAAGCAGGTCAAGGTTTCTTTTTTCTATCGCCGATACAAATACGCAGTTGCCCTGCGTTTCATGCTCCCATCTTTCTTTCAGGTCGTTGAGTATCTCTGAGCGGATACTTTCTTCCAGCCAGGGGTCGAAAGTGCGTTCTTCGTAGAGATCCATTTTATTAAAAATGGTAATGGTCGGCTTGTCAAACGCCTTTATTTCCTGCAGGGTCTTGTTGACGACGCTGATCTGGTCTTCATAGTTGGGATGTGAAATATCCACTACATGCAGCAGGATATCCGATTCGCGAACCTCGTCGAGCGTGCTTTTAAAACTCTCTACCAGGTGATGCGGCAATTTGCGGATAAAACCTACGGTGTCGCTTAACAGGAAGGGCGTGTTCTCAAAGACCACTTTGCGCGTAGTAGTGTCTAAGGTGGCAAACAGTTTGTTTTCGGCAAAGCTGTCGCTTTTGCTCAGGAGGTTCATGAGCGTCGATTTGCCTACATTGGTATATCCAACCAGGGCTACGCGAATAAATTCGCCTCTGTCTTTGCGCTGAATAAAAGCCTGCTTGTCGATCTCCGCCAGCCGCTTCCGGAGCAGCGATATCTTATCTTTTACAATACGGCGGTCTGTTTCGATCTCTGTTTCGCCGGGGCCTCTTGTTCCGATACCGCCTCCCAGTCTTTCAAGATGGCTCCACATTCCCTTTAGGCGGGGAAGAAGGTATTGGTATTGCGCCAGCTCTACCTGGGTTTTCGCCTGGGCTGTTTTTGCGCGCCGGGCAAAGATGTCGAGGATAAGGTCCGACCGGTCAATAACTTTTATGCCCAGTACTTTCTCAATATTGGAGATTTGGGATCCGCTGAGCTCATCATCAAAAATGGCTACCTGGATATCCTTCCCTTGGATATAATTCTTTATTTCTTCCAGCTTCCCTTTTCCGATAAAACTGCGGCTATCGGGGTGCGTTAGCTTCTGCGTAAATCTCTTCACGGCTTTGGCGCCGGCGGTTTCAGCAAGAAAGGCAAGCTCTTCCAGGTATTCAACCACCTGCTCCTCCGTTTGCGTTTTATGCGCCAACCCCACCAGAACGGCTCTTTCTTCCTGGATACTTTTTTTCTTATCTAACATTACGCTTCAAATCTTTTCTTATCGCTAAAGGCGCGATGAATATCCCGCAGCGCAGGCAGGCGCTCATAATCCGGCTTATCGCGCTAAAAGCAGTCATCATAACCCGCTTATCGCAATACCAGCGGAGAAAGGACGGATATCAGGTCCAAAACCTTCCTTGATAAAGGGGTTGATCTGGTAGCTTCCGAAAATAGAAACAATGCCAAGGCCGGCCCTGGCCGTCAGGCTCAGGCGCGTTCCGTTAAAGAATCGTTTTGATTTTTCTTTTTGCGAATAGGCGTTGATGGTTTGGCCCGCGCTGTTTTGAAATGTTTTTCCCTTGGTAACGGCGCCTACCATGGTGCCTACCTTTATTCCTATCGCGCCTTTCCAGCTTTGATTGGGGCGCGAGGGATCAGCCGTAAAGCGCAGTTCTACCGGCGCTTCCAGGTAGGTATTCATTAATTTATATTTTTTAAAATGAGTAGTGTCTGAAACATCTTTAAAACTGATCTTGCCGCCGTTCTTGCCTGCGATATCAATATAAGTTTTATCAAAATAGATATTGGAAGAGGATACGCCTGCGCCTATGGCCACGCTATATTGAGGGTTGGATTTAAAGGGGAAATCGAACATAAAGTAAGCGTTGAATCCTCTTGAAAAACCCTTGGTATGTATGGTATCCGGCGCGCTGGCAAACCCTATCATGCCAAACTGCAGCATCAGGTGGTCTTTGGACCTGTTGGCAAGGTTCAGATTGCTCCATTTATTTTTCCTGGCGGCTTTCTTTGCTTCCTTGGTATTTTCAGACACGGATGGGCTTCCGGCGATGGCCGTATCCGATGCCGGAGCGTTGGCGGTAGTGGAATCCTGCGTAAATCCTAAAATACTAAAACCTAATGCCAGTAATAATGCTGATATTTTTTTCATATTCTGTATTAATGGTCAAATCTACTTCTTTCCTTGTCTTTCGGGTAATTGGCCGTTGTCAAAACTATTTCTGCCGGCGTTAAAGAAAGGTTAAGAAAAGG
>JAEUVR010000412.1 GCA_016786785.1 Chitinophagaceae bacterium
AATGCCAGAGAAGGACAGGCGCAAAACTTTGAACGACTTGAAAAATATCTTGAACAGATAAAATAAAAAAAAATGAAAAGCAATCTATTATTCGACTTTATCGTAGATAAAGAAAACAAAACCATTTGTGTAAAACGAGAATTTAACGCCGATCTTGAGCTGGTCTGGCAGGCCTGGACAACGCCCGAATTGCTCGACCAGTGGTGGGGGCCAAGGCCCTGGAGAGCGGAAACCAAAACAATGGATTTCCGGGAAGGAGGATTTTGGCTTTATGCCATGGTAGGCCCCAAAGGCGAAAAACATTGGAGCAAAGCCGATTATATCTCTATTGTAAAACAAAGATCCTTTACCGCAAAAGACGGCTTCTGCGATGAACACGGAACACTGAATCCTGCATTCCCCCAGAATCTATGGGAAAACCAGTTCAGCGAAACGGGCAAACAGGTATTGGTAACCGTTACGCTCACGTTTGATCATCTCAAAGACCTTGAACAAACGATCGCAATGGGCTTTAAAGAAGGCTTTACCATGGGCTTAAACCAATTGGACGAACTGTTATTGACGCTGAAACATTAATCATTTCAACGACAAAGCAAGCGCGACTCCGCTGCTGCATTCGCCGAGTCAAAGGATTCCTTGTCAGACTGGCAGAATAGCTCCATAATAAGCAAGGCGCTGCGTTTATAGCCAATCAGCTTCCCTGCTTCCGTACGTATTTCGTGAGGATCACGATCGTCTGCCCTTCAATTTTGCCTTCGATCTGTTCGGTATTTTCTTCCACCAGGCGGATATTTTTTACGACGGTTCCCATCTTGGCGTTCAGCGTAGAACCTTTTACGTCAAGCGATCTCGTTAATACAATGGTATCGCCTGTCCGCAGCGCTGCGCCATTGCAATCCCTGTGCAAATCGACCGTCGCATCGTTTTCATGATCGCCGGTAGCTTTGGCCCATGCCAGTCGGTCCTCATCAAGATACATCATATCCAGGCTATCGGCGGCCCAGCTTTCTCCCCGGAAACGATTCAGCATCCTCCAGGAAACTACCTGTACAGCGGGCGCCTCGCTCCACATACTGGTCGTTAAACAGGCCCAATGCGCGCTATCAGGCTCCTCTTTTTTTTCTATCTGCGCATGGCATTTATTACAGATCATTAGGCAGTTTTCATCGTCGGCGCTCGATCCGGACGCCGCTTCATATAGTTTTAAAGGCTCTTCCCGCTGACACAACTCGCATTTGTTTTCGCTTCTTACCAGCAACTGTTCTTCCAGTTTCATAGCATTCTGTTTGTATGGGCGGCGAAAATAGCTAAAAATCTACCTGTTTATGCCCATCCCGTCAGGAAGTGAAGTAAGATAGGCGATAAGATCCGACAACTCTTCGGGGGTAAGCAGTTTATTTAACCCCGGCGGCATCATAGAAATATTTTGCGGCTCAATGGCCGTAATATCAGCGCGCTGTACGCGCACGGTCTGGCCCGGCGCCGTTTCTATCACAATGGCCGCCGGCAGTTGTTCCTTGATAATGCCGGTATAGCTGCCGCCTGCGGTAATGATCTTTGAGGTTTCATATTCTCTTGCAAAACTCGCATTGGGGTAAACGATAGCTTCCAGGATATCATGTCGCGAACGGATATCGCCGATATTGGTGAGATCGGGGCCAAAATGCGCGCCTTCCCTGCTTACCTCATGACAGGTGGAACATACGGCTTTACCGAAAAAAAGCCCGCGCCCGCGACTTACATCGCCTGTTTTTAAACCGGCTTCTATCGCTTGTAAATTTGACAATCGTTCGGCATGCCGCTCGCGCAATTGCGCCATTAAAGGCGTCGCAGATTGTCGTACGGTTTCAGGAAATTCCTTGAACAGGTTTTGCAGATCCTGCTCGGAGAGATTGTCCAACCGGTCGGACGACTGTCGCAGCGCCTGTATCAAAGCCTCTCCTACAGCGGCATTGCCATTACCCTGGAAGGCGCTGATTAAAGCCGGCAGCAGGAACACATCCGCCTTCGCCGCCTGTTTCGTTGCAAGGTCAAGCAACTGGTCGTCGCTTAATTTAGCCCTGGTCAATACGCTGGCGGCCAACTGCCTGATGGGCGAATCATTGGCGCTGTCGAGAGATAACGCTACCATATTAAATTCATCTGCCGAAACCGCCGGGTCCGTGAGCAAGCGCGCTTTCAGGGCTTTGAGCCGGAAATCTTTCATTTGCGCCGGGTCTCCTATGATGCTTTTTAACTGACCATTCAGCTCCTTAATGTTTCTCGATTCAATTAAGCCGAGGGTCTGCGCGCGAACGGCTATATCATTCCCCTGTAATCTTTTCGCAAGCTGTGCGATCCAGGTCGCCGGTATTGTTTTCACATCGGCTTCTTTCACCACGTCCAGCAATAAGGCTATTTTTTCCGGCTGTGCAGCCGCTCCCAATTGTTGCGCCAGGAAATGCTGGAATTGCGGGTTTCCGCTGAAAACGATCATCAGCTTGCGGATATCTTCTTTTTCCGACCCCGACAGATCGGCGGCATTCAGTCTATTCCCCAGGAAGCTTATAACGATATCCGCCCATTCAGGATGATGCGTAGCCGCCCATATGCCCGTATGCCGAAGTTGAGGATCGGCGCTGGAAAGAAAAGCGGCAAGGTCTTCCTTACGCAAATGCGATCCATCCATCTGGTCAAGGGCAATAAGAAGGGCTTTCCGCGCATGAGGAGAGGGATTCCCCAGCTCGGTCCTTAACAAACCGGCATCATTCAGACTGATCATCGCATATATAATAGCATGTTCTACAAAACGATCATTGCTATCCGCCGCCGCCCTGATCAACGCGGGGATGGCGCGGGGATCGCCGATCTGGCCCAAGGCCGTGGCAGCCTGCCTACGCACAGGAGCCGCCTGCTGTTGTACCAGCTCCATTAGCTTTTCCATCGCTTCCTTATGCTTTGCGAGGCCGAGTACCCGGGAAGCCGCCGTTCTGACAATAACGCCCTGGTCTCCTAATGCGGCAACGAGTTCTTTCATCGCCGCCGGCGTTCCGATGCGGCTGAGCGCAAACACTGCCGCTGCGCGTAGTTCCTCGTCGGAAGAGGCCAGCAATACATTTTTGATAGGCGCCACCGCCGGCTCTCCGGCTTCTACCAGTAACTCCATGACTTTATCGCGTACAGCAGGACGTTTGTCCTCTCCATGTTTTACCAATGCTTCGGGCAACAACGAGGAGAGCTTAAGCTCGTCTCCCCTGGGATCCTTCACCGCGGCGGCTCCCGTCTTTCTTATCCTGTATATGCCTCCCCGCACGTCTAACTTGGCCACCCGAGAAAGCGGGCAGCCGGCAATAAACCATCCGCCGGTATTGGCTACCAGCATAGAGCCGTCCGCATCCTGCCATACGTCGGTCAGGTGTATATCCTGTACAGTGGATACAATAAACGGTTCATCGACGGTACGGTAAGTGCCGCCATCAGGAATTAATTGATGACGCATAATACGACCGGTATTAAATTCCGCGCTGAACAGGTTGCCCTCATATTCTTTTCCCCAGGCCTGGCCCCGGTAACGGACCAGCCCCGCAGGAGCTACTCGGGCCGTTTTCGACATCACGGGCATCAGTTCGCCCGTAAGCTTCAGCCGATCATTTTCTATGCTTGTATGAGGCTTGGGATATACTCCCCCCTCCACCCAATGCATCAGCGCATCCCTCATTCCCGCCTGCGGATCTGTGAAATAGGTCATGGTGCCCAGGGTTTCGCCGGAAGGCATAAATACCAGTTCGATGGTATTGTCGAACCCGCCGCCCGACATGGATTCCAGGCGCGACCCATCAGGGAGGCACCTCCAGATCCGCGCGCCCGCGCCTTTCAACTCTTTATTCTCCTTGGTCACAATATCAAATCCACGCCTGGCGTCGGTCATATACATCCATCCATCAGGTCCGAAAAAAGGCCCTCCCAGGATAGAGCCATTACTATAAAATGTCCATCCGGTAAGGATGACCTCCCGTTTATCGGCAACGCCATCGCCATCAGTGTCGGTAAGACGCAGGAGATCGGGAGCGGAAGTCGTGTACAAACTACCCTTATAAAAATACCCGCCTTTGGGATAAGTGATCGAATCGGCAAAGACAGAACTCTTATCAAATTTTCCATCCCCATCCGTATCTTCCAGCAGCCGGATCAGGAAGCTAGGATTGGCCAGCATTTCCGGGGCTTTGGGCGAGCTGCCATCAGACTCGAACACAAACAGCCTGCCGCTATCGTCAAAATAAGCAAACATGGGATACGCTATCTTATCCTGTTCCACAACGCTTTCAATGGTAAACCCTTCTGGTACTTTTAACCCGTCAAGTTCCCGGACGCCGGTATTTTTATTGCCAGGCTGACAGGAAACGCCTGTAACCGTTAACAGAAAGGAAACAACAATAATAAAAACGCTATTGAATGCGGCGCTATTCCTCCGCATATCCAACATTCGAGCCTTTACCATAGATAAACTTTATTTGAAATGAAGGAGGAATATAGGATAAAAATTCAAGATGAGCCGCTGCCGAAAAGACCAGACGCGCAAAAAATGTAATTTTGTATCTATGGACTGCAGAAGCGCTTTTAATAGCCTGGACGATATCCGGTTAATACTGGAAACCCTTCACGCCGATAAGGAACAAGCCTTCCTGCTGGTAGATAAGGACGGGCTGACAAGAATGAAGGGAGGGATCGTTGATATAACGTCGGCGCCGGCATCGGACCCGGGAGAAACCGTATTTCATTTGGAGAATGGCGACAGCTTTATGCTTCGCCAGATCGCAGCCGTAAACGGCGAGTTCCGCTCGGATTATTTTGAATGCTGAGCGCTGCGGAGCCTGACCCTTATAGAGTTTACAGGTATTTTTGTTTCATATCTTCGGTGAACCGGAATCCCTTGGTCGCAATTTCCCAGGTTGGCGAAAATGCTCTCCAAACATTAATGGAATTTGCGAAACCCTCGTCATTCCTTGAAAATGCCTCTATCGTTAGCCAACCCTCATACCCTATTTTAGCCAACGTTGAAAAAGTTTCCTCCCACAACACATGCCCATCGCCCGGCGTTCCCCTGTCGTTCTCACTGATATGGACATGCGCTAATTTATCTTTCAACGCTTCTATGGCAGGCGCATATTTTTTTTCTTCTATATTAGCATGATGCGTATCAAACATGACGCAAATATTCGGATGATCCGCCAGGGTGGCCAGATTCATCAATTGCTCCGACGTATTGCATAGGTAACATTCAAACCGGTTCAGCGCTTCAAGCGCAAAAACCACCTGCGATGCGGCGGCATATTCGCCTGCGATATGCAGGGTTTCCGCGCTCCATTTAAATTCGTCTTCCGATGGAGGTCGCTGACGAAAATGCTTAAAAGCAGAATGTACGGGACCGCAGATAACCTTAGCGCCCAGGTCGTTTGCCCGGTCGACCGCCCATTTTAATTTTTCTACAGCCTTGCCGCGCACTGCAGCCGATTCGCTTATCGGATCATGATCCGGCCCTAACCCTAATACGCAGGTCGCCTCCAGCCCCGAGGCGCTAAGATGCTTGCCAAAATCAATATAGGATTGATCGCTTCCTTCCCCCATAAAACACTCCACGCCATCGTATCCTATTTCTTTTAACTTGTCCGCCACGGGGTTAAGCGCAGGCGACATTGCTGAAGACCAGGGCAACAGATTAAATCCGATTTTATGCTTTTTTTCCATATTGGTTTTATTTTTTAACAGATCCCTTCAAGCCGGTCTGCAAATGCGTTTGTAAATGCTCAGCCGATACCAGATCATACTCCTTTTTACGCTACCTTAAATGCTTATATAGACGATCAGCCCCTCAATCTCATACAGATGCCATTAACGGGCAAAATCCGGAGCCCCGTAACCAGAGCAATATAAGGTTTAGCCGAATTATGACAAAATGAACCCCAATTTGGGAGCGGCTCGCCATATCCCCCGGCATGGCATAATTTTATATGGGTTTATTGATTATTGTATCCATTAAACCAAAGCATATGCAATCGCCGTCTGCTTTTTTATATATGACCTTATTAATCGGCATATCCTGTTCCTCGACAAAGGAAGCGCAGCAAGCCGCCAGGGACGATATCCGATCTGCCGTTACCGCGCAGGAATATACATTCAAAGCGAACAACGCAGAATCCGCCCGGGGAAGAAACAGGATGCTTACCTCGGAATATGACCTGCGCGTATCGAAAGACACGATCGTCGCTTATCTGCCTTATTTCGGCAGAGCCTATAGCGCCCCAATGGATCCCTCTTCCGGAGGAATAAAATTTACTTCTGTCGACTTCAGCTATTCTTTAACAGAAAGGCCAAAAGGAGGATGGGAGGTTCTCATAAAACCCAATGACGCGAAGGATGTACAACAATTGTTTTTAACGATCTCTGAAAATGGGTATGGCAGCCTGCAGGCGACCGGAACCAATCGGCAGCCTATTTCCTTTACAGGTCAGATAGAAAGGAATAAATAAACGGGCCGCTCCGATAACCTTACCGGGGCCGACAGAAAAACGCTCAGCCTATTTACGACGCATAACGCGGCTGTAAACAGGCATGACCGGTATTTTTTAATTTAAATATAATAGTTATGAAAAAAAGCTTTTTACCAGTTGTGATGGGCGCGCTTATTGCCCTATCGGCCTGTAATGACCGAACCAACGATGATCACGCTATTGAACTTAACCTGGATAGCATCCGCAACAATACCCGCGCAAGCGCTCATGCCGACAACCAGTCCCTTGTCATGAAAAATGGACTGCTGCTGAATGCCGCCCAGGAAGTCCCCGCAAACAATAGCTCCGCCAGCGGAACCGTTAACGTATCCTATAATAAAGAAAGCAACATGCTTTCATATACAGTTAACTGGAATGGATTGACCGATAAACCGACAATGGCGCATATACACGGAACAGCGCCCAGAGGCGCGAATGCCGGCGTTAAACAGGACCTTACCAATATTATTCCCAAAGAAACATCCGGCAGCTTCTCCGATTCTGTTATGGTAGATGGAAATGCGATAAAAGAGGACAGTTTATTAGCCGGTTTTTATTATTTTAATATTCACACGCCCGCTCATCCGGGAGGCGAGATCAGGTGCCAGATAGAGTTTTAAAAAACCGCGCTGATACCGGCATCATAACCGGTAATACAACATTTGCGATATGGATTGCGCGATCTGAGGCGGTTTTAACACAATCTGATTGATAACAAACGATCAGCGCGCCCTATTTGCCATTGCCCATGCAAGTTTTAACATAACCGGATCGATTGATAACAAGCCCGGCCTGGAAAATAACATGAACAGCCGGGTTTGTTTAGTATTTTATTATATAACGCTAAGTTTTCCGGCATAAAAATTGTTCGATTTTTTATATCCCCCGAACCTAATTTCAGCGAATAATTTCCTGAAGAAAGTTCTTGAAGCGTTTAAAACCATTATTACGTATGAAAACAAGGAAGGGAATAGCGGCAATCTTTTTAACGGCATCCTTAGCATTTACGATCTTTCAGAATGCCGCTGTAACGGGAACCATTACCCCAGCTGAGGCCGCTACCAATGTATGGGCTATCAATGGCAGGGATACTTTCAGCGGCAGCATACTCCAAAACCATTTTCAGTTCGACAAGCTTAAACCGGGAACTTATCAAATTGTGGTAGAAGCCTCGCCTCCTTATAAGAACGGCGTTAAAAATGGCGTCGTCGTAAAAAAAGACCTGATCGTTGATATCGGGGAAATAATACTCAGGAAATAAACCTCGCCCCCTTAAAACAGGTTCCGGAATTATATCCCAAACGCATTTATTTCAGGCTCACTCGGGCAACTGATCTATTCAGCACATAAAAAAAAGCACGGCTATGATAACAGAATTAGCAGACAAGAAAATGAAAAAGAGCGGCGCCGACGCCCCTTACGTTATTAAAAACCACGGGCAGGGCAGACTGTTTGAAAATGAAAACTTAGAGAAACTTACAAAATCCTCCCCGATAGCGATTTTCTCTATTTATATTCCCCTGATAGCAGGCATGCTTTATTATGGCGTCGGCTACAAAGAACTTTCCGTCGCACGCGCGATCGTTTTGTTTTTCGCAGGAATGTTCTTCTGGTCTTTCTTCGAATACCTTATGCACCGGTATATATTTCATTTCATAACAGACAATCCCAGGTTAATGAAGATCATATATAAATTTCATGGCGTGCATCATGAATACCCGAGGGATAAGGAAAGATTATTTATGCCTCCGGTTCCAAGCCTGGTCATCTCAACGATACTGTTCTCTCTGGTTTATTTAACGCTTGAATGGCAGGCGCTGGCTTTTTTCCCGGGATTTGTATTCGGATATTTATTATACGGATCCATTCATTACGCTATTCATGCTTTCCCGCCGCCGCGGGGATTAAAAGCATTATGGAGAAACCATCATCTTCATCATTACAAATATCCCGATCGCGGGTTCGGCGTCAGCTCCGTGCTTTGGGATGTCATATTCAGGACCGTTCCTAATGAAGAAAAGAAGCGTAAAACAGGAACGGCCTAACTCAAGCGTCTCTCCTAATATGTGTTTGTTTGATGCGCTTTCTTGCCCGAATACACTCCAAAAAAGGAACGCTCCCGGAAGAAATAATAGGCGCGCTAACCGCTGAAACGCCCGGCGGGAACACGGCTAAAAGAAATAGGCGGCAAGCATCAGCGTTTGCCTAACTCTATCACTTCGCAATCCCTGATATTGTCGCCGTCAATCGCGAAGCGGACCGCTGTTCGCATCTGGTGCCAACCCTGCTTCCCGGCGGCGCCGGGGTTAATATGCAAACACTCGTACTTTTTATCGTACATGATCTTTAAAATATGAGAATGGCCGCTGATGAACAACCTGGGCGCGGAGAGAAGCATCTGCTCTTTTACCGCGGGGGCGTACCTGCCAGGGTAACCGCCGATATGCGTCATCAGCGTGTCCACCTGCTCGCATCGCCAGCGCAGCATTTCAGGAAACAGGCTGCGGATATCATATCCGTCGATATTTCCGAACACGCCTTTAAGCGGTTTAAAAGAGCTAAGCTTTTCAGCAAGCGCCGCTGTTCCAAAATCGCCCGCATGCCAGATTTCATCGCAGCGCTCAAAATGCCTGAAAATGTTTTCGTCAAGATAATGATGTGTATCAGATAAAAGCCCGATCCGCGTCAAAAGAAAATTATTTAAATAAAGATATTCAAAAAGAGTCAACTGCAGCGCGTATCAACCTATGCTAGGCTCCTGCGAATGCCGCGCCGGCCGCCATAGATTTATGGATGCCAATAGCATTAACGGATCTGATCAAAAACAACAATACCGGGGCTATCGGCGGTATATTTTGTTGGCCTCAGTGAACATTCCCGAAACACATATACTTAATCTCCAGGTATTCTTCGATCCCGTATTTTGAACCTTCTCTTCCCAATCCAGATTGTTTAATGCCTCCAAAAGGCGCCGATTCCGTGGAGATCAGGCCTTCATTGATTCCCACTATCCCGTATTCCAACGCCTCCGCCACCCGCCAGCATCGCGCCACATCGCGGCTATAGAAATAAGAGGCAAGGCCGTATTCGGTATCATTGGCCATATCGATTGCTTCCTTTTCAGAACTGAACCGGAATACCGGGGCGATAGGACCG
>JAEUVR010000013.1 GCA_016786785.1 Chitinophagaceae bacterium
TTTTTAATAAAAAGAATGAAAATAATTATAGCGGATCGGTGAAAGAATCCATTGCGTTGACCCGCCGCAATATGATGTTTACAGCTACGAAGGGTATGGGAATGTGGTTTTATGACTTTGGATTGCCCTCAGGCTCAGGCGCACAAAGAAGATTACGAACGGGCTTTTGGAACCAACCTGATATTTTGGAAGATATCCGGAAGGTAAAAGCAGTATTTGACAAAAATCTTGAAAGGAAATATACCTCGGACGCCGATGTGCTGATGGTTTATGATACCCGCAGTTTCTATGCCTTGGTAAGTCAGACAAAAAAAACGAATATCACCAATATACTGGTTAACTGGACCGCGGTAAATGCCATGAAGGCGGGCGTTGTATTTGATGCAGTTTATTTAAGCGATCTGGATAAGGTAGACCTGTCAAGATACAAGGTGGTTGTTTTTAACAATACGTTTGTCGTCAACTCGTCTGAGCGGCAGTTTATCCGGGAAAAAGTGATGCGGGAAGGCAGGGAGGTTATCTGGTTTTACGCGCCGGGTTATTCCGACGGTGAAAAACTGGATGTCGGACTTATGAGTAAGCTTATTGGGATAAATTTGGTTGAAGCCAGCAAGCCAACGTTGCCAGTGATAAAAATGACCATACCTTCGGGTAGACCATTAACTTACGATGTTCGTCACCCGCTTACTGCGTCGTCTTTGGGTAATGTTCTTTCCGGTTACCACTTTGCCGACCATGATTCGCCCTACCAGCCCTTATTCGAAGTAGATGATGCTGCCGCTGTTTCCCTCGGTATTTATGAGTCCTCGAACCGCCCCGCCATTGCTAAAAAAGAGCTTTCCGCTAGTACATCGTGGTACGTCGGTCTGCCGGCTTATGAACCTGAATTAATGAAACAACTACTACAGGATACAAAAGCCCATATATTTTCAACGGACGATGTGATTGTTTATTCAGGTAGCGGATTGATATCTGTCCATACAAAACATGGGGGTATAAAAAATATTACGCTAAAAAATGGAAAATTAGTTCAGCTGAATATGGATGAGAACGCGACATTTATTTTGGATAATGAGACAGGCGAGGTAATTTTAGGTAATATCGAATTAGAGGCCCGATAATCATGAACAAATATTTGTATCCGCTTTTATTGGTTTGCTTATGCCTCGCTTTAAATGGTTTCTATGCTCCTACGGCCGGGGCTCAACAACTGTGGAGCGAACAGAAGCCCTGGGAAGGCGTTCCCGAATATTACCAGAAATGGAAGTATCCCGATTTTCAGTTTCCCTCTACGCTAGGGGCATGGACAAAGGACAGGGTGAAAGTAGGGGAAACCCTGCAGCATTTACTGGGCGACCGGCCTGAGCGCCCGAAGCAGTTGAAAGTGAAGACCCTCTACAAGAAGAACATGAACGGTTATACGCTGGAAAAATTCCTGATCGATAACGAAGTAGATGGCTGGATCCCTGGTTATATCGCGATCCCGGCCAATGTAAAAGGCAAGGTTCCGGCGGTCCTGGCTATGCATGAACATGGGGGCAGTAAGGAGAGCGTTTTCGGCTTTAACATCAACGCCAGGGATGATGCATCCGCTATGCTGCTTTCCAGGGGATATGCGGTGATCGCCATAGATAGTTATTTTAATGGAGAAAGACGCGGAACAGGCCCGGCCGGCGACAGGGAGAAACAGTCGGGTGGGGACCAGGAGCTCTCGCAGTTCAAGATCAATCTCTGGTTCGGCCGTTCCTTATGGGGGATGCAGCTCCGCGATGAGCAGATCGCTTTAGACTATCTGGCTACTCGCCCTGAAATAGATATGGAAAGGCTCGGCGCGCAGGGAATGAGCATGGGCAGCACGCGCGCCTGGTGGCTGGCGGCTATTGATAACCGTATCAAAGCGGTTGTGGGAGTAGTTTGTTTTACGCGTTATGAAGAGCTTATCCAGCAAAGACAGCTGGAAGCGCACGGGATATATTATTTTGTGCCCGGCATGCTACAGCATTTTGATACGGAAGCGGTCATGGGGATGATTGCGCCGCGGCCTTTTCTGGCGCTTACCGGCGATAGCGATGAGGGCTCTCCGATCAGCGGTATCAGAACATTGGAGAAGAAACTGGATATCGTTTATTCTTTGTATAACAAGAAGGAACAGTTTAAAAGTATAGTCTATCCTCAGACGGGACATGTGTATTCGGATGATATGAAGATTGAAATGGTCAGCTGGTTCGACAAATACCTGAAATAAGGTTTGCGGATATTACAGGCGCTTTTTGCGCCGGGTAGGACGATAAGATTGATTGCGAAACGTTGTTGCGGGATCTGCAATTGATCAGGGCATCAGGCGTCTCTATCCCTGGGCTGGTATAGAATAGAAGTTACAACGGATAACAATAACCCAAAAAGCAGGGCCCACCAGAAATTCCTGACCTGGAATCCATCCAGGATCTTATCCGCCAGTAATATGATCAGGGCGTTAATGACAAACAGGAAAAGACCAAAGGTTAACAGGGTGATCGGAAGCGTAAGCAGGATCAGGATAGGTTTAACAAGAGCGTTCAGCGCCGCCAGGGTAAGGGCTAGTAAAATAGCGGTCCAGAAGGAATCAATGGCTACGCCGCTTAATATATAGGAAAGCGCAAAAGCGACAATGGAAACAATAATGAGTCGTAAAAGAGTATTCATGGTAGCGATTTTACTATTGAGCTATAAAAACCATTCCAGGGTAAGGCAGATTGAATATAATACAAAATATCGATCTTCGGCGCAGATCATATTTCCGGCAGCGGTCATTTAAATTTTATCCACGGGCGGGCGCTATGCCGCAGCCGGTGAGTCGTTACATTGTTTTGCTAGTTAAACAGCCGGCTACAGCAGTATGAAAGATAAGATATAGGTCGATAATAAGGCGGTAAGCCCCATTAACAGGGTAGCGACGGAATAGGTCTTTAACATGGCCTTCATTTCAAGGCCCGAGAATTTAGCGATTACCCAGAAATAAGCGTCATTGGCATGGGAGATCATCATGGATCCTGCGCCCATCGCTAATACGCAGAGCATCTTGCCGTTTTCATCGTCTAATCCCAGCGTAGGCAATAACGGGAAAATAATAGAGGCCGCGGTGATGATCGCTACGGTGGAAGATCCCTGCGCTGTTTTCAATATAAAGGTGAGCAGGAAGGGAAAGAAGAGACCCATAGATGCAATTGGTAGGGCGTCGCTGAAATGTTCCCCGATCTTTACCGCCGCTAGCACGGCGCCGAAAGCGCCGCCTGCGCCGATGATCACCAGGATGCCCCCGGCTTTTTCCGCGCCTTCCTGTAACAAGGCGCCCAGCCGGTCTTTTTTCATTGGCCGCATAGAACTTAGCGCCAGCGCAATGCCAATGGCCAGCGCGATGGAAGGATCTCCTATAGCAGACAGGACCTTTAACAACAGGCTGTCGTTATGAGGTTCTATCGTGATAAAAGATTTTATGGCGATCAGTAAAATAGGGATCAGCACAGGTAAGAATGCGCTCGTTACCGAGGGGAGACGGTTGCTTTCGTGTTTCTCTGCGACCTCTGATTCTTTATAGTGATCGGTGGAAGGAGGAAATTTTTTTCCCGCATAAGCGGCCCATAGATACCCGATCATAGAAACAGGTATCGCTATCAGGATACCCCAGAGGATCAGCTTCCCGAAATCTACGCCAATGATACCCGCGGCAGAGGCCGCCCCTGGATGCGGAGGCATTAAACAGTGGACCGAATAAAGACCGGTGGCCAGGGATACGGCCATGACCGCCATAGAGATGCCGGTTCGTTTGGCCAGCGAATTATTGAGCCCGCTGAGAACGATATATCCCGAATCGCAGAAAATAGGCATTCCTACCACGAAGCCGGTAATGCTCATCGATAGCGCGGCATTTTTTTCGCCCACTTTACGAAGAATATAAGAAGCCATCACCCTGGTGCTTCCGGTGTGTTCCAGGATAACGCCAAGCGTGGTCCCCAGAACGATGATCAGCCCCAGGGATTTCATAATATGACCAAATCCCTCTTTGACAGCGGTCATGACTTCCTCAAAAGAAAGCTGAACGCTTAGTCCTACGATAAAACATGCGATAAGAAGCGCAAAAAAAGCATGTATCCGGAATTTTGCCGTGAGTACGACGATAACTGCAATGCCGATCAATAAGCAGGAGAGTACATAGAGGAAATGAAAGTTCATTTTTTCTTCGTTATTCCGTTGTATTTAAGAAAATGTTCAAAGAAAAGGCAGAGCTGTTCATTAGATTCTGGATTCGGCGCATGGGTCGGCCTGTTGGTCATCGCTACGCGGTTCTCATAACCAAGAAATTTATTCAATGCGATGGCATGATTTAAGGGAACCCATCTTTCCGGCCGGTCTTCCGAGCCTCCGGATACCAGGAAGGGTCGCGGCGCCATCAATGCATGTAGCTCATGCAGGTCATATCCTTCTCTTCTGAGTTTCGGATATAATCCTTTGTTCTCCGCGCCGATATCGGCTACCGTAGAATCCAGTTCGGACCATGGCGGAGGATAATATCCCAGGTACCAGGGGTCGTCATAATTGACGTTAGAGCGGGTATCGTCAAAAACAACGCCCAGGTCGGACCATGCCCCGCAGGCATATTTTTCATAAAGGCAGGAAGCAAACATCGACCATTTGCCGCCATAGGAATGACCCGTTACGCCTACTCTTTTGGGATCCACATAGGGAAGGTTAGCAACCAGGTTGTAAGCATTCGCCGCCAGGTAGGCAAGCATAGAAAGCGGTTGTATTTCAGCGTTATAATAGGACGGATAATACTGTGAGAATGGTTTTTGAAGAGGAACTGGACTAGCGCCGCTGATGCCGGTGGAGAATACTACAAACCCCCGTTTGGCCAGTTGTACGCCAAGGTCCCTGTAAGGTTTGGTAATAGGATCTTTTAATCCCACCGCCGTTTCGGGCTCATAGAATACCGTAACGACGGCAGGCTTTACGCCTTGTTCGTCGGGCACAAGCAGGTATCCCTTTGCTTTTTCTTCCCGGCGCCATGAGTATTCAATATGATACCTGGTATAACCTTCCTGGCGAACGGAATCCAGGATCGCGAATGCCGGCTTTTTGATCAGCCTGGGCCAATGCCCCATCATGTCGTTCCAGCGGCGAAATATTTCCTTTCTTCTTTTTTTCCAGTCGGCCGGCGTTTTCACTTCGCGCCCGTCATAAAATTTTAACGGGCTGCGGTAGTCGCCGTATTTGCCGGCGTATTCCGCGGGAGGCGAAAAATAGGGTTGAATTTTCTGCCACACGCTATCCGGCTCCTGCTGCGCCTGCGCTGCAATATGAAAAGCGGCGAGGACAAAAACGGGCAATAAACAAAGTGTTTTTTTTGTCATAATGGCAAGGCGTTCGGTAAATAAATCAGGTCTTTTAATGAAGGATAAATATACGTCAACATTATGGTAAATAACAAAACAGGCGGTTGATACTCGGTAGCAACTTTAAACAAAACGGGCGGCAACGGCTCGGTTGCAGCTTTAAGCTTAATGATGGCAAATAAACAAAACAGGCGGTTTTTACTCGGTTGCAGCTTTAACGTTTTATACGGCGGCGGATAAACATTCAAAATGATCCGCTACAAAACGGGAAAGGGTTTAGCCGCCGTTGCCCCAGCGACCGATGCGTTGATCTATAAAACGGATCAGGCTTTCGCTCATTTTTTTGTGATCGTCTATTTTGGGATGCCCCTCTTTGCCGAGGTATTCAAAAAAATGAGTATAGATCTTCGGATCCTGTAAACGCGATACCGCTTTTTCAATATAACCCGGCCATGGCGATCCTGGCTTAACGGCATCCATGCTTCCTAATACGCAAATAATATGGGCGTTTGGATAATGAGCCCTGATCAGGGAGACAAATCTTTCATAAGCGTCAATAAAAAACTTTGCTCCGGGCGCGGTTTCGCCAAACCTGTATTTGAACTGGCTATGATCAGGCAGCGCAGCCAGGGAATTGTCGTTTTGAAAAAGGTTGATGACGACGATATCTGGCGTTGCCCTGGAAAAATCCCAGACGCTGGTCGAGTCGAACGGGTTAAAACGGTTATACATATCCGTCATAATCTGCCGAAACCAGCTGACGGTCAGTCCGATGCCGCTTCTTGCGATACAGGAATAGGCGGCATTATAATGCCTGGCAGTTAGCGCGCCATAGCTTAGGTAATTGTTTGAATATAATCCGTCTCCCGAGTCCCCCTTAAGATCTTCATTTGCCGCGCCGACCGTAATGGAGTTGCCGTAGAACTCGATCATTCTTGTTTGAACGGGAGTAGCGGTCGGCTTTGTTTTTTCGTCATACTCAAATCCATAGAACCGGGTAATGCCTTCGCCCCAACCGGTCCTCCGGAATAGTTCGACGGTATGCATTCCCTTGGGCAATCCCGAGGCCAGGACATAGGATCTTTTAATGCTGTCCGGTTTTATCGTATAAACGCTGTCGCCGTCGATGATCACATTATAATAGTTTCGTCCGCGTTGGTCCCTTAGCGTGGCCCTGACCCCTGTGCCCTTAAAGCTGGTCTTGATGGATGACCCCGGCCAATATAAGGACGCGGCAGTATCCTTCACTGCTATTCTTCCATTGTACCGGATCTTGTTATTGTCGGGCGCGCCGGTTTTTTTGACTGTCGAGCAGCCGCTGATAAGCAGAACGATGGTTCCGGATAGCAGGAGGGAAAAAGCAGATTGATTCATTGCAGGCAGTTGGTTTAAATGGTGATTGGCCTTATTGCTATGCGAAGAAATATTTGTTCGCAATGATCGGCGTATTAAAAATAGTTCAAGGTTTTTATAATCGGGCGTATAAATTTTTGAGCCGACCAGGATTTTATCCGCTGCTGCCGGCGTTTAATGGCGCTTGCATCATGCCGGTCCCGGCTGTTACCGTCTTTAGTTGAAATTTTTAGGGTTTATCGTATTACCCGCTATGCAACCGCCAAAACTTTACACAGATCCGGAATTGAAATTTTTAAGGTTTATTGTCTTACCCCCTGCAGTTATTGCGTCTTATACAATCTGTCTTTATTGTGAGAACCATGCTAACCATTATACGATGATAGGAAAAAAAATATTTTTATCAGCTATCTTTTTTGTTTGCGCTTCAGCGCTTTACGCAAAGAAAAGCGCATATGGCGCGCCGCCTGGCGGCAGGGAATCGAAACCGCTGATTTTTATTGTGTACACCTGCGTGAACGACCTGAACGATTTTAAAAAACTGGTCGGTCAGGCTTCCCGGTTAAAACCTTATGGAAGGGTGCAGATTAATATAGGCGTTCTGGCGGATAAAGGTTTCTATGAAATACCCAAGGGCGGAAGCCCCTGGCATGAATACGCCAGTCTCAATCCCACGCCCTATAAATTTTTTCCCGATCCTAAGATCGCGCCTTTTATTCCTGCTGAGTTTGTCAGGAAAAATCGGCAATTGTTATTGGAGAAAGCCAGGATACTCAGAGAAAATGATATGGACGCCGCTTTTTTCGGTTATGAGCCCAATTTTCTGCCCGAATCATTTTTTGAAGCGTATCCTGAAATGCTGGGCCCGCGCGTGGACCATCCCCGGCGCAGCAATGCAAAAGCTTTTGCGCCCTGCATCTCCGTAAAGGAAACCCAGGAAATGTATGCGTCCATGATGGCGGAAATGCTGAGAACCGCGCCGGAGATAAAAACATTTTCTTTTAAAACCAATGACGCAGGCGCAGGCATCAGTTGGTCCGACTGGTTGTACAGCGGCCCTAACGGTCCTGCTTCTACCAAGCGTTTCAGTACTGGCGAGCGGGTGAGCCAGTTGATGAACGCTTTCAGGGAAGGCGCGTCCAGGGCCAACAAAGAACTTGCCGTATACATGAGCGAAGGCAGCTCAAATTTTTCAGACGTCGAGAAAGAAGATATTCAGAAACGCCTGCCTCCAAACTGTTATTACCGGTCGACCGATTCGGCGGAGATAAAAAATATTTCCGGTTTTCTATCGGCTACTTATCCGGCATCGGGATATTTCAACCCGCTTTCATTTGAAAGCAGCGTAAGAGGATTGAAGAAGGGGAGCGGCCAGCGCGTATTTATTACGTTGAGAGCGGCCTACGACAGGGGTAATGAAAGCCTGGACGTTTCCGACCTGATATTTGAAATGATCGAGCGAAAGTTAAGAGACGACGCTCCCGGCGACGAGGCGTCGCAGTTACAGCAGCGGCAGCGGCTATCGGAAGCATGGGCCGGCGGAAAATCCGCTTCCCTGCTGTTAAATGCGCTGCTAACGCTCGACGAAGCTTTTAAATACAAAAACAACGTTATGCCCGGCGTGAGCCCTATGTATTGGGGGCTCAACAACCGGTATATCAATCGCCCCCTGCTTATTGCGCCGCAACTGCTTTCCGCCGCGGAGGAATCTTATTTTCTTCCTTATATTTTTAATGTATCCAAAGAAGAGGGCCGGATGGATTACACGGATATCCACGGGGCGCGCCGCAGCATTCCTGCAGGAGCAATGAAAAACTTTGTTAGCCGCATCAGGCGCGCCTGCGATATGCTCGAACAAATAGACGCTTCCGCGCCTCGCAAAGCATACCTGCATAAAATGAAGATCTCGTTGCAGATCTACGCCAGCGTCATGAGGAGCTGCGGCAATTTTGCGGCGGCGCAGGAGATCAGGGATCGAAATGCCGATAAGCTGAAGGGCCCCATGCATGGGCCCAGCAAAGAACCGATATGGAATGGCGATCCCGACTTTATTCCTTTTACGGAGATCATGCGCGATGAACTGGACAATACCCAGGATCTGATCAATACGTTAAAGAACGGAGGCTTCGGCATGATCTTCCTGGCAAAAGACGCCGCGCATGAAGATACGTTCATAGCCGGCCCCGATCTGTTAAACCAGTTGGTTAAGAAAAGAAAGATCATGTTAGATCATTGGCTGGATATTGAGGGATACCTGGCTTCTCCTTTTAAATGATTTTTCATCTTTCATAGATGATTCATGTTTTAAATATTCTTTCAAATGAAAACATTTAAGCGCGTTCTTTTTGCAGGAGGGGCGGTTTTACTGATCATCAATATTTACGGTTTGTTCAGGTCTCTCCGTAACCCTGCGATTTATACTGAAGAAAATCATATCAAAAACAGGATTGGCGACGTTACCATAAAATATCCCGAGATTAAAAAAATGCTGGTCAGGAAGGAGGGCGAATCAGATATAGATTTTGCCATAAGGGTAAATAAAGTCGTGAATGACGGTTTCGCGCATTACTGGAAAAAAGAAGGGATAACGAAATACTATCTCAGGGTGCCTGTTTGGGAGAACTATCTGCTGTATCTGGCTTCGTATATAGATCCTAAAAAATATGAACGATATGAGTTCAGCAATTATAAAAAAGGTCTGGAGAGAGGAGTTGGATTGTGTTCTTCGCATTCCATTGTGGTGAAAGGAGTGTTGCAGGAGAACGGGATAAAGGCCGAACTGTTGGATGTCGGCGGCCGGCATGTGGTGGTAAGAGCTGATTTCGGCAATAAGGCTTATTTGCTGGATCCCGATTTCGGCTATTATGTGCCTTACGACACTGCGGCGGTTACCGCCAATCCTGAACTGGTCAGACCGTCCTACGCCGATATGGCTTCCTTGTATTATAAGGAAGCGGTAGATCCTTATACGACCGATCTGATGGTGGAGATCTTTGGCAAACGTAAACATGTGTACGATGTTAAGAACTGGTTTGAGGGTTTTTCGTATTGGGCTATCTGGATCATTCCCTTTCTGCTCGTAGCGCCGGCGGCAATCGATTGGTTCAGGTCCGGTAAACGAGCGGGTTAAAGCATGATAATTTTTATTTCGTAGTTTTAAGACCCGGCGACGGGGGAAGAGAATGACTGACCGGGCGCCGGATTTTTTAAAATTAAAAACGAAATATGCAAAGGTTCTTCAGGCTTATAGCGATAACGACGGCCGCTTGTTTTTTTGTTGCGTTTCCTGTGAACGCTCAGTTGAGTTATGCGCGTACGGAGCAGGGCGTCGAAGTGTCGGATAATGGAAAAAAAGTCTTGTTCTATCAACAGCAGCCGAAAACGCTGGGAGGGAAATATGTTCGCGCAGGTTATGCGCATCCCCTGTATACGCTTGATGAAAAGATATTAACGGAGGTAGAACCGGCGGATCATCCCTATCACAGCGGTATCTTCTGGGCATGGCACCAGATAATAGTAAACGATAAAAATGTGGCGGACGGATGGATCTGTGAAAATGTTTCCTGGGCGCCGGAAAAGATGAAGGTCAAAAAAAGCGGGCGAAAGATAACCGTTAATGCGGAACTGTTGTGGAGGTCGCCGATAAATGCCGGAATACCCGAGCCCATTATCAGGGAGAATACCAGGATCACTATTCATCATTCAACCGCGTCCAATTACCGACTGATTGATTTCGATATTCATCTCCTGCCTTTGGCCGGAACGGTTAAGCTGGGGGGCTCTGACGATCATAAGGGCTATGGCGGCTTTTGCCTGAGGCTGGACCTTCCGGACGATCTTCGTTTTGTTTCCGACGGTAAGGAGATCGCTGCGAAAGAGGAAGCTGTCGAGGCGGCGCCCTGGATGGATTTCAGGGGATCCTTTGGCGGTCAGGGGAGTCCTGTATCCGGCGTAGCCATTTTCTGTAAGGCCGAAAGTCCAGATGCAGTCATGCCCTGGATACTCCGGAAAAAAACAAGCATGCAGAATGCGCCCTACCCGGGAAGGGCGCCGGTTGCGATCCCTGCCAAAGGATTAAGATTGAAGTACAGGCTGGTCGTGCATGACGATAGCCTTTCCGATGAATCGCTGAGGGAATTATACGCGGCGTATCTTCGTTATTCTAATTAACATAAACGATTAAACATACCCGGTCGCATTGCGCATGCAGAATCAACATTTTAAAATATTGTATGCTTTCCTGGCTTTTCTGCGGAGCGCCTGCGCCAATATTCCATAGCAGACAGGATCTCATTAGTCGCTATCCGTCGCTTTGCGACAGAATATTTACCGTTTAATCAAATTACAAATGAAAAATATAGCTGTTATTGGCTTAGGCAAGGTAGGATCCCTTGTCGGCGAACTGCTTTCGGGTATATTCACCGTCGAAGGCCTTGATCAGAACCCCCGGCCCGAAGCGCATTCCTTTAAAGCGTTGCCGGGAAATATCAACGATACCGAATTCCTGCAAAAATTCCTTTCTACTAAAGATGCGGTTATTTCCTGCCTGCCCTACAACCTTAACCTTACGATAGCCAGGGCGGCATTTGAAGCGGGGATACATTATTTTGATCTTACGGAAGACGTTCCCACTACTTTGGCCATCAGGAAAATGGCGGAGACCTCAAAAGGCGTTATGGCTCCGCAATGCGGATTGGCGCCAGGTTTTATTGGCATAATAGGCGCCGATCTTTACAAAAGGTTCACCCGGCTGCGCGATGTGGAACTGCGCGTAGGCGCATTGCCGAGATATCCGAACGGGCAGATGGGGTATTCGTTTACCTGGTCCCCTGCAGGCGTGATCAATGAATACATCAATGATGCGGAAGTGATTCATAATGGCGTCCGCAAAATGACGCCTTCATTGGATGGAATTGAGCTGATCAACATAGAAGGGCAAGAGTTTGAGGCATTCTCTACGAGCGGAGGCCTGGGCACTATGTGTGAAACCCTCGAAGGGAAAGCGGATACCTTAAATTACAAAACGATCCGGTATCCGGGACATGCAAAGCTGATGCGCTTCTTATTGTACGAGTTGATATTAAAAGAAAAAAGGGCGCTGACGGAGCAGATCCTGACGGAAGCCAAGCCCCCTGTTCGTGAAGATGTGGTATACGTATATGCCGCCGTGGAAGGATGGAAGGGAGAAGCGCTGGCCAGGGAAGAGTTTTACCGGGCTTATCATCCTGTGGCAATAAACGGAAAAGAATGGAGGGCTATTTCCTGGACTACCGCAGCTTCGATAGCCGCAGTGGTGGAAATGGTAGCTGAAAAAAAACTTCCGCAACGCGGATTTATCAAACAGGAAGAGATCCCCTTCGATGTGTTTACGCAAACCGTTAACGGAAAACTATTCCTTGCCAAACAATAATCAACGTTAAAATCATTTATATGGAAGGCAATCGCGCCGTTTTGGAAAGGGTTTTAAAAGGATTGATGGACAGGTACATGGAGCGGGTTCCGGATGTAAAAAAAATACTGGAAGCAATGATAAGGGAGGGAGCGATCAGCGCTCCGGAAGATATCGAAAATGACCATATTGCTTTCCGGACAATGGGCGTTCCTCATTTGGGCATTCATTCATTTGAAAAGATCTTTCTTCATTATGGCTACCTGAAAAAAGATTATTATTTCTTTCCCGAAAAAAAATTGAACGCTTACTGGTATGCTCCTCCGGAACCGAAATACCCGAGAATATTTGTGAGCGAGCTGGCGGTGGACATGCTGAGTAAGCAAAGCCAGGATATTATAACCCGTTATACAGGCGAAGTGGGCGCCGATCCTGTGGACGCGTTGGATCTGGATGATGCAAAACAAACGGACGCCTTTCTGCACAGCAGTTTATGGAGGATTCCCTCCCTGGCGGATTACCAGGCCCTCGCAGCCGAAAGCGAATACGCCGCCTGGGTGATCTATAACCGTTATTATTTGAATCATTTTACCATCAGCGTACATCATCTTAAGGAGGGATACAATACCGTATCGGATTTTAACCGGTTCCTGGAGCGGAACGGATTGAAGTTAAACGATGCGGGAGGAAAGATAAAAATAAGCCGGGATGGCCTGTTATTGCAGAGCGCTACGGTGGCGGGTATGGTAGAAGCGGTCTTTGCAGGCGGCGAACGCATAAGCATTGCGGGTTCTTATGTGGAATTTGCAGAGCGAAAACCATTGGATGCCTATGCGGGGCTTTCTCCTCATGAGATAACCAGGGAGCGCCGCAGGGAAGGATTTGAAACGGCCAATGCAGACAAAATATTTGAAAGCACCTATTCGGCTCAAACGACAAAGGGGATGAAGCAAAACTAAAATGAAGCTTCTGAAACCGCGTAAGCAAATCGTCTTTATCAGGGCCAGAATTAAAAGAGGCTGGATCGACCTTTGACACAGTTTCTTTGAGCAATAAGCTCCCCCAGGAACTAAAAACAAAAGGGCGTCTCAAAACTAAAATGAGACGCCCTTTTTTGTTGTCTTGAAGCCGATAAGCTATTTTTTTAGCTGATCGATCAACCAGCTATTGGCGTTATTTTTCTGATCGGGATAAACCCAATGTCCTGTATCAAGATATATACCTAGCGTTTTAGGAGCGGCAATTACGTTGTAGGCCGCATACATAGAAGTAGGCGGGCAGATCCCATCATTGAACCCCCAGGTGTAATAGCCAGGTATTTGCACTCTCCTGGCGAAGTTGACCACATCATAATAGCCGATTGTTGATACTTTCTGTTTAAGAACAGCCTCCGGTTCAGGATCCGTGAAAAGAGGGGGCCAGCCTCCTGCGCGACCATGCAGGTAGCCGGTAAGATCGCAAAAGGCAGGATAGGTAGCGACAAGCGCTTTTACTCTTTTGTCCAACGCAGCGGTAACGATAGACAGCGCGCCTCCCTGGCTTTCGCCGGTTATTCCAAGGTTTATTCCGTCGAACTGCGGCAGGCTTGCCAGGAAATCATTGGCGCGTACGCAACCAAGATAGACCCTTTTATAATAGTAAGCGTCCTTGTTGTCCATATTGAAGAGCTCAAGATCTCTGAGCGCGCCTGCGCCGAGGTCGTTATAGATATTGGGAGCAAGATTAACGGGGATGCCATGGATGCCGATCTGCAGGGTAATAACGCCTTTTTCGGCTGTGGCAATATCGCCATTATAAGGCCTTATTCCGTAGCCTGGAACCAAAAGCGCCGCAGGATACCTGCCTTCTTTTACCGGTACGCACAGTATGCCATAGACGCGGGAATTTTTGGGATGGTTCTGAAAACTCACGTGGTAAACATTTACTTTTTCCGTGCATTTTTCGGGGATAAGGGTCATTCGCGCATCCAGGGGTATCTGCGCAAGCTCGGCCCTGGCCTTATCCCAGAATGCATTGAAATCTACGGGATCCTGTACCGTGGGTTGGATAGTTAAGGGGTCAATGCCTGCCGTTGCTGTTTTCTCGTAGGCGATGCCGTCGACCATGGCGGAGACGGTACACCGGAGAAACCCTGCGGCGCCCATGGAGCCGCCGTCGATGGTCGTTCTGCCCTCGGGCAGCGCGAGCGTCGACGTTTTAACGGGCGTCATTTGTTCAGGGCCTATGCTGTATTTAATGTTTGCATTTTTGAGCAGGTTGCCATCCTTAAAGACGCTCACGTTAAACCTGACCTTCTCGCCTTTCTTATAGATCCAGTCGGCATGCTCCGGCGCGACCATCACCTTGACAAATTTCTCGACCGGTTGGGCGATGGACGGATGCGCGATAATAATGAGCAGTAGCGCGCTAAGAATAGCATGGGCATTTTTCATGGTTTTCTTTTCTGAACGTTCCTGTATGGTGTTGGCAGGTTATTTTTTTATCTGGCCGATCAACCAGCTAAAAGCGGCATTCATCTGATCGGGATAAACCCAATGCCCTGTTTCAAGGTACAGGCTTAATGTTTTAGGGGCGGCGATCACGTTATAGGCCGCATACATAGAAGTAGGCGGACAGGTCTCATCATTAAATCCCCAGGTGTAAAATCCGGGTATCTGCACTCTCCTGGCGAAGTTGACTACATCATAATAGCCGACAGTTTCCACTTTTTGTTTAAGAACAGCCTCCGGTTCCGGATCCCTGAAAAGATGAGGCCAGCCTCCTGCGCGGCCTTTCAGGTAACCGGTAAGATCGCAGAGGGCGGGATAAGAAGCGGCAAGCGCTTTTACCCTTTTGTCCAGCGCCGCCGTAACGATAGACAGCGCTCCGCCCTGGCTTCCGCCTCTTACCGCCAGGTTGGTTCCGTCGAACTGCGGCAGGCTGGTCAGGAAATCATTGGCGCGTACACAACCGAGGTAGACCCTCTTATAATAGTAAGCGTCCTTGTTGTCCATATTGAAGCGCATATAACCGTTCAGGGCGCCCGCGCTAAGATTGCTATAGATATTGGGGTCCATGTTCACAGGTATGCCATGGATGCCGATCTCCAAAGTGATAATTCCTTGTTCTGCTGTAGCGATATCGCCATTATAAGGTCTTATGCCTGCGCCGGGAACCAAGAGGATAGCGGGATATTTCCCTTCTTTTACCGGTACGCACAATATGCCATAGACGCGGGAATTTTTGGGATAGTTCTGAAAGCTGACATGGTAGACATTTACTTTCTCCGTGCATTTTTCAGGGATAAGGGTCATCCGCGTATCCATGGGTATCTGCGCAAGCTCGGCCTTGGCCTTATCCCAGAATGCGTTGAAATCTGCGGGATCCTGTATAGTGGGCTGAATGGTCAACGGATCAAAACCTGCTGTAGCCATTTTCTCATAGGTAATATCGTCGACGGTAACGCTGACAGCGCACCTGAGAAATCCTGCGGTATTCATGGAGCCGCCGTCGATGGTCGTCTTGCCCTCGGGCAGCGTGAGCGTCGCCGTTTTAACAGGCGTCATTTTTTCAGGGCCTATGCTGTATTTAATGTTTGCATTTTTGAGCAGGTTGCCATCTTTAAAGACGCTCACGTTAAATCTGACCTTCTCGCCTTTTTTATAGATCCAGTCGGTATGCTCCGGCGCGACGATCACTTTGACGACCTTGTCGATTGGTTGGGCCATGGAGGGATGCGCCACAATAACGAGCAGCAGCGCAGAAAGAACGGCATAAAGCTTTTTCATGATTTTCCTTTGAAAGTGTCGGTAATGTGTTGAATAAAGAAACGAAATATTTTTATAACGCGGCTTTTTAATCTAAATTTAAACGGCGTGATATTCTTTAAAGAAAGGAACTTGAACGATATTTGTTTTTCTTTCTTGATAGCGCTATAGTTAGTAAGCATGATACATTCTCAGCATATCCGGGCGAGATTTCCATCTCTTCAGCGTCAACATCGACAGCGCCCCTTGTTGTTTTTAGACGGGCCTGGCGGAACGCAGGCGCCGGATATGGCGATCAGCGCCATTTCAGATTATTATAAAACCGTGTTCTTCTAAATATTAATAAGCAATGATAAAACATAAAGCGCAGCTGTTTTTTTTACTGGCAATATTATATACGTCAGTCGCTTTAGCGCAGGCGAAGCCTAAAAAAATATTGGTTTTCAGCAAGACCTCAAATGGATATTATCACAATTCCATTCCCGAGGGCGTGGCCGCTATTCAGCAAATGGGAAAGGAAATGCATTTTGGCGTGGACGCGACCACGGACAGCGCCTATTTTGCGGAGGACTCTCTTAAAAATTATGCGGCGGTTGTTTTTATGAATACCAACGGGCCTGTGCTGGATACCTTTCAAAAAGCGGATTTTGAACGATATATCCAGGCGGGAGGAGGCTATGTGGGCGTTCACTCCGCTACGGCTACAGAATACAAATGGCCATGGTATGGCAGGCTGGTAGGCGCTTATTTTGACGGCCATCCCGACCCGCAGCAAGCTTATGTGGACATCAAAGATCCGCGGCATCCGTCTACCCGGCATCTGCCCCGACGGTGGCAAAGGTTCGACGAATGGTACAATTACAGGAACATATCCCCCGATATCCGCGTATTGATCAATCTTGACGAAACGACTTATAAGGGAGGGAAGAATGGTTCTGCTCATCCCATTGCCTGGTATCATGAATTTGACGGGGGAAGAGTATTTTATACCGGCCTTGGACATACGAAAAGATGTTATGCCGATTCATTATTCCTGGGCCACCTGAAAGGCGGCCTTCAATATGCGATCGGAAAAAACAAACCGTTGGATTATTCAAAGGCAAAGACTCAAAGAATTCAGAAAACAAACAATAGTAATATGGAAACAAGTAATGTAAAAGAAAAGCTGAAAGCGTTAGGATTAAGTTTACCGCCCGCTCCCGCTCCTGTGGGAGTTTATAAGCCCAGTCTGCTTGTCGATGGGAAATACCTTTATCTCTCCGGGCACGGGCCTGTTCAGCAGGACGGCACGCTGATCAAAGGCAGGGTGGGGCAGGACCTGGACATGGACCAGGGAAAACTGGCGGCAAGACAGGTTGGACTTGCTTTGCTGGCCACTGTTGAAAAGAGTGTCGGGCTGGATAAAGTGAAAAGAGTGATCAAGGTGCTTGGCATGGTGAATTCTACCGATGATTTTCAGAAGCAGCCTTATGTGATCAATGGCTGCAGCGAATTGTTTGCCGCTATCTGGGGCGCCGACAATGGCATTGGCGTTCGCAGCGCGGTGGGATTCAATGTGCTGCCGGATAATATTCCCGTTGAGATCGAAGTGATATTTGAACTGAAATAACCTAACCCTTCCGGGCGACCGAAGTGCGTATAAGGCCGGCGGCCGCGCAGAAAAATACGCGGCATGATTTGCGTATGCAAAATTCAAAATGGTCGCCGTTAGACATTCAGACAATTTAAATATGGCCGCGCGAATACGGCGCCGTTCCGGCAGAATGCTAAAGTATAAACAGAATAATTATAATTATATATGGACTGGTACCTGATCGATAAGATAGAAACATTGGATACGCCTTTCCTGGCCGTTTATAAGGACCGGGTAGAAAAGAATATACGGGCGGCAATAAGCAAGGTGAAGGACCCTGCCCGGCTCAGGCCGCATGTAAAAACCAATAAGATCGCAGAGGTCTGCCGTATGATGATGGAAGCGGGCATCAGCAAATTTAAATGCGCTACCATCGCCGAAGCGGAGATGCTGGGCATGATAAAGGCAAAGGATGTTTTATTGGCGTATCAGCCAGTTGGACCCAAGGCGGCGCGGCTGTTGGCGCTTACGGAACAATATCCCGAAACAAGCTTTAGCTGCGCGGTCGACGATGCGGCGGCGGCGGAGCATCTGTCGGAATTGTTTCTAAGGGCGGGGAAAAAATTGTCCGTATACATTGACCTGAATACCGGCATGAACCGGACGGGTATATTACCCGCTAAAGCGGAGGCTTTGTTTGATGCCCTGCAATCCCTGAAAGGCATTGAAGTAACCGGCGTACATTTCTACGACGGTCATCTTACGGGTATAGATATACGCCAACGGCAGTTGGATAGCGACAAAGGGTTTGATGAAGCGATGAAGGCGGTCGCGGCAATAGAGCAAAAAATGAACGGCCCTCTTACCATAGTAGCGGGCGGCTCCCCTACATTCCCCACGCATGCGGGCAGGAATGTGGAATGCAGTCCGGGCACTTTTGTTTTCTGGGACTGGGGCTATAAAACCAAATACCCCGACGAGCCCTTTGAATATGCCGCCCTGGCGGTCGCCAGGGTGATCTCTATCGTTAATAAAGATACCATTACGCTGGATCTTGGTTATAAGGCGATCTCATCCGAGAGCCCTTTCCCGAGGGTTTATTTTCTGAACGCCCCCGAAGCGCAGGCCGTTAGCCAGAGCGAGGAACACCTGGTATTAAAGGTGGCGGATAGCGGCGCATATAAGACCGGAGACGTTCTTTATGGAGCGCCTCTTCATATATGCCCCTCG
>JAEUVR010000031.1 GCA_016786785.1 Chitinophagaceae bacterium
TTCCTTATTACTTCAAGGAACTGGTTCGATATATAGATAGCCGTTATCGTACTATTGCGGACCGCGAACATAGAGCGGTATCCGGGTTGTCGATGGGCGGGTTTATGGCTTTCTGGTTGGCTGCAAAATACCCGGATCTGGTAAGCGTAGCAGGTAATTTTTGCGGTTCTACGGAGTTTATGGCCGGCTCGTTAGCATTTCCGGTAAGGTACGAGCATGCCGAAATGTTTGACAGCTTCAGGGGCATAAGCGTTAGAATGCATAATGGCTCCGGCGATCGGCTGAGATTTTACCATCAGGACCTTAACCACGGTATCGCCAATCCGGGCGAAACCATTGTAATCCTGGTCAATGTTGATGGTAAGTATCTAAGAACAAATGCCTATACCCAACACCCGGGGATCAATGCGCAGGGAACCCATATTCGTATAGCCGATAGTTGGCAGGGATATGATCATATTGGCGGCGCATTCAAATATACGGCTCCGGTGATCTCTTCTGAAAAAACAACTGGCGAGACGATCTGGTTTTACCTGGAATACTGGATTCCCGGGGAGATCAGCGGGCAGCACATCATCAAAAAAGCGAAGGTAAAGATCAAGGTTATAGGCAAGGATACCACGCCTCCCCAGGTGCAGTGGCTTCAGGCGCTGACAAACGATCGGATAGAAGCCAGGATATACGATGGTCTTTCGATAGACAAGGCGATACTCCGTTTTATGCCTAACAAGGAAAAATCAACTATAGAATATATAGATTGGGAAGGCGTTCCCGAGGGATTTACAGTGGAGCTGGTTGACAATGGGTTGAATGGCGATGCGGTGAAAGGGGACGGGATCTTTAGCAGGAAGATAGAAAATCAGCCTGCCTATTTTTATGACCTTAGATTGGAAATGGTTGACGCTGTTGGCAACCGGCAGGTCATTGATTGGCCGGAAACCATTTTTTTAAGGAGTACAAAATAGAAAACTCGGTTGCGTAAAGTTCAGGATATTTATATTCTAGCTTACCATGGCAACCTCCGTCCGCTACATGGGGGATTTAAAAGCTGAATCCGGAGATAGTTTAGCCAATAGCCTTATCTGTTATACGCTTAATAAATTGAGGAAATAGTGGATTATTTAAAGTATCTTATCCTTAGTTTAATGTAATTATATGCAAACACGTCTTAAGATCAGCCTTGGATTTTTTATGTTCCTCCAGTATTTTGTGTGGGGGGCATGGTACGTTAGTATGGCGACCTATCTCAGCAAAACGCTTCATTTTGGAGGAGAGCAGATCGGTCTTGCTTATGGCGCATTTGCAATCGGGGCAATGGTTTCTCCTTTTTTCGTAGGGTTGATCGCCGACCGTTATTTTCCCTCCGAAAAGATATTGGCGTTTCTTGCGCTCCTGGGCGGCGCCCTGCTTTTTGTTTTATCTAAACTAACGGCGTTTAGCTCATTTTATCCGGTGCTTATTATTTATTGCGCCACCTATGTTCCAACGCTGGCCTTGATCACCTCTCTTTCTCTTCATCATCTTACTAACCCCAAGAGAGATCTTCCGTTAGTCAAGGCGCTTACTGCGGTGGGCTGGATAGCCGGCGGAGTAACGGTAAGCGTTCTTTTCGAGGCTGAACAGTCGGCCGCCCAGTTCCAGATAGCCGGGGTAATGTCTATGCTGCTTGGTTTATTCTCGCTAACCTTACCGCATACTCCTCCTAAGAAAACAGGAAAGGATGTGCGTATTGGAGAGATCCTCGGGCTTGACGCGCTGGCGCTTTTGAAAAAACCTTCGTTTGCCATTTTTATTACGTGCATGTTCCTTATTTGTATTCCGCTGTATTTCTACTTTGTCAATATGAATTTGTATGTTACGGAACTAGGCTGGAAGTATTCTGTGGCAAAGATGTCGTTAGCCCAGGTGTCCGATATTATTTTCCTGATATTGTTGCCGGTCATGTTGCGATACTTTGGATATAAGAAAACTATTTTTATAGGTATCCTTGCCTGGGCGGCTCGTTATTTTTTGCTATCGGGAAGCGTAGACATGGTCTCGATGCAGACGCTTTTCGTATATACGGCTATTCTGCTTCATGGCGTATGTTATGATTTTCTCTTTATTACGGGG
>JAEUVR010000069.1 GCA_016786785.1 Chitinophagaceae bacterium
AAGTTAAAAAATTACAATCTGTCAAAGAAGATCAGCCAAACACCGATGACGAGGCGTAATTTAGCGCCTAAACCAGGTTGAATTGAAAAAGCAACAGATCATTCTTGTTTCAGGCGGAGCGGCTCTTCTTTGTATCCTTTACTTTTTCGGGCGCACGCTTCCTCCTAAAAAGATCTCCGCAGAAGTAAAAACAGAAGCCAAAAAATCTTCATTTGATATCCAGACCTTGTTACAAGCCTCTAAGAATCAGTTAACGACTGATCAACGCGCCTATTTAGACGGCCTTGAAAATTCGGTGGTCAGGGGGAACGTAAAAGAGCAGCAGGCGGCAGTTTATAAGCAAATAGCCGCATTTTACCGCGATTCCGCCCACCTACTCCTGCCATTTGCCTATTATACCGGCGAATCCGCTAAATTGGAAAATTCTGAAAAAAGTCTCACCTTTGCTGCCCGTTTCTTTTTAGAGAGCTTCCGCAGACAGGAAAATCCCGACTTGAAACGCTGGATGGCGGACGAGTCCAGAAAGTTATTTGAAAAAGCATTAGCGATCAATCCCAACGACGATTCCCTTAAAGTAGGGCTGGGGAGCTGTTATCTTTTCGGAGATATCAGCGATAATCCCATGCAGGGCATTACGATCATACGGGAAGTGGCGGAGAGAGACCCTGAAAATATGTATGCTCAGTTTATGCTGGGCGCAGGAGGATTGTTATCGGGACAACTAAACAAGGCGATCGAACGGTTATTAACGGTGGCTTCCAAACAACCGGATAACGTGGAAGCCAAACTGATGCTTGCCGAAGCCTATGAAAGAAAACTGGATAAGGAAAATGCCATAAAATGGTATGAAGCGGTAAAGGATCATGTGAACAATACAGAAATAATGCGGGAGATCGACAAAAGGATCGACCAATTGAAAAAATAAGCGCTCGCTATAGGCTTGCTTTATAAAGGATTTATTATTAACTAAAATCATTGGATACTTATGCCTTGCGGTAAAAAAAGAAAACGTCATAAAATAGCAACGCACAAGCGTAAAAAAAGACTTAGAAAAAATCGTCATAAGAAGAAGAGTCGTTAAATTTTTGATTATAACGAGCCGGTCTTAAAGGTCGGCTCATCCTTCCTATCGCTGAATTAATTATTTGTCTTCTATTGTAGACGATTATCTGGCGTAACCTGTACTGATACCTGACAAATAATTCCTCTTCAGCGTTTCCCTTGCAGTGAGACGGTTAGACGTAAAAGATGTATACGCTTGAATAAGGAACTTATTATAAATGCTGCTCCCCTCGGCGTGGAAATCGCCCTCTTGGAGGATAAGAAGCTGGTAGAACTTCATCATGAAAAAACTGATGCCAGTTTTGCCGTGGGGGACCTGTATCTCGGTAAAGTGAAGAAGCTGATCCCCGGGCTCAATGCCGCATTCGTCGATGTCGGATTTGAAAAGGACGCCTTTCTTCACTACACCGACCTGAGCCCCTATGCCCGCTCCCTGCTCAAATTCACGCAAATAGCTATTAATGATAATAGCCCTGATGGTTTTGACTATTCCTCGTTCCCTATAGAACCGGAGATCATCAAAACAGGAAAGATCAACGAAGTATTGAGCGGAAAGCCCAATATACTCGTTCAGATCCTCAAAGAACCTATTGCCGCAAAAGGCCCCCGGCTAAGCTGTGAAATTTCTTTACCCGGCCGTTTTGTCGTCATCACTCCCTTCAATGATATTGTAGCCGTTTCGAGGAAGATCCATTCTTCCGAGGAAAGAAAGCGCCTGCAGAAGATCATTGAAGCGATCAAGCCCAAAAATTTCGGCGTGATCGTCCGGACCGCGGCCGAAGGGAAAAATACCGCCGAGCTGCATGAAGACCTCACCATGCTGGTTGAAACATGGAAGCTGATTCAGAAAAACCTTAAGGGCTCCGTCTCTCCTACAAAGGTATTGAGCGAACAAACCAAGACAACAAGCATGTTGCGCGACTTGCTGAACGAGGACTTTAACAAGATCGTCGTGAATGACCGCAATATTTTTAACGATACAAAAAGCTATATTCAACGCATAGCCCCTGAAAAATCGGATATCCTTTCTCTTTATAATAACGGCCTTCCGATATTCGATCAGTATGGCATTACCAAACAGGTAAAAGCCGCTTTCGGAAAAACGGTAAACCTGCCCAGCGGCGCTTATCTTATCATTGAACACACCGAAGCGCTGCACGTAATAGACGTGAACAGCGGCTATAAAAGCGTAAGCAATAACCAGGAGCAGAACGCCCTTGAAACCAATCTTGAAGCGGCCGCGGAAATATCGCGCCAGCTAAGGCTCCGGGACCTTGGAGGCATCATTGTAGTGGATTTTATCGATATGAAGCTGCCCGATAACAAACGGAAGCTGATGGAGTCCATGGAAGAGTTCATGCGGCCCGATAGAGCCAAACATGCCGTGCTTCCTATTTCCAAGTTCGGGCTTATGCAGATCACCCGGCAAAGGATGAAGCCGGAAATGAATATCAATACGCAGGAAGTTTGCCCTACCTGCAATGGCACCGGAAAAATATCTTCCACCTTATTACTGGAAGACCAAATTGAAAAGAACCTGAGCTACCTGATCACGCATCAACACAAAGACCTCACCCTGGCAGTCCATCCCATACTCTATTCTTATTTCACCAAGGGATTCTTCTTACGATCCAAATTATGGAAATGGAGATGGAAATTCGGCCAGAAAATAAAGATCAAAGCCAATACCAGCTATCATCTGACCGAATTTCATTTCTTCGACAAGCACGAGGAAGAAATAAAGTTGTAGTAAAGACTAATAGCCCGGATTCTGGGTCAATTTGGCGTTTACATCCAATTCGCTCCTGGGAATGGGCAGAACCAATTTATTATCGTCATAAGGAAGACCGTCTACGTCTAACTGCAGTCTTTTTAAGGTCCATAATCTATCGCCTTCAAAAGCCAGTTCGCGAAACCGCTCTTCGACAAAAATTCCTTCATCGTCAATAGACGTAAGCAAGGAAGCTTTTGCCCTGCCTCTTACGGTATTCAGGTCATCTAAGGGATCTACTCCGCCGATAGGCGCGCCGCCCTTACGATAATTAGCTTCCGCCCTGGTCAGGTACATCTCTGCGAGGCGGACAACAGGAATTACTCTATAAAAAGACGACCATTTCCTGGTGTGCAGACCTTCCGCCCCGGTGATGCTGTATCCGTTATAATAAAATGAGCCGCGGGTATCTTCCGTTTCATAAATATCGAGATGGGAAGGATTTACTTTTACATCGCCGCGCCCCCCGCTGATCGAAGGCTCGTCGTTCGAGAAATTGGCCATATAGAAAGTGATAAGACCTACGTTTGCAGTGCCCGCATTACTTTGACTGGTCTGTTGAATAGCAAAAATATCTTCGCTTGAATTAACGACGTTATTAAAAGAACCGGCATACGATGCCGGCAGCGCATAATCGCCGGATTCGATCACCGCGTTTGCCTCTTCTGCCGCGCCCGACAGATTGCCCTGGCTGAGATAAACCCTGGAGAGAATAGCTCTCGCTGCAAACGAGGACGCTCTTGCATTTACGGAAACATGGGGAAGTCCTTCGGCGGCATCGGTAAGATCATTGATCACCTGGGTATAGATAGCGCTTACGCTGGCGCGGGGCAGCAGATGCTCGGCGGCATTGTACTCATAAACCGGCTTTATCATAAGCGGCACGGCAGGATTAGCGGTCGTATTACCCGCCGACCAGGGTTTTGCAAAATAGTTTACCAATTCAAAATAAGTCAGCCCCCTGATAAATTTAGCCTCGGCGGCGACGGCGTCTCTTTCATCCTCGTCTATCAATTCAATCTTATCCAGGGCAATATTGGCAATATTGATAATGATATAAGCATTCTGCCATATATTCCAGGCGGTCAGATTGGTCTCTATCTGTATCTTGTCATTCAGGTCGACATAATCGACGAAAGAACCTGAAAAATAAATCTGGTCTTGCGCAGCCAGCAGATCTGCCGTCAGGAAAAAAGATTCGCCGAACGCGTCTGGGTCCTGCAGCTTGCTATAGGCGCCAAACAGGACGGCTTTAATGTCGTCGGATGTTTTGATGTCGTTGGGATCAATGTTCTGCTGCGGAGCGACATCCAGTTTTTTATTGCATCCTGCGGCAATCAGAGCGACTGCAAAAATGAATAAAAAAGATTTTATAAAGTTCATGGTTTGGTTTTTAAAGGATGATCAGAAACGAATGTTAACGCCAGCGGCGATGGTTCTTGCCTGAGGTATGGAAAAGAAATCCTGGCCTCCGGATATATTCCCCAATACATAGGTATTCACTTCAGGATCGCCGATATACTTGGTGAACGTAAGGAGGTTCATACCAGACAGGTAAAACCTTGCAGAAGACATCTTCCATCTTCCGGTAATGGAAGAAGGAAGCGTATATCCCAGGACAAGATTCCTCAACCGGATATAAGAACCATCATAAAGCCACCTGGAGGAATTTCTGTATCCTGTTGAATAAAACATGCCGGCCCTCGGAACATTGGTGATATCGCCCGGCTGTTTCCAACCGTTCAACTGGTCGGTAGTCTGGTTATCGTAACCATTTCCAAAGCTGGAAGAACTATAAATACCGCCTGCGTTAAAGATGCTATTGCCCTCGACAAAATTGAATTGTATAGAGAGATCGAAATTCGCATAACGTAGGGTATTGGTCAGGGCGCCGGTAAAATCAGGCAATGCTTTTCCTACGACTTTTCTTACCGCGTCCTGGTAAGCCGATGTTGGCTTTCCATCAGCGTCTTCATATAAAGCGTCTCCGTTCTCAGGGTCAACGCCCACAAAATGCTGCATATAGAAAACGCCGATCGGCTGATTGTCTACAGCGCGCTGCAAGCCTCCCCCTGATTCGATTACCTGCCCCTGTATATCAAGCACCGTATTTTTATTATACGCGATATTAAAAGAAGTATTCCAACTGAATTTGCCAACCAGGTTACGGGAGTTAAGCGTAAGTTCAACGCCCTTATTCTCCATTTTGCCAAGATTCTCTAAAATAGATGAGAAACCTGTGCTGGAAGGAATGTTCACATTCAGCAACAAGTCTGTTGTTTTTTTATGGTACAAGTCTATTTCACCGCTTAACCGGTTATTCCAAAATCCGAATTCCGCGCCAATATCCGCCTGAGCGGTTTTCTCCCATCGCAGGTCCTTACTCGGCAACTGGTTGGGAACATAACCCGGAAGCGAAGGATAATTAGACACCTGGTAAAGACCCAGGAAACCGTTTTCTCCTATTTCCGCATTACCGGTTATGCCATAGCTGGCCCTCAGTTTGAAATAGCTTAAAAAAGATGAGTTGCGTAAGAAAGATTCTTCGGAGAGGATCCACCCTATCGAGGCGGCAGGAAACAACCCATAGCGGTTCTCCGGCGAGAAACGGGAAGATCCGTCGGCGCGTAAGCTCGCCGATACCAGGTATTTATCCAGCAACGCATAGTTGGCTCTTGCAAAATAAGATAGAAAGGAATACCTGGCGCCGGTAGAACTTCCAGACACGATATCGGTGGCCCCCGAAAGATTCTTTATGGCATCGGAGGGATAACCCTCGCCCTGAATAGCGCTTTGGTTGAGATCATTCTGAAGATAACTCATCCCTGCCGTCGCTTTTAGCGTATGGTCGCTTCCGATAGACGGCGAAAAAGTAAAATAGTTATTGGTATTAAGGCTTGCCGATTGCGAGAACAGGTTGCCGCCCAGCCCCAAAGGCTTTCCGTCGGTTGATTCCTTACCCGAATAATATTCCTGATACAGGTTTAATATATCGGCGCCCAGCTCCGACCGAAAGGCCAAAGAAGGAGCAATGTCAATATTCGCATAGGCATTACCGAAGCTTCTGAAAGTAACCTGCTTTTCAAAACTGAATTGCGCGTCAAATAAACCGTTTGCATAAAGGGTATAAGGATTTAACTTTCCCGTTTCAGGATCATGCGTGGGCGAGAACGGCAGTTGCGCTACCATCTGGCCAGGCGTAGAAAATGCGTTATCATGCGAAACGCGGTCTAATTGAGAACGGTTTAACGCCAGGTTAAACCCGATGCTTACCTTGTCTGAAATATTATGATCAAGGTTCAACCTGCCGCCATAGCGCTGGAAGACATTATTGATCACGATGGCCTCCTGCTTGTTATAAAAGCCGGAAGCGTAAAACTTTGTTTTGTCTGTGCCGCCGCTAACTGAGACATCCGCTTGCTGCGTTTGCGCATTTTTGTTATACTGCAGGTCTTCCCAGTTGGTATTTATTTCCCCGCTTTTCCAATCCTGGGCGCCCAGGGCGTAATCCTGGGGGTTAAAATAATACGTGTTCAGATAGGAGGTAAGGCTTTCCAAAGCCTCTGTTATTGAGCTATACCCGCTGATTCCATTATTAAAATCATACGTTGCGTCGTTCAATAGGGCCTGATCATATAATTGCGCATATTGCTGAGTATTCATAAATCCCTTCTTGCGGGTAGGATTACTAAACCCTGTAGACAGGTTAACATTCACCGTCGACTTTTTACCCATCTTTCCTTTTTTGGTCGTCACCAGTATCACGCCATTGGCGGCGCGGGCGCCATAGATAGCGGCGGCGGAAGCGTCTTTTAATACTTCGATCGATTCGATATCGTTAGGGTTAAGGTCTACCAAAGGGTTGGTTTCCTCGTTCGTTCCATCAGAAAGGCTGGTTGTGATAACAGGCAGACCGTCTACTACATACAGCGGCTGGCTGCTGGCCGAAATAGACGAGGTTCCGCGGATCCTCACTTTTATGGCCTGCCCCAGCTTTCCGCTGCCCGATTCTATGTTCAGTCCGGCTGCCTTGCCCTGCAATCCGGATTCGAAACTGGCAACGGGTAGATTTTCCACTTCGCTTCCCTTTATATGAGAAATGGAGCCTGTTAAATCCCTTTTTTCGGATTTGCCGTAACCTACTACCACTACTTCAGATAAGTCGCTGACGGAGGGAACCAGGGCAATATTCATATTGGCGCCAACAGCGGCCTCCTGCTCCTCATAACCGGTATGAGAAAAGATAACCGTTGAAACCGGCGTTTGTATCGTTATGTGGAAACTTCCATCTGCAAGCGTGATGGTATTCTGGGTGGATCCCTTAAGTTGAACTGTCACGCCCTCCAGCGCTAAGCCGCTTTTTGCATCGGTGATCTTGCCGGCCAGTTCCCTGACCTGGGCTTGAATAGATGGCGCCCATAGCAGGGCAAATACAATGGCTAAGCCAAAAGATCTTTTCATTGGATGAATTTTATGATTTACACAACGCGTAGACAATGCCTTAAAGGAGTTTTCGTCTTACCAACCCCAAATAAACAACCGCCTATCGTTGTAACGCAAAAAAAGAAAAATTAGTCTCTATTCCTATTGCCCCCCAAAAATATCATAATATATTGAATTAAAGTAGCTATTGAAGCTAAAGCAGCTACTAAATAAGTCATGGCGGCCCATTTCAGGGCATCCTTGGCCTTGGGGTATTCCTGGGAAGTGGTTATCCGCGCTGTATTCAGCCAGGCCAGGGCTCTTTTACTGGCATCGAACTCCACCGGAAGCGTAATTAGTGAAAATAAGGTAGTCACCGCAAAAAGGACGATCCCGGCCAATAATAAGGAAGGAAATACATTAATAAGCAGTATGCCCGCCAATAACACCCACTGCACGATCCCGGAACTGAACTGTACAGCCGGCACAAGCTTGCTTCTCATCGTAAGCCATTGATATCCAGTGGCATGTTGGACGGCATGACCGCATTCATGGGCAGCGACAGCGGCAGAAGCAATGGAAACCCCGTTATACACATCAGGGCTAAGGTTTACGGTTTTGGTCAGCGGATTATAATGATCTGTCATAAAACCTTCGACAGAAATGATCTGAACATCATAAATCCCATTATCCCTTAGCATCTTAGCGGCTACCTGGCTGCCCGACATTCCCGAAGCCAGCCGAATCTGGCTGTAAGCATTAAACTTGCTTTTAAGAACACCAGACACCAGCATACTAATACCCAGAAATATAAGAGAAACAACTAATATGGATGGAGGCATGGGTTAACTATTTTAATATTTAAATAATAAACTGTTATCAAATCAAAAACCAATTTTTCTTTTCGCCAAATTGAATGTAAAA
>JAEUVR010000072.1 GCA_016786785.1 Chitinophagaceae bacterium
ATTCCTGCATCCTAACGACGATGTCAACAAATCGCAGTCGTCCAATGATACTTTTCCTACCGCTATGCATATTGCGGCTTATAAAATGCTGACAGAGCAGACCATCCCGGGCATTGAAAAACTCAGGGATACGCTCGCTGAAAAAAGCCGCAAATACATGAAAGTGGTGAAGATCGGCAGAACGCATTGTATGGACGCGACTCCTTTGACCGTTGGACAGGAATTCAGCGGTTATGTTTCGCAGCTCGACCACGGATTAAAAGCCATCCGAAATACCCTTCCTCATTTGTCGGAGCTGGCGCTCGGCGGAACCGCCGTAGGAACGGGCATCAACACGCCAAAAGGATATGCCGAAAATGTAGCGAAGCATATCGCGGCATTAACCGGGCTTCCTTTTATTACCGCGCACAACAAATTTGAAGCGCTTGCCTCGCATGACGCCATAGTGGAAGCGCATGGCGCCTTAAAGACCGTAGCGGTCAGCCTGATGAAGATCGCCAACGATATTCGCCTGCTTTCTTCAGGTCCGCGTTCGGGCATAGGCGAATTGTTCATCCCCGATAATGAACCGGGATCGTCGATCATGCCGGGCAAGGTGAATCCCACGCAATGCGAGGCGCTCACCATGATCGCCGCGCAGGTATTGGGCAATGATGTAGCGATCAATATTGGCGGGGCTACCGGTCATTTTGAGCTGAATGTTTTTAAACCGATGATCATCTTCAATTTCCTCCATAGCGCCCGGCTGATCGGCGACGGATGCGTATCCTTCAATGATAAATGCGCCACAGGCATCGAACCTATTGAGGTCAATATAAAAAAGCATGTCGATAATTCATTGATGCTGGTAACCTCCCTGAATACGCATATCGGCTATTATAAAGCCGCCGAGATCGCCCAAAAAGCGCCTAAGGAAGGATCCACCCTGAAAGAAATGGCGGTAAAACTGGGATATGTGACGCCTGAACAATTCGACGAATGGGTGGTTCCGGAGAAAATGGTCGGCAATATCGATTAATCATAAGCCGCTGTCTATCACCTATTTAAAATAAATAATGGTTGAAGCCTGATTAAGCGCCCGGCATGATCCGGGCGCTTAATTATTTCGGGCATAGGTCTAAGAATATAATTTTATTTCATATACGAAATAAGGGGAACTGCTTATTCGTTATTATATTAATATCGTCCGGCTTTATTAAGCGACAGGCTGCAATTTTCTGGATCTATTCACCCGGATAAGCCTTTTTGTTTTCTGTGATTTTAGCATAAAGGACAGGTCAAAACACAGGTACTATTACGATTGAAAAGATAATGCCTTTATATTAGATTTACAAAGAGCAAATCCGAAATAATCCAAACCGATGAAAAAACCTCTACTCTACATTGAGCCTGCGTTCAGGTTTCTAACATTTTGGCTGGTCTGTATGTCGGTGAGCCTCCTGGCATCTGCCCAGGTAAAGTTTGGCAACAGTTATGTCAATGTTACCAAAAAAACAATTGGCGGCACGGTCGAGCCCGGCGATGTACTGGAGATACGCACCAATATTTATTTTCCGGGAAATTATAATGGCTCCAACTACATTGTTTATTCCGCGCGGTATATAGATAATGTTCCCAGCAACACCATATTTAGCGACGACTCCTTGCGGCTGATCACCAATGAAGGACTGACCTATAAAAAATGGACCCTGGCGGCAGATACCGACCCGGGGCGATATAATGCTTCTCCCGGCGCGGGACAATACAATATCAAGATCAACCTGGGCAATGGCGCTACCGCGCCCACCAATACTTCCAATGACGCCGCAGGCGCAGGAAATATTTATACCGGGGCTGCCGGCGGCCGTGTCCAGGACAAGCCCCGCGCCAATGGCGGGGTGTTGGTGACCGCTTCTTTCAGGGTAACCGTTACCGGGAATATAGGCGATACCATTACCCTGGGCGCCGGCCAGATCCGTTATAAACTCACGGCAGGCGGCTCCGACCAGATCCAGAACTCTATAAGATATAAGATCCTGATCTCCACCAACGATCCTATCTGTAGCAATTCGGTAGGAAAGAACTTTGTAAATGAAGCAGGCGGCACATTCGATAGCGGCTTTGTACAAAGCCGTACCACGGCCCCGGTATTTAATATACCCAACTATCTTTACCGCCCCTATTCGCCTCCCACGCTGCCGCTGGCAGCGTTGAATGATGGCAGTTATGCTATCCTGAACAATATCAGCCCCTGGGGAAGCACAAACGCAAATGCCCAGATAAGGCCCAACTGCCCCACCTCTCTTTCAGGCAATCCCCCAGCCTCTGCCTCCTGCGCCAACAGGATGTTCAGCGGCTACTGGGACATCATGGGCGACCATACCGGGTCTACCACTTCTGCAGGCAACGCCCCCACAGCGCCGGGTTCGGAGGGAGGATATATGCTGGTAGTGAACGCCGACTATGCAACCTCGGAAGCCTATCGACAAAACATCACCGGCTTATGCCCCAATACCTCCTACGAGTTTTCATTATGGGTGAAAAATATTTGCCGGGTATGCGGCGCCGACTCATCCGGTAATGCTACATTTAAGCCCGGCGTTTTGCCTAATCTTGCTTTTGCCATTGACGGACTGGACAGGTATTCTACCGGCCAAATAGATACGCTGGGCTGGCAGAAAAAAGGATTCCTGTTCCGCACAGGGCCGACGCAGAGCACGATCACCATTTCCATCCGGAACAACGCTTCCGGCGGCGGCGGTAACGACTGGGCCATCGACGATATCGCCCTTGTGAGCTGTAATCCCGAGCTGACCATGGTGCCCAGCAACAACTCGCAGATATGCATCGGAAGCCAGATGGACATCAATACTACCGTAACTTCTTTCTTTAGAAACTATAACCATTACCGGTGGGAG
>JAEUVR010000115.1 GCA_016786785.1 Chitinophagaceae bacterium
TTAGCGGATCTTAATATCGGGGACAGTTGGCAGAAAACAGGCATGAGGGCTTTTGCTTCCTAATGGATTCGTTTTGAAGGAGTATTGTCCATTTTGGAATAATAGAATTAATTTAGCGTTATATTTAATAAACTATGGCTGAAACCCTGGGAATGTTATGCGATAAACTGACTATTGTAAAACTTAAGGAATACCATACTGAAGATAGCGATCGGCTGGAAAGCCTGAAAATACAGGCAAAGCATCTCCGGCAAGAGATTGATCAATATATTGTTCATGCTGTTAAAGGCGATATTGATGAGAGTCAGCTTACTTTTGCGGCAAATAAAGTATTCAAAAAGGAAGGGAATATTGTGCCTGATGTGCAAGGGAATATAGGCGATGTTTTTTATCAGTTGGCTGATGTTAATTGCAGGTTATGGCATGAACAGGAAAAGGTATACGATTTTGAAAGTGTCCCTCCACAACAAAAAGACACAGTCGTTAAACAGCTCGCCATTTTGAATTTGCAAAGAAATAAGTGCATTGATTCAATTAATGAACAATTTGCCGAATTAGTCAAACAATCAAGAAATACCATACCCGAATAATCTGCTGCATTTATGCATATAAAAACGAGAAAGACTTGTAGGGTCTGCGGTTCAGCATCCTTAAAGAAAGTGATTGATATTGGAGAGCAGTACCTTCAGGGGTCTTTTATAAAGCCAGGCAAAGAAATACCTTCCATGCGAAAGATTCCATGCTCCCTCGTACGCTGCTCGCCGGAAGATGATGAAGATGCTTGCGGACTACTTCAGATGGAACACTCTGTTCCTCCTGAAATATTGTATAACGCTTATTGGTATCGATCGGGCACAAATGATACTATGAGGAATCATCTTAAGGAAATTGCCGGGTCTATACTGGCGATTATTAACAAAAAAACAGCTTCTGTCCTTGATATTGGATGTAATGACGGCACATTTTTAAATAACTATCCCGCTTCTTTTAACAAATACGGATGCGATCCCAGCGATGTTGCCCGGGAAGTTGAAGGCGCTACCGTAGTTCAGGATATCTTTCCTTCCGAAAAATTGTTTTCTCTTTTGAAGGGCGCCAAACTCGACGTTGTTACTTCCATTGCTATGTTTTATGATCTTGAAAGTCCCGTTAAGTTTGTTAAGGAAATTAAGAAGATACTCTCTCCGGAAGGGATATGGGTTTTTGAGATGAGCTATATGCCTCATATGCTTGAGTCGGATTCTTATGATACTATCTGTCATGAACACCTGGAATATTATAGCCTTGCCGCAATTGAAAGGATATGCTCGTTAGCGGAAATGAAATTGTTTAAGGTCTCATTTAATAGCATAAATGGCGGAAGTATTCGATGCTATGCCACGCATCTCGAAAATAGTTCTTTTGATAATAAGATCGATCAGCAATTTTTATATTCGATTAGGCAGAAGGAATTTGATATGATGTTGGATACGGATAAGCCGTATGTGGAATTCCAGCGTCGGATAGAAGATCGTAAGCGCGAATTGTCAGATCTCCTGACAAGGATAAAAAATGAAGGGAAACATATTCATATTTATGGGGCGTCTACCAAAGGCAATACAATCCTGCAATGGTGTAACCTGGATAATAACCTGATTGATTATGCGGCTGAAAGAAACCCCGACAAATATGGGGCAATTACATTAGGCACAAACATTCCCATTATTAGCGAAGAGGAAAGCAGAAAAATGAAGCCTGATTTTTATTTAGTGCTGCCCTGGCATTTTAGAGAGGAGTTTTTAAAGAGAGAAAAAGATATATTAGATCAGGGAACAGGGTTGATCTTCCCGTTGCCGAAAGTTGAGATTTTTAAGAAGTAGATAATTGGCAAATGCTTTTATAATCCGCATAGCGAATGGGCATGAGAAATATATTGGGGAAGGTTGTTAGCAGGGCGTTGCTTCCGAATCTGCAACTGGCTTATGCACAGGCTGGAGAAGATCTTATTCTGGCAAGATTGTTTTATAAAGAAAATATTCTTAAGCCGTCCTATTTGGATATAGGAGCCAATCACCCCTCGTACCTGAGCAATACTTATTATTTTTATGTCAGAGGAAGCAGAGGGGTTTGTATTGAGCCTAATCCTGTTTTATTTAGAAAGTTTAAGAAGGTCAGGACATCGGATACTGTTTTGAATGTTGGCGTAGGGATCGGAGAGGAGAAAGAGGCGGACTTTTATTTGTTTTCCGGGCGTTTTGACGGGTTGAGTACTTTTTCGAAGGAGCAGGCTTACTATTGGAAGAATGTGGGGATGGATAAAGTAGGAAAAATAGATTTTGACCGGATAATCCGGGTTCCTTTATTACGGGTCAATGATATTCTTCAGCGTTATTGTGCAACGCTTCCAGATTTTATTTCTATTGATGTGGAGGGGCTCGATCTGGAGATTTTGAAATCCATTGATTTTAATACTTATCGGCCGCTTGCTTTTTGCGTTGAAACATTGGGGTATGATGCCAATCAGAAGGAGTATAAAAGAACGGAGATCGAAGATTTTCTTGTAAATAAGGATTACAAGGTTTACGCAGAAACAAGCATTAATACCATATTTATAAGAAACTGAATAATCTTTAATTAGTTTTGAGCGCTACCGCAATAATATTCGGAATAAATGGCCAGGATGGATTTTATCTTTCAAGGTTTCTGGAAAGCCGAGGCGTTTCTGTAATAGGAATTTCAAGAAAAGATATTTCAGAAACTTCCGGAATTCACAACTTTGAGTGGGTCAAGTATCTGATCGAACGGTATCAGCCGGAATATATATTTCATTTTGCCGCAGTTTCCACGACTAGCCATCAATCGCTTTTTGATAATTACCAGGCTGTTTCTACAGGCGCCATTAATATATTGGAGGCTGCTAAGGTCGTGTCGCGGCGCTCGAAAATTTTTATCTCCGGTAGCGGGCTTCAATTTAAAAATACAGGTTTGCCTATAAAGGAGTCTGATCCCTTCGAGGCCCGCGACGCCTATTCTCTATGTAGAATACAATCGGCTTACGCCGCTAGATATTATCGTTCGCTGGGTCTAAAAACATATATCGGCTATTTTTTTAATCATGATAGTCCTCGCAGAACGGAACGGCATGTAAGTAAAATGATTGCTAATGCGGTTAAAAGTATTGCTAAGGGAGAAGATGTAAAAGTAGAGATAGGAGATATTTCGGTCGTAAAGGAGTGGACATTTGCAGGCGATATTGTTAATGCTGTTTGGACATTTGTCCAACAGGAGGAAATTGGGGAGGCTGTATTGGGTTCGGGGGAGGGATATTCTATCATGGAATATATTAAAGAATGCTTTGCCCTGATTGATAAGGATTGGGAGGATTATGTAGTTATGCAGAATGATTTTAAGCCGGAATATAAAAGGTTGGTTTCTGATCCTTCCCTTATTTATAGCCTTGGATGGAAGCCCGAAATTAGTTTTTCGGGACTCGTTAAAATGATGATCGGTGAATAATTTCTCATATGGCGCCAACTAAAATCCTATTAGTTCAATTGTTTTCTAATGGAGACTGTTTATATGCAACGGCTATTGCAAAACAAATTAAACAAGATTTCCCAGGTTGCCGTCTGTATTGGGCTATATCTACCGCTTGCAAAAGTATTATCGCCGGTAATCCTTATGTTGATGAAACGATTGAAGTTTCTTCGGTTGCCAAAAATGACGCTCCGGCTTATAGACGATTTATAAAACAGGTTAACCGAGATAAGCGCCTGGGCAAATGGGATGAAGTTTTTATTACGCATATCATGGGCGCTAACCAGGCCAATTATGACGGGAGCATAAGGTCTGCAATATTCAGAGGTTATGGCAGGCCGGTTACTGTTGGGGCGACGATGACGCTTCGGTTAACTGAAAAGGAGAAGGAAAATGTCCGGCAGTTTGCTTCTAATCATAAATTATCCGATTTCCAAAATGTTATTTTATTTGAGTTTGCCCCTCAAAGCGGGCAATCTTCTATTACACTTTCCCAGGCGCTTTTGATTGCCGAAAAATTGGCGACGAGGAATGACACGGCGATCATTCTATCTTCTTCCCGGCAAATTATACACGAAAACAACCGGATTATCGACGGCAGCGCGCTTACGATAAGGGAAACTGCGGCCCTTACGCATTCTTGTTCATTTCTGATCGGTTGCTCAAGCGGTATTACCTGGCTCTCTACTTCAGATGAGGCTAAGCAGTTGCCAATGGTGCAGCTTCTTAATCCATATACAAATTGGGTAAATCCTCCGTCGAGGGATTTTAAACGGTTTGGACTAAACATCAGGTTGATAGAATTAATAGATTTTGATATTGCTAAAGTAGCGGTCTGCGTAAACGATGCGCTGAATGATTTTGAGAACGCAAGGAGAAAATATAATCAGGAAATACCGCTTCATTTCCGAACGACCAGAAGCATTGTTTATAATCTCCTTTGTTATCTTGAATTTCCAGCTATTTGGAGACATATCCGGATCAATAGTCAAACCTATGGGTTTAATCTTTCTTTTTATAAGGAGACGGCAATGGGTTTTATGATATTCCCATTTAAATTGGCGAAGAATTTATTTGTAAAAAAAGTACTGAAAATCCAACGCTAGGTGATTGTTATTTGCCCGGGGCTAAGATCTTTAATGTTTTTCCCGTCTGTTTTTGGAAGATCAGCTCCTTCTCCATCATTTCTACCACCAGCATTTCGAGCGTGTATTTAGGCGCCCATCCTAATTTGGTCCTGGCTTTGGCGGCGTCGCCAATAAGTATATCGACCTCTGCTGGCCTGAAATAACGAGGATGGATGCTTATTACTTGTTTGCCGATCGGTAATTGATAGGATGAGTTATTGCATTTGGCAATAAAACCTTTCTCCTCTACGCCGGCGCCCTCAAATTTTAATTCTATTCCGGCGTATGAGAAGGCAAGTATTACAAAGTCGCGGACAGAAGTGGTTTTTCCCGTGGCAAGGACATAGTCTTCCGGAGCGTCTGATTGCATCATCATCCACATTCCTTCAATATAGTCTGCGGCATGTCCCCAGTCTCTTTTAGCGTCAAGGTTTCCCAACAATATAATATCTTCCAGCCCCATAAGTATTTTCGAAACACCTATGGTTATCTTCCTCGTAACGAAGTTTTCTCCCCTTAGCGGACTTTCATGATTGAACAATATGCCGTTTACCGCGTATATTCCATAAGCTTCTCTGTAATTGACCGTTATCCAATAAGCATAAAGTTTGGCTACCCCATAAGGAGACCTGGGATAAAACGGCGTTTTCTCATTTTGAGGGATTTCCCGTACCATTCCATAAAGTTCGGAAGTGGATGCCTGATAGAACCTGGTTTTCTTTTCTAATCCCAATATCCTAATAGCTTCCAGAAGCCTGAGCACGCCAATAGCATCTGCATTTGCGGTATACTCTGGAGTTTCAAAACTTACTTGCACATGGCTTTGAGCGGCTAGGTTATATATTTCGTCCGGCTGAATTTGTTTAATGATCCTGAGAAGATTTGACGAATCGGTAAGATCGCCATAATGAAGATGGAATTTCTCCATTAATGATTTATCGAAAAAGATATGATCTATCCGGTCGGTATTCATTAAAGAGCTTCTTCTTTTAATGCCGTGTACGATATATCCTTTATTTAAGAGAAACTCTGCAAGATAAGCCCCGTCCTGGCCTGTAATGCCCGTTATTAGCGCTGTCTTCATTAATGGGTTAATTTATTTCTGCAAATTAATGATTTTAGATTGCTGAAATGATTTTGATTTATTCGATAAATGATAGATTTACTGTATTTTAGGAGATAGATAGCGTTTAGCGTATGGTTGGCGGATACAATTATTTCTCTCGGGCGTATGTCTTATTTTATATCTGTTATTATTGTTAATTATAAGACGCCGAAGCTTTTGCTGGGGTGCTTGCGGTCTATTATTGATGGCGGAGGAAGTTTTCCATTGGAGATCATTGTTGTTGATAATGCTTCGGGTGATAATAGCCGGGAATTAATTGCGGACGCGTATCCGTCTGTGAAATGGATTCAAATGTCCTATAATGCAGGTTTTGCAAGAGCTAATAATGAAGGAATCCGGCAGTCGGCCAGCGAAATTGTACTGCTGCTAAATTCTGATACCTTAAATGTAAATAATGGTATTAATAAATGTGCAGAGCTCTTTGCCAGGTCCGAATATGTCGCTTGCGGCGTACAGTTATTAAACGAAGACGGAACGCCTCAGATTTCGGGAAATTATTTTATGAAAGGCGGACTCAATAACCTACTGCCGCTTCCTTATGTGGGCGCTGTTCTTAAGAGGTTGGGGACATTTTTTGCCGTGAAAAAGCCTAATGTTCCCGATGCTAAAGAGCCAGTTGAAGTAGACTGGATCAATGGGGCATTCCTGATGGTAAAAAAATCGGCTATTGATAAGGTTGGACTGATGGACGAAGACTTCTTCCTATACGCAGAAGAGGCTGAATGGTGTTCCCGCTTGAGAAAAGTGGGTAAATTGGTTGTCTATGGACAATACAGAATATATCATTTGCAGGGTGAAACGGCCAATGTTGCTTTTAAATCTTCCGGAAGAGGGTATTATAATTTATACGACAAAAAAGGACTTCAGATAATGCTTTCTAATTTTGTCAGGATTAGAAAACAGTTTGGCGCCTGTTGGTTTCTTTTTCATTTGTTTATGTATTCATTTACAGTGCCTTTAGCCGTTATTGCGAGCTTCTTTAAAATCCTTTTTTATGGCGCGCAGGGTAGGCTGGAATTTATCCGTATGCTTGGATTTTTACGGAATATCTTGGCGATTTGGCGTTTTACGCCCATCATACTACGGGGAAATCCTTTCTTTTATAAAATAAATTAGATATATTTGGCAATATTTAATATTTTAATTATGAAAAAATTTAGCATATACATTCTTCTTGGGTTTGGCATTTCTGTTTTTTTATTTAGTTGTGATAAATTAGAACAATATTTCCCTAACCTTAAAGCTAAAGCGAAGAAAATGACATTGCAGCCAGGCCCTTCTGATGGTCAGGATTGCCTGGTCGCATATCGTGATACTGATAATGGTCTTTATGCCGGAGCAAATCATAAGGTGAATCCGGATGTTACGGCCATTCGCTGGACTTACAATGAAGTTGGCGCCGGGCAAGGCACCAACAGAACATATATAAAATTTTTAGGCCTTTCCGAAATTCCTTCTAAAGCAGAGATCATCTCTGCTAAATTGTCTCTTTATGGCGTGGAGTCAGGCGTTGCCGCGCCTTTGGGTAATTCGTACTATCCGGGTTCTCCATATCAAGGTTATGGCGACAATGCATCTTGGTTGAAAAGGGTATTGAGTGATTGGAGCGATTCAACGATTACCTGGAATAATAAACCGGCCACTACCGATGAAGATCGCACTGCTGTTCCGGCTTCAACGGCGCAATGGAATTTTAATGCTGTTGATTTAGACGTTACTGCTATGGTTAAGGAAATGGTAAAAGGGGGTAAGAATTTCGGGTTTTGTCTTGAACTCCAAAATGAGGAAATATACAGGTCTATTTTATTCGGGAGCAGCGAGCATACAAACCCGGCAAAAAGACCTAAGCTGGAGGTTGAATATTTAGTTTCTCATTAATTCAAGAGTTCTGTTAGTTACCCTCCCCCAGTAATAATAGTCAAAAAATGTAGGGGGGGTGGGTTCTTCTTTTTGGGCGCTGTGGATGACGGTTTCGGCAAATAGCCGCCAGTCGTGGTTTTCGATGATATGCAGTTTGTCGCCGCATATCTCCCTTTTTATGCCCATCGCGCCTAATTCAGTGGAGACTACCGTGCAATTCATCGCCAGCGCCTCTATGGCCTTTGTCTTTACGCCTCCCCCGCTGAGGATAGGGTTTAAAAATACGTCGGCAGCTTTGAAATAAAGACTTATATCTTCTACGAAGCCGGCATAAATGATATGCTTATCGGCATATTCTTTTAGCTCGTTGAAAAACGCCGGAAGTCCCTTGCCGCAGATAATGATCTTGTATTTAAATGCAGGAGCGCCCAGCAGGATAGGATTGATCTTGTCCAGGATGATCTTCAATGCGTCATAATTGGTATGGTGATACAAGGCGCCGTTAAAGAGCAGGACCTTTTCCTCTTGGTCGATGCCGTGTAAGGCGCCGATCCTCCGCCGGCATTCATGTAGTTCGCTATCGTCCGGGATACCGGCCTGTTCAATCCCATAAGTAACCGTAAAGGACCTCGCCGCGGAAACGCCCAATTCCTTAATGGCATGCTCTCGGTCTTCGTCCGAAATGAAAAATACCTTGTCGGCTCTGCGATATACCCAACGCTCATAAGCTTTTAACGTTCTCCACCACCAGCGGCCGATAGATCGCGAACGCATGTATTCTATATTGTGCGAATGCACGACCCATATAACCGGCAGCGTCTTTTTCAAAGCCCAGGCCAACCAGCCAAAATAAGGGTGCTCAATAAACAGATGCGTGGCTTCCTGCTGAAGCAGGACCCTGCGTATGCTGAAATACAGGAATGGATTGATATACCGAAGCTTGGTATCGGAAAGGACATTAAGCAGTTTGTAGTTTATCGCATACTGGGGGTCGTTATTTTTAGTGGATATGCCTGTTACTTCAGCCAGCCTGCCCAGGTATTCGTAGAATAACGCGATCCCTTTTTCTCCCCCCAGCTTTGCCGGGAGGATCTTATAAGGAATGATGCTGACGATCTTCGGCTGTTTATGATCCATCTTAACTGCCTGTTTATTTGTTTATGCTAAAGCGCTGATAGCATTTGTTTAACTGTCCTTACACGCTGCCCCGACAGCGACTAGCTCGCTAAGCCCTGATAGTATTTTTAACCGCCTCTATATACTCCGCGTCTATAGCGACTAGTTGGCTAAGGCGCCGACTGCATTTGTTCAGCCCCTTCCTTCCTGCATTCTTGTCTCCTCAAAGCCAATCTGCTCATGGCCCGTTTCGCGCTATTTCTTTGCCTTTTTCTGCGCAAGGACGAAGATGGAAGTGGCCAGAAAGGGAACTGCTGTTTTATTGTTCCTGAAAATGGAGCCCGTCAATATCTTTTTAAGCCGGCCTTCCTTTAATACGTCCATCGGCGCCGTGACATAACAATGATCAATGATATCAAAACCATGCCTGCGCATCAATCCCAGTATCCGCTTCCTCGTATATATCCGCGCATTGGCATACCGTTCGTGTATGGCGCTTGGCAGCCAGGAAAAAAAAGGAACCCTGTTCCAGGGCAACAGGGGCAGCTTTGCGCCATGCGTTTCAAATATCCACCATTTATTGGGAACCGTGATAGCAGCCATACCTCCGTCTTTTAATACATTATAATAAGAAGCGATGCTGTTCTCATCCCTTAAATGTTCGATAACCTCAAAACTGATCAGCCGGTCAAATTGTTCTTGCGGCGCTTCCTTTTCAAGATCCATCTTTTTAAAATGGCAGTTTTCAGCGTTTCGTTTAACCGCCCGCTCATTAAATGAATCGGAATAATCGTAGATATCTATGCCCAGGCTTTTGGCGAAGCGACCGGCTAACTGCGTGATGGTGGCGCCCGAACCGCATCCCGCTTCGATACAGGACATGCTTTTATTAAAAAATTCCGGATACGTTTCCAGTATTTCTATTCTTCTGCGAATGATCTTGTCCTGGTCGTCTGCAGGCTTGCCCAGGTAATGTTCCTGGTCGAATAGTTTTTTATCTACCCTTTCAGTATTAGCCATGTATATCGTTTTGTCTGGGGCTGGCAATGACATAAATAAAAGGCGCCAGCCGAAGCGCCGCCTTGCCGCCCTTGCGGATCTTCCAGTTCAGGAGCTTGCAGAGCTTGTTTTTATAAGCAGAAGTATAATGCGTGTCCCAGAAGCCCGCTTCAAAACTGATATGGTAAACATCTTCGTTGATAAGCGTTCTGTATTCCCCCTCGCTTAATAAATGTTCTGCCCATACGCCGTTTGCCGGATCGCAGGTATTGCTGCCATAAACGGATGGGTCGGGCATTTTGCCTGTTCTTCGGTATTCTTCTATCGCTTCTTTTAAATCGTCTCCTGCCAGTCCGCGGGTAGACGCAGCCAGGGCGTTTGTTTTGGCGGCGGATAATCCCGGCGCCTGCCATTGTATGACGACCAACCGCTTGCCCTTGTATACTTTCTCCCATTTCCGGTGCCATAGGATATGTTTGGCGACGGACGCCGGATTGTTTTTGTTGGCGGTAGTGGAAGAATAGATCAGCGCGCCGGGCTGCTTTTCATGAATAGCGTTATAGAAAAGATCCAGCCGGTAAATATGTTCTATCACATTCCTGGAGGCGATCAGGTCGCATGACAGGCCAAGGCGGCCGATACCGGTCAGGCAATCTTCGATATCTCCTACAATATAATGGTCTATTGCTATGCCCGCCGCTTCTGCAACGAGCTGAGCGCTTTTTTGCCAATCTTCCAGGTGGTCGTTATAGATCACTTTTTTAAAGCCTACCATTTTTGCCAGCAGGTATAAGGTTCCGACGCCTGCGCCATAATCCATAAGGATCATCTTGTCAGGATCCTTGCCCGACATTTTTATGGACCTGTATAAAAGATGCGCGCTGGTTTCAATGGAAAAAAAAAGCCGGCTCGAATGGCTGCTTTTAAAATATTCCAGGCAATGTTCGGGCATGCCCAGCTTATTGATATTGATGCGACGTATCCTGTCATACAGATCTGTCGCGCGGCCTTGTATCAGCGCTCCCAGTTCATCTTCGTATGGAAGGAATTTATCCATCGCGGCGATGCGCTTATTTTTTGGCGGCAGCGCTATCATTGGTTTGTGTATTTATTGCGATAGCCTTGCCGGTATCCCTGTAATTTTTCCAAAGCGCGAACAGGCCATATGCCAGTATAAGAATGGATAGCAGACCGATGGCAAATGATATGCGGTTGCCCAGGATATAGGATTCCGGCTCAAACCTGAACTCGATCGTATGCTCTCCCTTCGTAACCGGCAGGCCGCGAAGCAGGTAGTTTACTTTTACGATAGGCGTTTCCTTTCCATCTATAAAAGCCTTCCATCCATTGGGATAATATATTTCGCTGAATACGGCAAACTGATCGGATGATGAAATGGATTTATAGGAGATCAGATCGTTTTCATTCTGAATGAGTTTTATGGAGGCTGTGGAATCACGCTGAGGAAGGAAGGGAATTTTTGACTGTTCTTTTTTCTCGGCGACGGCCGTGTCGCGCGGGTTAAGATCATCCAGCGCATTCATCTCTTCGTCTGCATTATTTACATATTTAATGCCGGCTACAAACCAGGCCGCTCCTAATGCGTCCGGGTTCTGTTCTACCATGGGCTGATTATTGGAAGGATTGCTGATAATAAAGTATTTTGTATTCAGCATATTGAATACCGCTATATTTCCTTTGGTCAGCTGTCTTGCGATAAGATCGTTGTACAAGGCCAGCTTTGCAGGATGATATCCCCCCACCGAATTATGGAAATAGGAAGTGCGCGGCGTTGCGCCTGACAGTTGGAAGGGGTCTCCGTCAGAGTGATTGAATACCCGGTAATACGATGTGTCTTTCAGGATCTGCAGATCGGCGGCGGTGGGCACGAAGGCCTCCTCGAAACCCTCTTTATCTACATAGTTTCTGCTGCTAAGGTATCGAAGGTCCACCCCGAGCAGGTCTATCAGCGTCAGCGCCATCAGGCCAAACACGACCACGGGCTTTTTAACCTGGTTTTTTACATAGAGGAACAACAATCCTATCCCTAATACGATGAATAGGAGCGACCTGAAAAGATCGCTGCCATATAAGGAGCGTCGGTCCTGCTTTAACGCATTGACAACCGATCTTCCAAATTCGGTTGCCTGCTGTTGCATCTGGGGCGTTGGCTCGCCTTGCTTGGAGAGTTGCTGAAGCATGCCATTGGTAAGGTTTTCCCTGATGGCGCTATCCATGTCGCTTTTATAATCGAGCGTAAAGTAGAGGGCGACCAACAGCGCCGCTACGGCGCCGGTAATCGTGAGCGCCAGTTTAAACTTTTTCCATAAAACATGCTTCTCCAGCGGCTGCTCCAGGAATTGGTTGAGACCTAACGCCGCCAGCAGGGGAAAACCGAGCTGCGGGATCACCATGGCCATGGAGGGCGCCCGGAATTTATTATAGAAAGGGAGGTAATCGAATAAGAAATAATTGAAGGAGGGAAAATGTTTACCCCAGGCCAATAATATTCCCAGGATCGTTGCGGCCAGGATCCATTGTTTATGCCATCCGGTATAAAAGACTATGCCGAAAATAAACAGCGCGCAGATGATGGCGCCAAAATATACGGCCCCGGAAGTGCCGCCCTGCGGCCCCCAGTAAGCGGGAAACTGTTTTACATAATCATTTGCCTGGTCCTCCGACATCCCGGTATGCGCTGCAAATACCTCGGCTGTTTTAGCGTTTTCGGGCAGTTCGCCGGAACTGCCGCCATACATCCTGGGAACGATCATGGTCAATACTTCGGTAATGCCATAGCTGTATCCGAAAGCATAATCTTTATCGAGCCCGCCCTTTGATTTATTGGAAGCATGCTGTGGCGATGTAAGCTCCGATCTTCCGCCGCGCATGGTTTCTTTGGTATAATCGTATGTCGGAAATAAGATAACTGCATACGATAACATGCCCATGACTCCGGCGATCAACGCGAGGCCTGCTGTTTTTGCCAGGTGAGCAAACGCTTTTTCCCGGATGGCGCGGATCGCATAGGCTACAACCAGGCACAAGGCCATCAGTAAGGTGTAATAAACGATCTGCACATGGTTCTGGTAAAACAGTTGGGTACTGAATACTAGCGTGGTAATAAACCCGAGCAGGTACCGGCGTTGGGTTAACAATATGATGCCCGCCAATACGGCCGGGGCATATCCCATGGAAGAAAACTTGGTGGTATGGCCAACCGATACGATGATCGCATTATAAGAAGCAAAAGCATAGGCAAGCGAACCCAGTACGGCTATCCAGTTGCGAATGCCAAGAGAAAGGCAGAGAATATAAAATCCCAGGCAGGCGAGGAAGAACAGACCGGCCGGTTCGGGTAAAAACAACATGAACAGGTGATGCAGGTAGGCGATATGCACATTATAAGTGGCGCCTACGAGTATCTGGAAAGCAGGCATCCCGCTGAAAGTGCTGTTGGTCCAAAGTGGGTAACGGCCATGCTTTTCGTAAAAATCAAATGATTGTTGCGCCATTCCTTTCCAGCCCACTGCATCATGCTGCGATACGACCAGGCCCTGCAGCGCAGGAAGGCAGTACAGGCAGGAGATAACAAAAAATATTCCGATAGCGATTGCGTGGGGTTGGATCTTTTGCCACAATGACTTATTCATTATCAGTTGATTATTAGTGAGCAAAATACTGCAATTTCATGTATTTTGGACTAAGTTCCCTTATTTTACCCGGGAGCCCGTAAGCGTACACTTGTATTATGTATTTTTTCCTTGCAACGGGGCGCTTGTTTTTTTTAAGTTAGAACGGATATGGAGAAACTCGCATTTTTTTCCCGCGTGGCGCTTATTTGTAATGGCTGCTTTGTACTAGCTTTTCTTGCGCAGCGCCTGCCTTTTGCTTCCAATGGATTTATGATGTCAACGGTTATTGTATTGGGTAATGCCGTCTCGATAGCGCTTAATGTGATAATGGGCGTCTGGTATCTCTTGCGTAATATAAGCGGTATGGCCGTATCTCCGCCTGTTCCCCGATGGCTGCTCATGGCAAACATGCTGTTTCTTGTTTTTCAGCTTATGATTTTTTTGTAATTCTTTCTGCCATTGGCGACCAATTTGCCTCGACCTGCTGAAGGCGTCCTTAATGCATTTATTTTAATCCTGCTTCGGTCTATTATCTTACTTATATGTCGACCGCTGGAGCAGACGCTCACCGTATAATCCACATTTTGGCTGGTATATTTTCTATTGGCCAGTTTTTTGCAACTTCCTAAATTTAAAAATCTTAAATCATTGAGCATATATTGATTGTCAAAGTGAATATATAGCTATGAAAACCACTGACCCGGTTTTGGAGCAATCCTTTACCGGGTTCTTTATCAGTGAGTTATCGAAATTAAGCCTTTCTTTTGCTGGCAAGATATTTATCGTGGATAACCTGGCTCATGGGTTTTTGATAGACTTTGCTTTCTAACCAGGAAATAATATCCAGGTAAGCGAAGGCGCGCGTTTCAAAACGATTTTTTTCCAAATGCTTTATCTTTTGAAGAAGCGTTTCGAGCTCCTGCTTGAGTTTGTGGCGTGAAACGCGAAAAGAATTCCGGAGAAACCGGAACATTTCTTCTTCTACAACCGTAAGGTTTTCCATTTTTGCCATGAACCGGTAAACGGATTTTGTAAGCGACTCCATCAGATCGAAATTCCCTAATTCATAATGCGCCAACAGGTGAAGAAGCCGCGCATAACATTGCAGGTCGTTTCGCAGATCCGCGGGTTCGTTAATGATCCTTTGCAGGTAGTCTATCGAAGCGGCATAATCTCCGCTTCCAAAATACAGCATGGCGATCTTGTAATTAAAGACCAGGATGCGATGTTTGTCGAGGAACAGCGCATATGCTTCTAATTTTTCTTCTATAAGCGGAATCAGCGTAAGCCCTTCCCTGAAAGTTCCGCGCATAAAATGCCGGTTGATCTTTGCCTGTTGAATGGAGATAAAGGTTTGCACCTTGAAATTATCATGGCGCTGAACGACATGAGCGTGGGAGAATCTTTCCAGCTCTTCCAATGCAAGATCCAGTTTTACGTGGTTACGCAGATCAAAATGAGCATTCATGATATTATGCATTCCCTTGATGTAATGGCCCGTTTCGACATTGATCATTCCGGGCTCATTGTTAAAGAGGTCGACCCATTTTTGCGCATAACGATAATACCGTAAAAAATCCTGGCAAATAAAAGCATACCAGTTATAACTCTGATACAGGTACAGCCGTTCATAAAATCCCGTTTGTTCATTGCTGTTGGAAGGAAGATTTTCCGCGAAGAATTTTCTAACTCCAGATTCGTCTTTTTCATTTCTTGCATGTCCGTTTTGGACATACCAACTGTATAGTTTGAGCGCCAGGTTCGACAACTGGGTGATCATTTTTCTTCTTTCATGCGCTTCGCTCGCTTCCCTCGCCAGCTGATCGGCCTTATAGGGAAGCCTGCGGGTAATATGCAGGGTCTCTATCTTTTTTTCCAGGGAAGCGATCTGGATCAGGATGGTATCCTGGTGGTAGGAAATTGCTGTTTCCTTCAGTTTATCCAGGATCTTCAGACTTTGAAGGTATAGCCCTTTGTAGTAAAGAATACGGGCATAATCCAGTTGTTCAATAAGGTCAAGTTCAAGATTCTCGCTTCTTTTAAGCAACCTCAGGCTGGCCAGCACCTGCCGGTAAAGATGGGTTTTAAGGTTGGATAGCTGCGATTTTCCTGTATTGGGGAGCTTTTTTAGCAGGAGCTTCTCATCATAATCCTTCATTTTGTCCAACGCATCGAACAACTGCACGATCTTAAGCTCCTCATTTGCCGAATTCCTCTTGATATAGAGTTTAAAATGCCTTTTTTCTGACTTTTCGAGGGAATGAATTAACTGAAAAAGAATATCTGAAAATCGATTGGACATAATTAAAAAATACTTGCCAAATCCAATACAGGCAAGGAATACAGCCTTTTTTGCTTCTTTTTGACATAATGATATGTCGCCGAAATTGACATCCGGGCAATACCAGGCGTCTTATCTTTGTAGTGGAAAGGAAAATGAGTCATACGACAGGTAATCTTGAAGAAAGGATCTCAAAGACTTAATTTATAGGTAAGCTGTGAAACCCAGCCCAACAATACCTTTTACATTTTTCATATGGCAAGCAATCGTTAGAGGCCGTCCTATTCTTAGGAGGGCTTTTTTTCGCGCCCGAAGTTATGAATAAATGAACATTAAGGGAATTTATTTTTGCTCCGTATAGCGCTTTTCTTATACTGATACGGGCTTTGACCCACCTGATCTTTAAATACTTTACAAAAATGAGAGCTTGACCGGTAGCCGCACAGGTCTGATATTTCCGAAACCGATTTATCCGTTTGTATAAGCAGGTTGCAGGCGTGGGATATCCGTTGGTCGGAGAGGTATTGAGAGAAACTCTTTTTTGTCCTGCTTCGGAAAAAACGACAGAATGATTGTTCCGTCATACAGGCAATAGCCGCTACCTGCTTTAGCGATAGCTGATTTTGAAGATTGTCTTTGATAAACTTTATTACGTCTATCAGCCGGTCGGAATATTGCGATTGCGGGCTTTCAATCTCCTTATTTACAATAAAGCTTTTATGTTGCGAGGTGGAAATGATGTGCATGATCTGCAAAAGCCCTTCAATTTTTTCAAATCCTGATTTTGACGATAGGGCGATCAGCTTTTCGGCAATAACGTTTCTGGTTTCTCCAAAAATTTTAATTCCTTTGGAAGCCTGCCGAATCACATCCCTGATCCCGCTGAATTCTTTTACCGAATTAAACAGCTCCTCAAATATTTTCGGATTAAAATAGGTCACCACCACCTTGGAGCTAAGGGTGGTGTTTTTTTTATAGAAAGCTTCGTCGCTCAGCCAGATATGGGGAACGTTAGATCCTATAAATACCATGTCTCCTGATTCAAAGGGTTCTACTTTGTTGCCGATGATTCTGGTGCCATATCCTTCTATAATAAAAACCAGTTCAAGTTCGGGATGCGCATGAAATGAAGGCTGACTGTGAAAAGGAGACTGCAGAAATTGCTGGCGCCTCAGATCAATAGACAGGAAGTCATTAATAAGCGGAGTAATTTCAGTGTGTAAAAGCCTCATCTTCTTGTGGCAATTGAGCGAGTGAACAATCGTTATGACTGGGAAGTTAAAATATTATTTTAATTTTTACCGGTGTTGGAGATATGAATATTTTTGCCTCGTCGCGCATTGCCGTCGGGCTTGTTTCCCAATCGTTTAACCTCGTATTGCCCGCAGGCATGGAAACAATCAACCAGCGGCAGATGGCCGACCTGCCCGCCCATATTCGCCATCCCAGATGATCCCGTTAGTTTCAATGTAAAATATTTCTCTGCCTATGCCTGCGCGCCGTGGCGTTTTTAAGGGCTATATTAGCTGATTATTGAAAGTCGTTTATGAGCAGAAAAACAGCGTTGATTACCGGAAGCGTTAGCGGCATAGGCCTGGGTATTGCCGAAGCTTTTGCGGAAAAAGGGTACAATATCGTTTTTAACGGCCTCGAAAAAGACGGCGCATCGATCGCTGCGCGCGTGGCCGAAAGATATCAGGTTAACCATTTTTTCTCCGACGCCAATATGCTTGAGCCGGAATCCCTGCGAGGACTGGTTCGCCAATGCGTCGATTGTTTCGGCGGTATCGACGTGTTGATCAATAATGCGGGTATTCAACATGTATCGCCGGTAGAAAGTTTCCCGGAAGACAAATGGAACGCGATCATCAACATTAACCTGAACGCCGTATTCCATCTTACTAAGGCCGCATGGCCGTATATGAAGGAAAGGCGGTTTGGGCGCATCATCAATATTGCTTCCGCGCATGGTTTGTTTGCCTCTGAATACAAAAGCGCTTATGTAGCGGCAAAACATGGAGTAGTAGGATTCACCAAAACGGTCGCGCTGGAAGGAGCGGGGTTAAATATTACCTGCAATGCTATTTGCCCGGGTTATGTAAAGACGGCGTTGGTGGAAAAACAGATTGCCGACCTGGTTGAATCGCGCCAGTTGTCGGAAAAGGAAGCGATCGATGATGTACTGCTGAAAAAGCAGGCGGTAAAAGAGTTTGTCCCGGTGAAGTTAATTGCCGATATGGCGCTGTTCCTGGCTTCGGATAATGCCGCTGCCATAACCGGGATAGCCCTCCCAATAGATGGCGGATGGTCGGCCCAGTAGATCGGTCTTCATGGCATGGATCGACGATTATTCATTTGAGCCAAAGCGCTTAAATTCACTATAATGCCGAACAGTTGCGGCTTTAAAATTATTATTCATTATTATCAAGAGGCAAAATGGAAAAATTGGGAATTATCGGTTGCGGAACGATGGGACATTCTATTGCATTATCTGCCGCCTGGGCGGGAATGCCTGTAAGCGTACACGGATTGAATGATACAGAAATACAAAGGGCGGAGGAAGGCCTTATCGATAAACTGCGACTGCTGATGCAGTATGGCGTTATAAAAGAGACGGCGATCTCGGAAATATTGAACCGGATCCGTTTTACCCGGTCTATTGACGAAATAGCGGCGGCTTCTTCTTTTATTATTGAAACGATACCCGAAAACATGGCGCTGAAAAAGGAATTGTTTGCTTACCTGGATAACAGGTGTTCGCGGGAAACCATCCTGGCTACCAATACTTCGGGACTTAGCCCGACGGAAATGGCTGCTGCAACCGCCTTTCCGCATAGGGTAGTGGTAACGCATTTCTGGAACCCGGCTCACCTGATCCCATTGGTGGAGGTAGTCAGGGGAGAAAAGACAGGCGACCAAACTGTTGAACGGGCTTTTGGACTGTTACGATCGATGAGTAAAAAACCTATTGAAGTGAAAAAGGAAGCGCCGGGATTTGTGGGCAACCGCCTTCAGTTCGCGCTCCTGAGGGAAGCGCAATATATATTGGAGCAGGGCATCGCTTCAAAAGAAGATATCGATGCGGCCGTTACCTATGGAATTGGAAGAAGACTGCCGGTAACCGGGCCGCTGGTTTCTGCGGATATGGGCGGACTGGATGTTTTTGCGGCCATAGCTGATTATTTATTCAGCGACCTGAGCAATGCCGTCGCCGCCAGCTCCGGTTTGAAACAACTGGTCGCCGCTCAAAAATACGGGGCCAAATCAGGGGAAGGATATTATGAATGGCCTCCTTCTTTTTATGAAGAAAGGCATCGGGCCAGAGAGGCTGCGCTGATCGGGTTCCTGAAACAGGACCAGTCGGCAAATAACGCAGCAGAGTAATACGCGCGTTGGTATAAATGATAATTGATGAATACAACGGGCTAATAAACTGATATTTTCCTGTAAAATGATCTCCTAATTTTACAAAGGGGCTCGTCTCTGTCATTTTTATTTTACGCCAATGCAAAAAAAATTACGCAGCCAAAGCTGGTTTGGTAAAAAGGGTAAGGATGGGCTTATCTATCGCGCCTGGATGAGGAACCAGGGGATACCTTCTTATGAATTTGAAGGAAAACCGATCATAGGAATATGCAACACATGGTCGGAGTTGACGCCCTGTAACGCGCATTTCCGGGAGCTTGCAGAATCAGTAAAACGAGGCATATCGGAAGCAGGAGGCTTTCCCGTTGAATTTCCGGTCATGTCCCTCGGAGAAACGCTCATGAAACCTACTACCATGCTTTTCCGGAACCTGGCGAGCATGGATGTGGAAGAATCGATCAGGGGCAACCCGATAGACGGCGTAGTACTGTTATGCGGTTGCGATAAGACCACTCCTTCTTTATTAATGGGCGCCTGCAGCGTTGATATCCCTACTATTGTTGTTTCCGGCGGACCTATGCTTACAGGGAAGTACAGGGGAAAAAATATCGGAACTACGGATATCTGGCGGTTTGCCGACGAGGTGAAAGCTGGCGTTATGTCGCAGGAAGCGCTGAATGAGGCCGAAGCCGGATTATGCAGGAGCAGGGGGCATTGCGCAGTCATGGGCACCGCTTCCTCGATGGCCTGTATGGTAGAAGCATTGGGCATGTCGCTGCCCGGGAATGCCGCTATTCCCGCCGTTGACGCCGGCCGGAAAGTATTGGCGCAGCTATCCGGCATCCGGATCGTAGAGATGGCGAAAGAAGGTTTGAAAATATCGGATATTCTTACGCGTAAGGCATTTGAGAACGCCATTAAGGTTAACGCGGCGGTCGGCGGCTCTACTAACTTTGTTATTCACCTGCTAGCGATCGCGGGCAGGGTCGGAACGCCGTTGACAATAGACGATTTTGATATCGCGCGCTCCAGTCTCCCGCTGATGGTAAACCTGCAACCTTCCGGCCAGTATTTTATGGAAGATTTTTATTATGCCGGCGGTCTTCCGGCGGTAATGCGGGAGATAAGCGATCACCTTCATAAAGATTGCATTACGGTGAACGGCAGAAGCGTAGGCGAAAACATAGGGCGCGCTGAAAATATCAATACGGAGGTAATTGCCTCCGTCAACGCGCCTTTTAAAAGAGATTCGGGCGTGATCATTTTAAAAGGAAATATATGTCCCGATGGCGCCGTCATCAAGCCCAATGCCATTAGCGAACAACTGAGGAAACATAGCGGAAAAGCGGTAGTATTTGAAAATATTGAAGAATACAAAGAACGCATCGACGATCTTGATCTGGAGGTTGATGAAAACAGCGTGCTGGTGCTTAAAAACGTAGGGCCCAAGGGATATCCCGGCATGCCGGAAGTGGGCAATATGGGCCTGCCGAAGAAATTACTGGAAAAAGGCGTTACGGATATGGTGCGGATATCAGATGGGCGAATGAGCGGGACTGGTTTTGGAACGGTGGTTTTGCATGTGTCGCCTGAAGCGGCCGAGGGAGGTAATTTCGCCGTGATCCGGTCGGGAGATACGATAGAACTCGACATTGATCAGCGGACCCTGAACCTGGTCGTACCAGAAGAAGAGCTGACGCGTCGCAAACAATTGTTCAGGCCCCAGGCTGATCCTATCAGCAGGGGGTATGCCTATCTGTATAAGCGGCATGTTGAACAGGCGCACCTGGGCGCTGATCTTGATTTTTTAAAAGGAGGATCCGGAAGTGTCGTGACCAGGGATTCTCACTAAATCTATGGTAAATATGAATCGACGACTTTTTGAAAATAAGGTAGCCATTGTTACCGGCGCAGGGCAGGGGATCGGTTTTGAGATCTGCAGGATGCTGGCAAAACAAGGCGCATCAGTGGTATTAAATGACGTGGACGGTACGCTGGCGGCAAATGCCGCAGCCGCTATCCAGGCAGAAAAAGGCGCTTGTGTCGCCGTAGCCGGAGACGCGTCGGACCTGGCGCTTGTGCAGCGCCTGATCGATAAGGCGACTTCGGTATTTGGCAGGCTCGATATAGCGATTGCCAATGCTGGCATCACTTTATTTGGCAATTTCCTGGATTACCCGGCCGATTCGTTTTACAAAGTATTGAATGTAAACCTGGGAGGATCGTTTTTCCTGGCCCAGGGCGCCGCGAAGCAAATGATCAAACAGGGCGGGGGCGGCGCTATCCTGTTCATGTCGTCGGTAACCGGCCATCAGGCGCATAAGGACCTCTCGGCGTATGGGATGACAAAGGCCGCGTTGGAGATGCTTGCCAAAAGCCTGGTCATTGAATTGTCGCCATATAAGATCACGACAAATGCGATTGCGCCCGGCGCCACCCTTACGGAAAGGACGGTGAACGACCCGGGTTACGAAGCGGTCTGGTCGGGCATTACGCCTATGGGAAGGCCTGCGAACGCCGCCGATATAGCCAATGCCGCGCTGTTCCTGGTTTCGGAACAGGCCAGCCATATCACGGGGCAGAGCCTGGTGATTGACGGCGGATGGACGGCCATCAGCCCTTCGCCGTTTTAAAAGGAAGCGAAATGGTCTAGTATGTTCATGATCGTTAGGTAATAACTATTGTCGCCCGGCTGGGATTGTCGCCCTTTTCCGGCCAAATGCATATTAAAGAGCAATAGTTTTGCGGAAATGATAAAATACTACAAGAATGCGGGTAAAAAGTTTAAATAATATTTTCGTTAACCATTTAACTTTATAGCCCGGGAGCGGGTTAAGCATAAACGGGAAATAATTGATACGGCATGTCCTGCTCATAGGCGGGCCTGCAACATAAAAACAGGCGAATGATGTTTAGTTTAAAAGGTAAAACGGCGCTGATCACGGGAGGCGGCAGCGGCATTGGAAAGGCAATAGCGGTCTTATTTGCAAAGCAGGAAGCAAGGGTATTTATTCTTGACCTCGATGAAGCAAATGGCGCGGCGGTAGTTGAGTCTATCCGAAAAGAAGGCGGCGACGCTGTTTTTATAAAATGTAATATTGTTTCCCTGCAGGAAGCGCAGCAGGCTGTGGCGGCAATCATAGCGGCGACAGGAGCCCTGGATATCGTCGTTAATAATGCAGGTATTGCGCATGTGGGCAACCTGGAACAGACTTCGGAAGCGGACATGGAAAGATTGCTGGCCGTGAATGTAAAAGGCGTTTTTCATGTGCTGCAGGCGTCGATCGGGCAATTAAAAAAACATGGGGGAGTTATTCTGAATCTGGCTTCCATCGCCGCTTTGGTAGGCATTCCGGATCGTTTCGCCTATTCCACGACAAAGGCCGCCGTAAGAGGCATGACCATGTCCGTCGCCAAAGATTATATTTCCTATAATATCCGCTGTAATTCGATTTCCCCGGCCAGGGTGCATACTCCGTTTGTGGATGGGTTTATTGCTAAAAACTATCCCGGAAAGGAAGACGAAATGTTTAAGAAATTATCGGCCACCCAACCGATCGGCAGGATGGCCGGACCGGAAGAAGTAGCTCAACTGGCATTGTACCTTTGTTCAGATGAAGCCTCTTTTATCACCGGGTGCGATTACCCTATCGACGGCGGATTTGTTTATCTGAATAATTAACGGGAGATTAGAACCGGAATAGCGCCCGGCGTGTCTGGCAGGCAACCGGCGCGGCTTGTTTTAAAATCAGGCAAACGGATCAACAGGAATATTTATATAAAAATTGAAATAGTTATTATGAAACTCATTCGGTTTGGAGAACCGGGAAAAGAAAAGCCCGGCATTCGCATAGACGATCAATCCTATGATCTTACAGGTTTTGGCGAAGATTTTGACGAAAATTTTTTTGGAACAGACGGCATATCCCGGTTGCGGAAATATGTTGAACAGCATCGCGGCGAGCTGCGGCCTATACCTGACGGCGCACGTCTCGGGGCTCCTCTTGCGCGCCCGTCCAAAATTATTTGTATCGGGCTAAACTATGTCGATCATGCGAAAGAATCAAATGCGGCAATCCCTACGGAGCCCATATTGTTTTTTAAGTCGACCAGCGCCCTGGTTGGCCCGAATGACGACCTGATCATCCCGAAGGGAGCGCAAAAAACAGACTGGGAAGTCGAGTTGGCCGTGGTGATCGGTAAAAAAGCAAGTTATGTGGAAGAGAAAGACGCGGTATCGCATATTGCCGGCTATTGCTTGCATAACGATTATAGCGAAAGGCATTTTCAATTGGAGAGAGGCGGGCAATGGGTAAAAGGAAAAAGCTGCGATAGTTTTGCGCCCATGGGGCCCTTTATTGCTACCGCCGACGAAATAAAGGATACCAATAACCTCAGGTTATGGTTAAAAGTGAATGACCAGATGATGCAGGATGGCAACACTGCTGATCTTATTTTTAAGGTGCCCTACCTGGTGCATTATGCCAGCCAGTTCATGACCCTGCTGCCTGGCGATATTATCTCTACCGGCACGCCCAAAGGCGTCGGCATGGGCATCAAGCCTAACCCCATCTACCTGAAAGCGGGCGACAAAGTGGAATTGGGTATAGATGGTTTGGGCTCTTCTTCGCAAAAGGTAAAAGCATGGGCATGAGTTCCATTCATCCCCAACGGATAACATGGGCGTTAAACGGGATTTAAAATATTCTTTCCTGACCCAATCGAATGTAAGCGACGGCATGATTGAAGCAGAACTGCATATTGTCTCAACCTGGTCAAATAAGGGGTAAGCGCTATGATTGAAACGGAACTTAGCATATTGTCTCCCGGCCTGGGAGAATACGGGAGGTCCGCCTTATGATCGAAGCGGGACTTGGAAAGATATTGCCTGCAGAGCGTATCAAGACCCGGTATATAGACCTGGTTTCTTATGGCGCGGACGCAGGATTTTATTACCTGCTGCCCAAAGCGGTAGTGCGTCCCGTGAATGAGGAGGAGATCATAGCTTTGTTTGAATTTTCCCGGCAACAGCATATTCCATTGGTATTCCGGACAGGCGGCACCAGTCTTTCCGGTCAGTCCATAACAGACGGCATACTGGTAGACCTCAGCCAGTTCTGGAATCGCATACGCATAGAAGAAGAAGGCGCCTTAGCGCGCGTACAGCCGGGAATCACCGGCGCCATGGTAAACGCATACTTGCGGCGGTTCCAGCGCAAGATAGGCCCGGATCCTTCGAGCATCAGCTCGGCCATGATGGGCGGCATCCTGTCTAATAATTCCAGCGGCATGTGCTGCGGCGTAAAAGCTAACGCTTACCATACCACGAAATATATCCGTTTTATTCTCCCCGACGGTAAGGCATTCAGTACGGAACGCCCCGAAGATTATTCCCGGTTTGAGAAAGAACGCCCCGATATATTCAACGAGCTGCTGAACTTAAGAACGGAAATCATCCGCAATACGGATCTCTACGATAAGATCAGGAGAAAATACAGGACCAAAAATACCGTGGGTTATTCGTTGAATGCGCTGATCGATCATGAGCATCCATTGGATATCATGGCCAGGCTCCTGATCGGAGGCGAGGGCACGCTGGCCTTCATCTCGGAAGCGGTATTGCAAACCGTTCCGGATCATCCCTGTAAGGCGACCTCTTTATTGTATTTCCCGGATATCTATGCAGCCTGCCAGGCGATCGTTCCCCTGCGCGACGCAGGCGCGGAAGCGGTTGAACTGATGGACAGGGCTTCTTTGCGTTCTGTCGAACGCATGCCGGGCATGCCGGCGGTAGTGCAAACCCTGCCCGCCGGATCTGCCGCTCTATTGGTAGAATTCCAGGAAAAAGAATTGGAAACGCTTCGCGAAAAAGTAGGCCGCTTCCTGGAGGTCGCGTCTGCGCTTTCTTTATTGTATGCGCCGGAGTTTACCTATGATCATACAGAACAGCAGTTCCTGTGGAAGGTGCGGAAGGGCCTCTTCCCCGCCGTGGGCGCGGTTAGGCAGAGCGGCACAACGGTAGTGTTGGAAGATATTGCCTTTCCCGTGGAGAAATTAGGCGACGCTATTACTGATCTGCAAGGGCTGTTCGCAACATTCCAGTACGATAATGCTATCATTTTCGGACATGCGAAGGATGGGAATATTCATTTCGTGGTTACGCAATCCTTTAACGAACAGGAAGAGGTCGGGCGGTATGATCGTTTCATGCATGCGGTGGTAGACCTCGTCGTGAAAAAATACGACGGAACGCTTAAGGCGGAGCATGGAACAGGACGCAATATGGCGCCATTCGTGGAAACGGAATGGGGAGGCGAAGCTTATCGTATCATGAAACGGTTAAAACAAACCATTGATCCGGCCGGTTTGTTAAACCCTGGAGTGATCGTCAATGACGATCCGAAACTGCATATCAGGAACCTGAAGGAACTGCCTACCGTAGAAGAGGAAGTCGACAAATGTATTGAATGCGGTTACTGCGAACACAAATGCCCCAGCAGGGATATAACGTTAACGCCCAGGCGACGTATAATCGCCCGCCGAGAGCTGGCCAAATTAAAGCTGGCCGGCGAAGATCAAAAATACAAACTGCTGTTGCATCAGTACCAGTACGACGGGCTGGACACCTGCTCGGTAGACGGGCTTTGCGCAACGGCCTGCCCGGTAGATATCAATACCGGCGACCTGGTAAAAAGACTCCGGCGTGAAAATCATTCGGCATTCGCGAACGGCGTTGCGTTATGGGTTGCCCGGAATTTCAAGATGGTAGAAATGCTTGCGAGGATCGGGTTGAGAACAGGCGTCGCGATCAATGCTGTTTTTGGCGCCAACGCGATGACTGGCATAACCCGCTTGGCGCGAAAGGTCGTCAGTGCAATCCCTCTTTGGTCGAACCGGCTTAGCGCTCCTCCTACAGTTCCCCGTACGGCAAAAATGAGCCATGGCGAACGTCGGGTTGAAGGCGCAGACAACGCCCGCAGAACACTTTATACTGAGCGCAGCGGCGAACCGCCGGCTTCCCGCGTATCCCCGCTTTCCGGCGGCGCAGCAAAAAGCCTTCCCGGTCAGGAGCCTGTTGTTTATTTCCCCGCCTGCATTTCGAGGTTGTTGGGAGAAGGAGACGATGGCAAGAAGAATATCATGGAAACCTTTCTCAGCGTTTCCGCAAAGGCCGGTATAGAAGTGATCCTCCCCGAAAAGATCGTCGGGACCTGTTGCGGACAGATATTTTCATCAAAGGGATACCAAAGCGCTTACCGGTTTACGGTAAATAAGATAATAGACAGGCTATGGGAAACCAGCCTGGAAGGGAAGCTCCCGGTAGTTACCGATGTAAGCTCCTGCGCTTACACGTTGACGAATATCCGCCCTGCTTTATCGGAGACCAATAAAGATCGTTTCGATCGGCTCAGGATACTGGACAGTATTCAATATCTCTATGAGCGGGTAATACCGGCATCTCCGGCAATTGTTAAAAAAGGCAGGGTCGTGCTGCATCCCGTATGTTCCTTGCAGAAAATGGGAACGCACCAACAGTTTGTATCCGTCGCCGAACATTTTGCCGAGTCTGTAACCGTGCCCGTGCATGCCGGATGTTGCGGTATGGCCGGCGACAGGGGATTTTTATTTCCTGAGTTGACGGGGTCGGCTACTCATGATGAAGCGCAGGAGGTCTGCCAGAACCAATATGATGGATATTATTCTTCCACAAAGACCTGCGAAATAGCCATGTCGGAAGCCGTAAAGAAAAACTATGCATCCATCCTTTACCTCGCCGATCAGGCGCTGGACTGATCGGCTTTCGGGAGCAGCAAGGCTTACTCAAGGGCCGCATCGTTGATTTTTTTAGTCGTCAATCTTTTTTCCCAACATTTCCGGACCAATTGCATCATTGCCGGCGATCCACTATATATCGTCCCCGTGTATTTAACGCCCGCATCGTAGTCGGTCTCTTTATCGCCTGCAGGCGTTGAATGCCGGCATCGTCGGTACTTTATCGCCCTGCATATATTGAACGCCCGCCCGTCAGGACAGCGCGCTAGCTCGTCTTCTTAACGGAGGTATTTGTCTGCAAAGTCCATATACTGGTTCCAGTCGTATAACGTGATGTCATGCTTGCCCGTCCGGATATGATACCTGACCCTGTCGCCTACGGGATGGTTTTCGGCGGGCATCTCTTCTCCACCTAGTCCGGTAAATTTATATAAGCGGTAAACGGGCTCAGCATTTTTAGCAGAAAGAAATTCGCCTTTAGGATCGGCCCAGAGGTCCTCGCTTGCGCTGGCCACGTACAACGGGCGGGGCGCAATTAGCGATAAAAGCATGTGCTGGTCTACCGGCAGCTGATCTGCCTTATTGTTATACGTTTTGTATTTGGCGACGAACCAATGCGGGAAGGTATTATTCAGGTCCCAGATCGTTTCTCCGAATAGTCTGCGGGAGAGCGCCGCTCCGCCTTCCCCCGAATTGTTTGAGATCGCTATGGCAAAACGCCGGTCGTTTGCAGCGGCCCATAAAGCGGTCTTGCCTAGCCGGGAATGCCCTATTACAATGGTCTTTGTAGCGTCTACGGCGGGATCCGTTTCCAGGTAATCCTGGATACGGCTTAACGCCCATGCCCATACGCTGATGGCGCTCCACGATTCGGGTTGGATATGCAGGCGATCCTTCAGCGTGGTCCTGAACCCTTGCTTCCAGCCGTCTTTATCGTCTACCTCGATATCTTCATAATGAACGGTGGCTACGCCATATCCTCTTTTGATCGCTTCTTCGATCTCCCAACGGCTGGCAGTCGTTCCTCTTAGCGCTTCCTGCGAGGCCAGGGTAGGAATATCGTCGGGGGTTTCCTTTTTCCAGTGTCTGCTGATCAGTATGCCTTTATCGGCGTTGACGCGATGATTTCCTTTGAAATTGAGCCCCACAAATACGGGAGCCTTAGGCGAATTTTTGGGCAGGTATAAAAGTATATTCATGGAAGGCGCATCGGGGCCTTCGCCAAAATAAGCGGTAACCTGTTTCCTGATCGCTGTTCCGTTTAATGCCGCGTTATCTATATCGGTCAGCTCGAAATGCATGCCCTGGGGCTTTCCCGGGATCCTTCCATATACATGCTCCGTAAACAGGGCCAACACATAAGGGCGTTGTTTTTTTTCCCACTCTTTTGCGCTGCTGATCTTTTTGCCATTTATAGATAGCAGCGGATCGGGAAGCGTATAAGGCGGGATCTTTGATTCGTCGTAATTGGTGGGAACCGGGCGCCGCTGCGCCTTAACGCCGGCGCTATTCAGGATAACGGCCAATAGGAGAAAGCATACAGGTTTCATTACAATGGTTTAATACATTCTGAAGGTAGCATATTCTCCTGTTTTGAAATAAATAATTTAAACTTCCACGGCGTTAAGTAACTTAGTCCTTTACCGCGATAAACACCGGAAATCTATTGTTCAAATTTCAGATGAAGTAAATTAAAAATGACTATTCACAGTTTTATCAGGCCGTGGCTGGCATGCCTTTTATCGGTTATCCTTTCCTGTAACACAGCGAACGAAGACTATGCGGATTGGAAAGTTGCGGGAGGAAATAAAGAGAATACCCGTTATTCGTCGTTGAAACAAATAGATACGGCCAATGTAAAGGATCTGCAGATAGCCTGGACCTATAATACCGGCGATGGCGATACGGCTAACCGCTCGCAGATCCAATGTAATCCGATCATCGTAAACAATATATTGTACGGCACTTCGCCCAGGTTAAAATTGCTGGCGCTGGATGCGGCTACAGGCGCGCTCAAATGGCAATTCGATTCGCGGGATTCCGTTCAGAATAAACGCTGGCGATCCAGGGCGATGAACATTAACAGGGGCGTAACGTATTGGGAAGAGGGCGAAGACAAGCGCATATTGTATTCAGTGGGATCGGTCTTATTTGCCATAAATGCGCAGACAGGCAAGCTTATCGCGGATTTTGGCGAGGAAGGAGGGGTGGATCTGCTCAAGGGGCTGGGAAGAGATGTGGACCACCTGTATGTAATGCCCACTTCGCCGGGAATGATCTATAAGAATTTATATATCGTCGGCGGCCGCACCAATGAGAACCTACCGGCCGCCCCGGGCCATATTCGCGCTTTTGACGTTAAAACAGGCAAACAGCAGTGGATATTTCATACCATTCCCCAACCCGGCGAGTATGGATACGACACCTGGAAAGATACCGCCGCGTATCGTTTTGCCGGCGCCGTCAACAACTGGTCGGGCTTTAGCCTTGATGAAAAGAGAGGTATCGTATTTGCGCCCACCGGTTCGGCGGCTTTTGATTTTTATGGAGGAAAACGATTGGGAGATAATCTTTTTGCCAATTGTTTGATCGCTTTAGACGCTGCAACAGGCAAACGGATATGGCATTTTCAGACCATCCGCCATGATGTCTGGGACAGGGACCTGCCCACGCCGCCAGCGTTGGTAACGGTCATGCATGAGGGGAAAAAGGTCGACGCGGTGGCGCAACCTACCAAACACGGTTATGTTTTTGTTTTTGAAAGAGAGACCGGAAAGCCTGTTTTCCCTATTGAGGAAATGAAGGTTCCCACGCATACCGACCTGATAGGCGAGGAGCTTTCGCCTACCCAGCCGGCGCCGCTGCTGCCAGAGCCTTTTGCCCGCCAGACTTTTACCGAGGCCGACCTTAATACCCTTGTGCCCGATTCTTCTTACCAGGACATCAAACAAAGGTTCAATCAATACCTTAACGGGCATATGTTTAACCCTCCTTCAAAACAAGGCACGGTTGTCTTCCCCGGATTTGACGGAGGAGCGGAATGGGGAGGTCCCGCTTTTGATCCCGCAAGCGGCTGGCTATATGTAAATGCCAATGAGATGCCCTGGGTACTGAAGATGATAGACGCTGACGAAGACCCTGATTACCTCGAAACCTATGGCCGCGCGGGAGCAAGACTATACAGGCAACATTGCAGGAGCTGCCATGGCCCCGACCGTAAGGGCGCAGGCAATTATCCCACACTGATAGGGGTAGATAAAAAATACGCTATCGGCCAGTTTCATGAACTGCTGGCAAACGGCCGCAGGATGATGCCTTCTTTCAAACAGCTGACGCAGGAGGAAAAAGAAGCGATCGCTTCTTTTGTGCTGGAACGGAAAAAAGAGCAATCGAAAAGATTTATATCGACAAAAGAGAAAATAGATAGCAATGAAATACAACCCTATTCTTTTACCGGTTACAATAAGTTCCTGACAAAAGAGGGGTATCCCGCTATTAATCCGCCCTGGGGAACCTTGAATGCCATCAACCTGAACACCGGTAAAATAGAATGGAGAATTCCTTTGGGCGAGATTCCGGAGCTTATGGCGAAAGGCATCCCCGCTACCGGTACTGAAAATTATGGCGGGCCGGCGGTAACGGCAGGGGGATTATTGTTCATTGCGGCCACCAGGGATAGTAAATTCAGGGCTATTCATAAAAGGACCGGGAAAATCTTATGGGAGACCGCTCTACCCGCTCCGGGATATGCCACGCCTTCGGTATATGCGGTTAATGGAAAGCAATATGTCGTGATCGCCTGCGGGGGAGGTAAACTGGGTAGCAGGTCCGGCGATGCGTATATCGCTTTTGCCCTGCCCGATTAATATATCTTGATAAACTATTCTTTGCAATCGGACAGTGTTATCAATATAACTTCATAATTATACCAAACATATGTACTGGATTATCTTGATCATTGCAGGGTTATTTGAAGTAGGCTTTACGACCTGCCTGGGCAAGGCAAAGGAAAGCTCAGGCGCCGCCGCTACCTTATGGCTGGCAGGTTTTTTTATATGTTTGTCTTTAAGTATGCTGTTATTGTATAAAGCCTCTCAGTCATTGCCGCTGGGAACAGCTTATGCGGTATGGACGGGCATTGGCGCCGTCGGCACGGTGATAATGGGGATATTGTTCTTTAACGAGCCTACCTCTTTCTGGCGCCTATTTTTCATTTTTACCCTTATCGTCTCTATTGTGGGGCTCAAATTCGTATCCAGTCATTAGCGGAGCGCTCTTGCCTTTTTTCGAAAGCTGCGGCGACGCATGCAAAACTTATGTAAAACGCGCGAGCCTGTCGTATTGGCGACGCGCGTTTTAAAGAATGTTTCAACGGCAGGGGGAGCAGGGCTTTTTTAAAACCGCGCTTGTGCATTGCCGTTGCCGCCTGATCCTACAGGTCTTCGATAGGACCAGAAAAATATTTTTTTATTTCAGCCGCAGTAGGCGTTTTCGCGGGCCGCACGACCCTGAATCCTACAAAAGAAGCGTCTGTCATCCACCAGTCGCTTTTAGGGATCTGCGGATCGCGTCTTTTCCATCTGCGAGCAGATTTTTGCCTTGAGGCAGAACGAAGCAATTCTGCATTGTCATTCCAGGAGCCGCCTCTTACCGAATGGGGATATAATTCTTCTGGTTGCGCCCAGGGATTAACAGCGACAGATTTAGCGAGGCTAGTATAATAATCCGGTATGTACTGGTCCAGGGTCCATTCTGCTACATTGCCATGCATATCGTATAGTCCCCATACATTAGGTTTTTTTTGTCCGGGTTTGTGATAGGCGCCTCCGCTGTTCTTGCTGTACCAGGCATATTCTCCCAATTGCTGTTCGTCGTCGCCGAAAGAGTAGGCTTTATCCGAACCGGCGCGGCAGGCATATTCCCATTCAGCTTCTGTGGGAAGCCGGTAAAAATGTCCTGTTTTGTCGGTAAGCCATTTACAATAACTTAACGCGGCATAGTAGGTCATGTTTACTGCAGGGAGGCCGTTCTTACCCATGCCGAAACTCATGTCTGTAAATGGCGGGGTAGGTCGGGCTACCCCGTCTACTTTTACTTCCTTATTGATGGGAGGAACGCCATTTTTCTGATGCAGCTTCTCGAGTTCGGGGGAAATAAAAAGTTCATACTCATCCCAGGTGACCTCAAACTTTCCCATCCAGAACGCGTCTATTTTTACTTCATGCACAGGCGCTTCATCCTGCTGATGTCCTTTTTGGGAGGCGGGGCTGCCCAGTTTCATTTGCCCTCCGGGAATGGCGACCATATCAAATTTTACCATCGTGCCGGGTATGGCAGCCGTGTAAGGTTTGAACGGGGTTTGCCGGTTCTCTTGCAGAAATGATTGGCTGAGGATGCCTAAGCCTGATAAAAATAAAAACGGGATCGCTATATATGCCCGGGAAACAAAAACGCTACGCATAAATATTTTTTTCATTGACAGATCTTTGATCTTTGCCTTTTAACGAGGGCCGCTCATCTTGAATGTTTGTAAAGGGAGTCCTTTAATTGTCAGAACAGGGACCGCCCATATAAATTTTCTTGCTAAGATATTGACGATTTAAGAACTACAATAATATTTACTTAGACGGCATCTATGGATATGCCGTTGCAATGACCTTGCTAAGATATCAGAATCAAACAATTTAATTTCCGCAACAGCGGTAATAAAATGTTATTTTCGTATACGCTAACAAACAAGGCGTCATGGGCTTAAATCAGAGACTTCCTTACAGTTTTGCAGGAACGTGATATGAATTTTGCCTGGTAGCGCGCGTAAAATTAATCTTTCTCTCATTCATATAATCATCAGCCATGAACAGAAAAGAATTTGTAAGAACAACAGGCCTTGCGGCTGCCTCCCTTGCTTTATTCCCACAAAATATTTTGCAGGCAAAAGAAGCCGCTATAGACAAAGTGAACATAGGCCTGATAGGGGTAGGCCTTCGGGGGCAGAATCACCTGGCCGAGCTGTTGCGTAGAAAAGACGTGGAAGTAACCGCTATCTGCGATATAGACAACCGTATGATAGATGCGGCAAAAGCATTGTTCGGCAAAAGCGGAAAGAAAATGCCCGAGGTCTTTACCGGCGACAAATACGCCTGGAAAAAACTGATTGCCCAGAAAGGCCTGCATGCGGCGCTTATCGCCACCCCATGGGAATGGCATAAGGAGATGATCATCGGCTCCGTGGAGGCCGGCATCAAATATGTCGCTTCGGAAGTGATTATCGGCATTACCCTGCAGGATCACTGGGAAGTGGTTAGGGCGGCTGAAAAATATAACGCCCAGGTAATGATGCTGGAAAATGTTTGTTACCGTCGCGATGTCATGGCCGTGCTGAACATGGCGCGCCAGGGTTTATTCGGAGAGCTGATCCACCTGCAGGGCGGTTACCAGCACGATCTCCGGGAAGTCAAATTTAACGACGGCGTGCATCCTTATGGTCATGGCGTTGAATTTGGCGAAAAAGCTTTTTCGGAAGCGCGATGGAGAACAGAGCATTCGGTATTAAGGAATGGCGATCTGTATCCTACCCATGGGGTCGGGCCGCTGGCGCATTATATCAATATCAACCGGGGCAATCGTTTTAACAGCCTTTGCTCCTTCTCTTCAAAAGCCAGGGGATTGCATGATTATATTGTTAAAAA
>JAEUVR010000118.1 GCA_016786785.1 Chitinophagaceae bacterium
CGCCCTCAGGTAATCGTTTATTTTTATGTTCAGCTTTATATTGCCATTATAGCGCTTTAAATAATTGCTGATGTTCACGCCATAATTATTGCTATAGCCAAAGGATACAAAATAGTCTGTCTTATCCGACATGCCGGAAACGTTGACTGAATAATCCTGAGAAACGGCATTTTTATTTCTGACGGCTTCAAACCAGTCATAGGTAGGCGAATTGCCCAGGTACCTGGGGTCTGCAGGATCAAAAACATAATTATCCACGCTTCTTGAGCCGCTGGAAGCAGGGTCGCTGGCATAAAGCGCATTATTAAAATCGGCATACTGCCGCGTATTCAGCAGGTCCAGTCTTTTCACAATATTTTTGACGCCGTTGCGCTGCGAATAGTTTACCGAGGGCTTTCCTGATTTGCCCTTCTTGGTAGTGATCAGGATCACGCCATTAGCGGCGCGAACGCCATAAATCGCTCCCGCTGAAGCATCTTTCAAAACCGAAACAGATTCAATATCATTCGGGTCAATCATGGACATGATATTCATAGGGCCCCGGTTATACTGACCATCCAATGTTAACGCCTCTATGCCCGCGCCATACTCCTTAATAGGAATTCCATCAATCACATATAAAGGATCTGTTATTCCCCAGGTATTTATTCCCCGCACCCGGACAACAGGACGTTGAAACGGATCGCCGGTATTGCCTATTACCTGCACTCCCGACATCTGCCCCTGCATCAGCAGTTCGGGGGAAGAAGCAACCGTTTTTGAAATACGGTCCTCTCCTAATGTAGAAATAGAAGTGATCACATCGCTTTTGGAACGGGAGCCATATCCGATAACCACCACATCTGTAAGACCCAGATTGTTTGGCTCCAATATAACATTAATGTATAATTTATCTGCAAGATTGACTTCCTGCGTAATGTATCCGGCGGAAGAAATAACCAGCGTCGTATGCTGTTGCGGAACGTCTATGGTAAAATCTCCTCCCTCATCGGAAACAACGCCGATATTGGTTCCTTTGATGATAATGGAAACGCTTGACAGCGGTTCGCCATTCGTATTTCGGATATTTCCTTTTATGGGAAGCAAGAGAGGCGCGGCGCGGGTTACAACGCCCGCCGGCTGACCTATCTTACGACTGATCACAATCGTTTTGTTTTTTATAGAATAATCCAAAGAAAGGCCGCTAAGTATTTCCCGAACAAAAGCTTCCAGACCTACATTTTTAGCGTTGATGCTTATGGGCGCAATGCCCTCCAAAATATGGGCATTACAAAAAACCACATAACCCGTCTGTTTCTTGATAACGGGAAAGATCTTTTCCAGGGGAACATTTTTACCGCTATAGGTAATACTTTGGGCTAAACTACCCGCCGAAGCCTGCAGAAAAGCAACCGTCAATAGCATGAAGGTCATTTTCATAATCAAGGCAGTTTTGGTTAAAGCGCCATTCAATAGATGGGCTTTACAAAGAGGCTTTAAAAGCATAACTTTGTTTTAGTTTGGGTTAAACAATAAGCAGTTCCTAACAATTGTATTTACTGGGTTAGCCCGAACTATTCCCCGGAAGCGTCCTACCGCTTCCGGTTTTCGTTAAGG
>JAEUVR010000174.1 GCA_016786785.1 Chitinophagaceae bacterium
ACCGGCGATTCCACCGGGAAAATAATTTTCTGGGTCTCAAAATCCAGGTCTTTTGCCGTTGCCAGGTTTTCCGCAAGCGTCTTGCCCGTAACGGTGAGGCAGTCGCCATGAAGAAATCCTTTCTTGAGCAGGTATTTCATCACGGCAGGCGTTCCGCCATATTGATGAAGATCCTGCATCAGGTATTTCCCGCTGGGCTTAAAATCCGCCAGTACGGGGACCCGGTTGCTCACTGCCTGGAAATCGTCCTGGGTGAGCGAGAGGCCTACGCTTTTTGCCATTGCGATCAGGTGCAGTACGGCATTGGTGCTTCCTCCCATGGCCATCACCACGACGATCGCATTCTCAAATGCTTTGCGCGTCATGATATCGGAGGGCTTTATATCTTTTTCCAGCAGGTTCCTGATGGCCAGGCCCGCCTCGAGGCATTCCTGTTTTTTCTCTTCGCTCAGGGCCGGGTTGGAGGAAGAATAAGGAAGGCTCATGCCCAGCGCTTCGATAGCGGAAGCCATGGTATTGGCAGTGTACATACCTCCGCAGGCGCCGGCGCCCGGGCAGGATTGTTTAACGATATTCCTGAAATCCTCCTCGCTAAGCTGCCCGGCTATTTTCTGGCCCAGCGCTTCAAATGCCGATACGATGTTCAGGTCCTGTCCCTTATAATGTCCCGGCGCGATCGTGCCGCCATAGACCATAATAGAAGGGCGGTTCAGGCGGCCCATGGCCATGATGGACCCGGGCATGTTTTTATCGCATCCGGGCAGGGCGATAAGTCCGTCGTAATATTGCGCGCCGCATACGGCTTCGATAGAATCGGCAATGATATCGCGGCTCACCAACGAATACCGCATGCCGTCCGTCCCGTTGCTCATGCCGTCGCTCACGCCGATGGTGTTAAAGATCAGGCCCACAAGTTCCACATCCCAGACGCCTTTCTTCACCATGACCGAGAGGTCGTTCAGGTGCATATTACAGGTATTGCCCTCATAGCCCATGCTAACAATGCCTACCTGCGCTTTTTTAAGATCCTCATCCGTTAAGCCGATACCGTATAACATGGCCTGGGCGGCAGGTTGCGTTTCATCCTGCGTCATTGTTTTCGAATACTTGTTCAATTCTGTTGACATCTGATCTATGTTTAATTTTTAGGGGCTTCTTTCCTGGTTGTTTTATTTTTTATCCCGATTCTTTTATTCGCCGGGTTCTATTCTTTCCCTTTAGTTTTATCCTTCCTGTTTGTGTATGCTCCTGTTCTATTGCTTGCCGACTTCTTATTCCAGCTGTTCTATTCTTTACGATTCGCTTATCCTTTCCCACCGGATCTTCCCCTATTCTATTCCTTGTTATGCCTTTTTTATGGTTCATTTTTCATTCCTCGTTTTCTTGCTTCCCGCCGTTTTTCCCAACAAAAAACCCGCCTCTGAAGGCGGGTCGCTATATCGTTTTTTCTTTTACGTTAACATCCGCCTCCATGCATTGCAGGAATAATCACTACCACAATAATCACTATTGCAGAAGCGCCTACGATCAGATTGTTTATTCCTTTACCCAACATAATGATTGCTTGAGGAGCGAATATACTGACCGCTTTTTGAAATACAAAGAACTTTTTAGCGTAACAAAGGATTTTTCGGATTTTATTTTTTACGCCAGGCGCCGAATATTCAGCGCAGCTTTATTCAGTCCCCTCGTCTATGCATTCAATGCCGCCTTCATAAACCATATAAACAATTGCCGACCACCGTTAATCTGTCTGACTCATCCTGCATATACCTCTTCTATAAGCCACTGCCGTTAATGTTGCCAGGCCGCGAAGCTATACTGTTCCATAAGCCCCTTATATGATCGTTGATTTGCTCAGCGCGATATTGAATTTGTTAATATCGGAGGATAAGCTGTTTTCAATAAAATCGCGCACCAGGTCGCCGATAGTAGACGTTGAATAGTTGTTCACCGGATCTATATCCTTACTCACAAATCCGTGCGCAAGCGTCCATTCCACCGCCATCCTTACCAGCGCCGCTTCTTCTTTCAGCTGAAAATAATCCAGCATCATTGCCGCAGACAGTATGGACCCGAGCGGATTTGCAATATCCTTTCCTGCCGCCTGCGGATACGATCCGTGAATCGGTTCAAAGAGCGCTAAAGAAGCGCCCAAAGACGCGGAAGGCAGTAATCCGATCGACCCGCCGAGCACACTTGCCTCATCGCTGAGGATATCGCCAAACATATTCTCGGTGAGGATCACGTCAAATTGTTTCGGATTGAGAATGATCTGCATCGCCGCATTGTCGACAAACATATACTCTACCTGCACATCCTGGTATTGCGCGGCCAGTTCCTGTATCGCCTTTCTCCAAAGCCTGGATGTTTCGAGCACATTGGCCTTATCTACCAGGGTTATTTTTTTCGACCGGCTGCGGGCATAGGCGAATGCCAGATGCGCAACCTGTTCTATTTCCTTAAGGGTGTAAACACATTCGTCCATCGCCTGCGTATGCGCTTCATTCAATTCTTTCTTTCCAAAATAAATGCCTCCTGTCAACTCCCGGACGATGATAAAATCAACGCCTTCCAATTGCCTGCTTTTTACCGGCGACAAATGATGAATAGATGGATATGCGGTTATAGGACGAATATTGGCAAAAAGCCCCAGCAATTTCCTGAGCTTCAGCAAACCTTGCTCAGGGCGTTGCCTCGCCATCGGATCATTATCGTACCGCGGATCCCCGATAGCGCCGAAAAGAATAGCGTCGCTGGACAGGCAGGTTTCGACCGTGGCGTCGGGCAGCGGGCTTCCCGTTTTATCGATCGCCTCCGCTCCCATCAGGCAATAGGAATAATGGAACTGATGCGAGAACTGCTGGGCAATCGCTTCCAGTATTTTTATTGATTGCTGCGTCACTTCGGGCCCTATTCCATCACCCGGGATGACGGCGATATTCTTTTGCATTTAAGCGGTTAATTTATTTGGATTAATCGGACGCTCATTATCGGCCTTACCGGCAGGGCAAACAAAGCCGTTCCTATCGCCAGGTATAGGACAACGTTATGAAAGCCCCTTAAGGGTTTAGGATATGGATAGCTATCATGAACCGGACCGTAAGCCTTATGCATTTACGGCCTGCTGTTGGTATTGACGGGCCAGCTCCCTCAGGTCGTCTTCCTGCACCTCTTTTTTCAGGTCGGCCACTTTCAGAAACTGTTCATACAATACGTCAATATCATTGCGGGTATATTCAAATCCGAGCTTTTGCAAACGGTGGGCAAGCGCGCTTCGCCCGCTTCTTGCCGTCAGCACGATCTTAGAATTCTCAGCGCCTACTTCTTCGGGATTGATGATCTCATAGGTAATGGCGTCTTTCAAAAATCCATCCTGGTGAATACCCGACGAATGCGAGAAAGCGTTGGCGCCGACGATGGCTTTATTAGGCTGTACCGGCATGCGCATGGTATCGCTTACCAGGCGGCTCATAGGATTGAGCTGTTTGGTATTGATGTTGGTATAAAAGCCTAACTGGCTGTGTTGTTTAATGATCATCACCACTTCTTCCAGCGCCGTATTACCGGCTCTTTCCCCGAGGCCGTTGATCGTGCACTCTATCTGCCGGGCGCCATTGATGATCCCTTCTATGGAATTGGCGGTAGCCAGGCCCAGGTCGTTATGGCAATGGCAGGAGATCACGGCTTTATCAATGTTCGGCACCTTATTCGCCAGGTGGGCGATCTTGGCGCCGTACTGGCCGGGAAGGCAATAACCGGTGGTATCGGGAATGTTCACCGTTGTCGCGCCTGCCTTGATCACGGCTTCGATGACGCGGGCCAGGTAATCATTATCCGCTCTCCCGGCGTCTTCGGCATAAAATTCAACGTCGTCGGTATAATTGCGGGCCCAGGTAACGCACTGGATCGCACGCTGCAGGATCTCGTCCCTGGTAGCATTAAATTTACCCTTAATATGATAATCAGATACGCCGATACCGGTATGGATACGGGAACGCCTGGCTTCTTTCAGCGCGGCTGCCGCCACTTCGATGTCTTTTTTAACCGCACGGGTAAGCCCGCAAACGGTAGCGCGGGTAATGATTCGGGAGATCTCCTGGACAGAGCTGAAATCGCCGGGACTGGAAACCGGGAATCCGGCTTCAAGAATATCCACGCCAAGGTCTTCCAGCTTCAGCGCCAGCTCAATTTTTTCGGTCGTATTCAGTTTACATCCCGGGATCTGTTCTCCGTCGCGAAGCGTAGTGTCAAAAATGAAAATTTTTTTATCTGCCATATGGTATGATTGATGAATTAGGGTAACTTGACAGATGTTAAATTGCCCCTGCCAATGCCCACAAACCCCTCAAAACGGGTGAGAGGTCGAAATTATTCATTATAATGTATAGATTAAAATCAATTTTGTATCAAATTTACACTCCTAAAAGCTGACATACAAGAGCCTAACTCAATGCTGGTAAGGATTTAAAGACTTTATACTACGATGCCCAACAGACCTACAGATTCGCTTTTCCTGCTCATCAAATCCCTGGAAAAAGCAGAAAAACGGAACTTTAAGCTATATGTCAAGCGCAATTCAGGGGGAGAGGATCTTAAAATCGTACAGCTTTTTGATGCGCTGGACAAAATGTCAGAATACGATGAGAGTCAATTGCTTAAGAATAAAA
>JAEUVR010000216.1 GCA_016786785.1 Chitinophagaceae bacterium
GTAAGCCTGCAGATCCAGCCAGCCTTGATTTTCATCATCTTCCGCTATTTCAACAGGGTACTGGATGGCGCGCGCTCCTCCTGCAATAATACCTATCACCAGCCCTTCCGGCATGCCATAAGTAGGGGGTATCTCGCTGGCGTCCAGTATTCCCAGCCTGCCGCTGGTGCCCGCGCCAATATAAAATAACCTGCCTCCTGATAATAATTTATCGGCAATCGTCGTTACGAGGCCCTCCATGACAGGAATTGCTTTTTCCACCGCATAGGGCACCAATTTATCCTCTTCGTTGATATGGGTCAACAATTCGCGAACGCTCATCTGCTCCAGGCGACGGTATTTTCCCGGCTGTTCGGTAATATTTATAAACTCAGGCATGCGAGCGGTTTAAAATTGTTTCAAATCCTGCCGGCCCAGGAATATCCGGAGATCAGCTACAGGATCGATAAAATACAGCAATCAGGAAAAATTCCCGGCGACGGCGCGAATACAGGATTGATGAAATACAATACTGTAGCTAATGGCCTCATCATTCCATCATTTGGTGATACCGTACCAGCCCTTCGACAGGATGTTGGATCACCGAGCCTTTTTGTAATCCATATTCCCCGCAAAGTCTTTCTACCACATCGCGAAAATGATAAGCAACCCCTCCCACAAAATGAACGGGATATTTATTGCTTTCCGGATACCGGGCGACATGCATAAAGAAAAAATCATTCAGCCCGTCCTCGATGATGTTCTCGATCATATAATGGCCCCTGTTTTCCGAAAGGAACAAACTAAAAGCAGCCAGGTAACGATTGGGAAGGGGTTTTTTATAAACATTCTCCAGTATACCCGCGGCATCAATCCTGTATTTTTCCCTGAATTTATCGGCTATTTCCTTTTCAAAAATACCATAGAGAAAATGTTGCGCCACCCTTATACCGAGGTAAGCGCCGCTCCCCTCGTCTCCCAGCACATATCCGAGGCCGGGCCTGTTACGCACTATTCTTCTACCGTCGTAATAACAGGAATTGCTTCCCGTACCCAGGATACAGGCGATCCCTTTCTGGTCTAAACAAAGGCCTCTTGCAGCGCCCATCAGGTCGTACGAGACTTCTACCCTCGCCCCGGCAAAAACACGCTGCAACACTTTTTTTACCATCCTCGCATTTTCAGGACTTTTGCACCCGGTCCCGTAGAAAAAAACCGATTGGATATCCTGCTTTTTTAGCTGGGGAAGCAATTCACGCCTGAGTATCGCTTCCATCTCCGCGGCATTTAAAAAATAGGGGCTCATCCCCTGCGTAAACAGCGATCTTGTCTTCCCTTTTTTACCGGGCGCGGCGATACGCCATTCGGATTTTGTTGAGCCGCAGTCTGCTATGATAAATGCCATAGATCCGATTTTGATCCCTCTGAATAGTTATGTCCTTTGCATCCCCGAGCCCGCGAAGACATTGACTCAATATCCTGCTGCTCATGGCGGAGCCGGGCGCCGCTACCTCTGCGAAGACAGCGATTTCATTTCGATCCCGACCTGTTGTACGATCAGGGACAAGAATTTAAAATGAGCCGCTACCCCTGCGAAGGTAAAGTTCACAATTGGAAATTTATTAAGAACTTAGCGGCAACTTTGAAGATGATCAATAACATTGCGGCACAATGAAAAAACTACAGGCATGGCTTCCCTTATTGTTTGCAATAGTACTGGCGCTGGGCATGATGGCAGGTTATACGTTAAGGGAAAACATCCCTTCCGGTCAGGGTTTTTTCCAGGCTGCCCGCCGGTCGTCCGTCCAGGAGACCATCGATCTAATCCGCATGAAATATGTCGACTCGCTGGATATGGATACGCTGGCAGAAGACGCAATTAAGGCGATGCTTGATAATCTTGATCCTCATTCCATCTTTATCCCGGCCAAATATCTCCAGCAGGTCAATGAAGACCTCCAGGGCAATTTTGAAGGTATCGGGGTCGAATTCCAGATCATTAAAGACACGGTTCATGTAGTCAACGTGTTGCCGGGAGGCCCCAGCGATAAAGCGGGCATCTCGACAGGCGATAAATTTCTTTCCGTTGGAGATTCTTCTGTCGCAGGCCAAAAGATCAATTCTGAAAAGATCAAAAACCTGCTTAGGGGAAAAGGCGGAAGCCTGGTCAATATTATCATGCTCCGAAACGGAAAGCAAAAGGAGTTCCAGATCGCAAGGAGCGCCATACCGCTCCATTCCGTTGACGCAGCCTATATGGCGGACAGCATCACCGGGTTTATTCACCTGAATAAGTTTTCGGGGACCAGTTACGAGGAATGCATGCAAGCCATGGAAAAATTACAGGGCCAGGGAATGAAAAAACTCATCCTCGACCTGCGGAATAATGGCGGCGGCATCCTGAGCGAAGCCGTGGATATTGCCGACGAGTTCCTGGACGATGATAAACTGATCGTATATACGCAGGGCAGCAAACTGCCGAAAGTAGAATACCGTTGTAAAAGACCCGGGTTATTTGAAAATGGGAAACTGGCCATCCTGGTCGACGAAGGTTCGGCGTCCGCAAGCGAAGTGCTGGCCGGCGCCTTGCAGGACTGGGACCGCGCGGTTATTATCGGAAGAAGGACATTCGGAAAGGGACTGGTGCAGGAACAATATTCCCTGCCGGGAGGATCGGCGCTGCGCCTCACCGTCGCCCGCTACTATACGCCCACAGGAAGAAGTATACAAAAATCATACGCCAACGGAAGGAACGCCTATAACAACGAGGCACTCGAACGTTTTCATAACGGCGAGGTATTACACGAGAACGGCGATCAGTCGCCGGTGGGCGACAGCGTTGTGTTTATGACCAAGGGAGGCAGAAAAGTATATGGCGGCGGCGGCATCACTCCCGATATATACGTGCCTTATGACAGTTCCGGCATCTCCGAAAATACAGCCCCCCTGTTCGCCAATCAGCATTTCGCAAAATTTATCTATCTCTATTATTTGCAGCGCAGACCCTATTTTGATCAGTTCAAAGACGCTTCGGATTTTTCAAAAAACTTCTACGTCGACGAAACCTCCTGGTCTGCCTTGATGCGCTATGCCGAAGAGAACCATATCCGGCTCGGCTCGTTTTCGGCGCATGACCGACAGGATATGGATAAAAAGATCAAGGCCTGGATGGCCCGCCAGATCTGGGGCATGCAGGGATACTATGAAGTGAACAACCAGCACGACAAAACCTTCCGCAAAGCCATGGAAAGCAATTGACGCTGCGCATCTTTTGATATAGTTCTCTTTTTTATCCGCCGGCGGGCGGCGATGGCTTAATCCTTGAACTTCTTTTTCAGCTCCATCAGCTTGGATTGAAAATCATTTGCCGGCGCGGGTTTTTTATTTACCCGCTGCGGACTGCCCGCCGTCTTTACTTTGGGCGCCTGAGCGGCTGAGGCCTGCGCTTTCATCGACAACGATATTCTTTTCCGCGCCGCATCCACCTCTATAACGGTAACCATCACCTGTTGGTGTAATTTTACCGCCTGATTCGGATCGGCAATATAGGTATTGCTCATCTGTGAGATATGGAGCAGGCCATCCTGCTTTACGCCGATGTCCACGAAGGCCCCGAAATTGGTGATATTGGTTACAATGCCCGGAACCGTTATGCCCGGTTTTACGTCTTCGATGGTTTTCAGCGTATCGTCAAAACGAAACTCCTCCGCATGGCTGCGCGGATCGCGGCCGGGCTTTTCCAGTTCCTTCAGGATATCTTCAATGGTGTATTCGCCCGCCTTCTCCGAGATATAATTTTTCGGGTTCACTTTTTTGCGCAACTCGCCGTCGCGCATCAGCTCTTCCACTGCGCAATCCAGGTCCTTCGCCATCTGGCGCACGATAAAATAACTTTCGGGATGCACGGCGCTGTTATCGAGCGGATTCCCGGCCTGGGGGATCCTCAGGAACCCGGCAGACTGCTCAAAACTTTTGGGGCCCATCAGGGAGACCTTTGTTATTTCCTCTCTTGTCTTAAAAGGCCCGTTCTTCTGGCGGTATTCGACAATATTTTTTGCCAGCGTAGCGCTCAGCCCGGATACATAACCCAACAAATGCCGGCTTGCCGTATTCAGGTTCACGCCCACATGGTTCACGCAGCTTTCTACCACCCTGTCCAATTCATCTTTTAACTTATGCTGGTTGACATCGTGCTGGTACTGCCCCACGCCAATGGATTTGGCGTCTATCTTTACCAGTTCGCTTAAGGGATCCAGCAGTCTCCGTCCTATACTAACGGCGCCGCGCACCGTAACATCCTGATCGGGGAATTCTTCCCTGGCAACTTCTGAAGCCGAATAAATAGACGCGCCGCTTTCATTCACCATAAAAATGCCGATATGCCTTCCGAAATCAATGCCGCGGATCAATTGTTCCGTTTCCCTGCCCGCCGTTCCATTGCCAATGCCAATAGCTTCTATCTCGTATTTGTCCGCCATCCGTTTTAATTCGGCAACAGAAGCGGCCGTTTCCATCTGGGGCGGATGCGGGTAAATAGCGATATTGTACAGAAGATTGCCCTGCGCATCGAGGCAGACCGCCTTACAACCCGTCCGGAATCCCGGATCCAGGGCCATTATCCGTTTGGCGCCCAATGGAGACGCCAGCAATAGTTGCCGGAGATTTTCGGCAAATACCCTGATCGCTTCTTCGTCGGCATTTGTTTTGGCAATCAGCCGGAATTCATTTTCAATAGAAGGTTTTAATAACCTTTCAAAGCTGTCTTCCACAGCGATATGCATTTGACCCGCAGAAAACGGATCAGCGCCTGTTTTGATAAATATTTTTTTTAAGGATTCCTGCGCGCCTTCCTGTTCAATCGATATATCCATAGCAAGAAAACCTTCTTTTTCTCCCCGCCGGATGGCCAGCATACGATGAGAAGGACATTGCGCCAGCGGTTCGCTGAACTCAAAATAATCCTTATACTTCTGCGCTTCCTCCGCGTCTTTTTTTGCTTTTAGCACCTTTGAGCTGACCAGGGCTTCCCTGGTAAACAAATGCCTGACCGCATTCCTGGCTTGTTCATTTTCGGCTATCCATTCTGCAATAATATCGCGGGCGCCCTGCAATGCTTCCTCAACATTCCGCACCAGCAGCGCGTCTTCCTTGGCCGCCGCTTCAGCGCCCTCAGCCGCCGGGGAAACATTGACATAGTTTTTCGCCAACGCCTCGACGCCTGTTTCCTGCTGTTCAAAAATGATACGGGCAAGGGGTTCCAGCCCTTTTTCGATAGCGGCGGCGGCGCGGGTTTTTCTTTTTGGTTTATACGGCAGGTAAATATCTTCAAGCTCCGTCGCCTCAAATGAGTTTTCAATGCGCGATTTTAGCTCCGGAGTCAGTTTGCCGAGCCCTTCTATGGTCTTAAGAATGGTCTCCTTTCTCTTATCCAGCTCATTAAAATATTTTATCTTTTCCACGACTTCCGCGATCTGCACCTCGTCCATATTGCCCGTGGCTTCTTTACGATAACGGGCCATAAAAGGGATCGTAGCGCTTTCCTCGTGCAGTTGCGATACGTTTTCCACCTGCCTGATCCTTAATTGCAGCGCATCGGCAATCTTTTGTATATACTTATTTTCCATTGTTGGTTCCTGTTTTCAAAGGAGCGCGAATTTACAGAAGATTAAATGAAGAAATATTTTGCAAAAAATTTTTCTTTTAGCCTGGGAAGAATATAGGGCGCGAGGTAATACCTGCAAGCAACCCGGTTGCTTTATATAGCGCCGGAAGGAGGAAGAATATCGGGCATAGCGTAATACCTGCAGGCAGCCCGGTTGCTTTGTATAGTTCCGGAAGGACGAAGAATAACGGGCATAGGATATGCCTGCAGGATTATATTGCATAATCCCGCGAACAAACCTGGTAAATATTCTTACGCTTTTTACGTCGCCTTTCGCCGCATTCCGCCGGGCAAGCATGGCGACGCAATGCATCGTCGCCTGCGCTGCGAACGGCGACGATCAAACAGAAGACTTATCTTTACAAACTTATCAATCCTCATAAAATGGACATTAAGAATAATATACTGGAGACCATCGGAAATACCCCGCTGATCAGATTAAATAAGATCGCCAGGAACCTTCCCTGCGCCGTTGCCGCCAAGGTGGAATATTTTAACCCGGGGAATTCCGCGAAAGACAGGATGGCCGTTAAAATGATCGAGGTTGCCGAGCAGGAAGGCAAACTAAAACGCGGGGGGACCATTATAGAAGGCACTTCCGGCAATACGGGAATGGGACTGGCTTTAACGGCTATCGTGCGAGGCTATTCCTGTATTTTCACCACCACCGATAAGCAGTCGAAAGAAAAGATCGATATCCTGAAAGCGCTTGGCGCGGAAGTGATCGTGTGCCCTACCAATGTGGAGCCCGCGGATCCGCGCTCCTATTATTCTGTGGCAAGAAGGCTCGCAAAAGAAATTCCCAACTCTTTTTATATTAATCAATACGACAACCTGGCCAACCGGCTCGCTCATTACGAGACTACCGGGCCCGAACTCTGGGAACAAACCGATGGAAAGATCACCCACCTGGTCGTAGCTACCGGCACAGGAGGAACCGTCACGGGAACGGCAAAATTCCTAAAAGAAAAAAATCCGGCCATACAGGTATGGGCCATAGATCCCCAGGGATCCCTGCTCACTAAGTATTTTCGTACAGGCGAGATCGATATGAAGGAAGTGCGCCCTTATGTTACAGAGGGCATAGGAGAAGATTTTGTTCCGCTGAACTATGAAATGCAATACATAGACGAATTTGAACAGGTATCCGACAAACAAGCCGCTCTGATGAGCCGGCGACTGGCAAAAGAAGAGGGGTTATTCTGTGGATACAGCGCGGGCACGGCGTTGCAGGGGCTGTTCCAGTTAAAACACAAATTAAAGAAGGGAGATCTTGCCGTGGTTATCCTTCACGACCATGGCAGCCGTTACGTAGGCAAAATATATAACGACCAATGGATGATGGAAAGAGGTTTCCTCGACATAAAAACATTCGGGGATATTATTAGCGGTCGCGGATCGAAAGCGTTGATTGCCGTTCCGGCGACGCATACGGCTGCGGAAGCGATCGAGCTGATGCAAAAATACCATATTGAAAATATTCCGGTAACAGATAAGGAGCAGTTCATCGGTTCTGTCAGCGAGAGCGGGCTGTTTGCTAAAATGATGAAAGACGGGCAGGAGATAAAAAACAAAGCCGTCAGAGACATTCTTGAACCCGCTTACCCGGTCGTATCTCTCGATACGCCATTAGACAGGCTCAGCGCATTGATCAGCAAGGAAAACGGCGCTGTGCTGGGCAGGGATGAAGCGGGCAACTATCATATTGTTACCAAGTATGATATTATCCAGGCGCTGGCCAACTGACCGGCGCGCGGCGGCGGGGAAGAATAAGCTGAGCGCAGGAGAATGGATATTATTTACTTCCGGTTTCTTTAGCAATTCCCCATTTTTGGGCAATACCCTGGATAACGCATAAGGATCATATTGGAATGCAGGATTTAAACTGGTCGATCGCGTATAAGCAAGACGGTGAACCGTATTCAGACGAATTAAATTTTTAACGAATTGTTCGCAGAACTGATCAAAACATCTGTGAATAAAATTCTGAATTACTTGTGGAAAACTCCTATCTTCGCCGCCCTTTATGGGCGTGCTGTTTGTTTTATCAGGCCTAAAACAGCTATTTATCCTTCTTTTTCAGCACAAATAGTAATTATACCACATACGTAAACGTATATAACGCATCACTCGAATGCGTATACTACTATTCCAAACGTATTTACTGTATCCGTTAAAAAGGGCATTTATGCTCTTGTCCACATTCAAATGTGGATATATTTTTGTTCTCGAAGTTGGTTGATATAACATCAATCTAATCCAAGATCTGATCCGAAAAACTCGAAACCGTCCAATATCCAAGAAATTCTAAAAGTCCAATATCAATCAACTTCACTTTTTGTTTTCGCTCTGATTGAAATATATAGGCTGATTAGATTATTAAAAGAATGGCTTGCCATTCTCTCCATGAAAAACCAAAGTCCAGCCAGTAATCCCTGGCAGTATTCTTGAAGACCGTCCATCGTGCGTCCTTAAAAAATCTTTCGTATCCCTTGAACAAAACCGAAAATTTTTATCCAATTGCTATTGGGAACCGTGTTATTGCCTCCAAACCCTCCTGCTAAATACTATTTAGCAGGAGGAACAACAGAGGATATTTTTTGCGGGCGGATGTATTATTTTCCGACTGTAATTGTCTCTGTATCTCCTAGCCGTTTTTGTTATTAACCTTTGGCACAGAAAACTACCTGCTTCCCGCTTACCCTTCCGTAAGTTTTGTTGAATATGGATTCTCCGCAAGCAACCACAGTACGTTGCTGAACCCTATCTGTATAACTCCATACGATATTACGGCATAACGCATCAATGAACCGGTCGTTCAAAATGGCCAAAAAGTATAAACCCTATCTGGTATTTCAGCGGAATGCATCGGACAAACCGATGAGCTATGCTTAGCTTGCCTGTCGCCGTTGCCGGCGCTACCTTCCTGACGGTAGCGCCCGGTTATGGCCGTTCTCCTGCTTCTTTGACCGGACCGCGCCGAAAACGGAGTTGCGCCTGTCCTGCGCATATTCTCCTACATTGTATTAAATTCGTCGCATGCTTCTTTTTCAGGAACAGAACGGGAAAAGAAAACTGTTTCCCTTCAACGCTTTTTCACCTGCGCTTTTTCCGCAAAGGATCATTTCGCTGGTGCCTTCCCAGACCGAGTTATTGTATCACCTGGGACTGGACCAACGCGTTGTCGGGATCACCAAATTCTGCATACGGCCTGAGGAATGGTTCAGCTATAAAACCAGGGTGGGCGGAACCAAGACGATCAATACCGAGCTCATCCAGGAGCTGCAGCCCGACCTGATCATCGCCAATAAAGAAGAGAACGACCCCGACCAGATCTTATGGCTTAGCCGGCATTATCCGGTCTGGGTCAGCGATATCAGGGACATGAGCGGCGCGCTGGATATGATCCTCACCCTGGGGATCTTAACGGGAACCGCTGAAAAAGCCTCCGGTATAATAAAGACCATACAGGAAAATTTTAACGAACTGCAGGGAGCCCGGCGCCAGGTTCCGCTCAGGGCCGCTTATCTAATATGGCGCAATCCGTATATGGCGGCGGGCGGCGATACTTTTATTCACAACATGATGGAAAACTGCGGATGGACAAATGTTTTTGCCGATCTGTCAAGGTATCCCGTTGTATCGCCCGCGCAATTAGCAGACGCTTCCTGCGAAGCGCTGTTACTCTCATCCGAGCCCTACCCTTTCAAAGAAAAACATATTGCTGAATTAAAAAAAGCCATTGCGCAACACGCCCCGGGAAAGGAACAACAAACAATATTTCTGCTGGTCGACGGAGAGATGTTCAGCTGGTATGGGAGCCGGCTCATCCAGGCCGCCGCATACTTTAAAAGACTGGGATACCTGATGGATAAAGAACAATGGCAACCATGACAAACAAAAGACAAGACAAACCTTCCAGGAAAAAACAAATATTCCGCGTAAACAATGAACTGGGCGCCTACCTGAAAGTGCATGGAAGAGAGATCAAACTCCCCGTTTCCTACCGCGACCTGCTTCGTTTTATTTACAGCGTTCCCGTAATAGATAAAAACGGGAAAGACACGCTCTGGGAAAAAGTGATCTATGATATCAAAGAGTGGGAATTTATTCGCGATGGCCTCATAAAAATATATGCTATCCTCAAAACAGAAGGCGATCTCAGCTTTGTTAATCACCTCGAAGTGGCGCGGATCGACTATTGCACTTTCGGCAACTCCAATCCCTTCCGCATCCGCATCGTCAATAAATTCAACGACAACTACGACTACTACTATATAAAGCAGGCGGACGCCTCCCGTATTTACGGCCTTGAGCTGGAACATATCCTTTCGCCCAACCGCATCACCTTTTTAACCGATGTGGATACGCTGGTGGAAGAACATATTCCCGGCATTCCGGGCGACCTGTTCATTAAAAATCAGTTGAACGATCCTTCCACCAACCTCATCCGTTTTGCCAAAGAGTTTGTGAAGTTTAATGAACGCTCTTTCGTCAGGCTCCTGGGCGATATGCGCTCTTATAATTTCGTGGTGGACGTAACGCCCGACATAGAGGACTACCAGTACCGTATACGCGCAATAGATTTCGATCAGCAATCCTATGAGGGCAAAAAAAACCTCTATCTCCCCCAGTTTTTTAAGGAAAATATCCGGCTGGTGGAGCTCTCCCGCAAATACCTCAACAAAGAATCAATAGAACAATACCAGGCGGAAGAAAGAACCATGATGGCTTTCAGGATGGCTTCGGCAAGATACCGCATCATGGATCTTTTATCGATCATGAGCCGGGATGTCATCTCCAAGCCCGAAAAGGTAAAACAGCTGAAGGAAGAGCTCGGCGAATACTTCCATACCCAGGCTTTTAATAAATGCCGGTCGATGGGGCAGATCGTAAAACTCCACCTGAAACAAAACCTGAGGAAACATTTTAAGCTGATCCAGAAATCGCTGGGAAAATTCCAGGATTAAGAACTACTCCCCCGGCATTGCGGCATTTGAATTTTCCAGTTATCTTTGCGCCTTATTTGCGTTATCCGATAGCGCTTACACATCATTAAACCGCATATAATGGCAAAAAACACAATTGACATTCTGGGCAACCAGGCCTCGTATCTTTTAGAACATACCAGCAAAACAATCGATAAGTCTACCCTGACCCTCCCCTCGCCCACGCATGTGGAAGAAGTATGGGTAAACTCCAATAGGAGCAACCAGGTGTTGCGCAGCTTACAAACCCTTATCGGAAACGGGCGCCTGGCCAATACCGGGTATATTTCGATCTTCCCCGTCGACCAGGGCATTGAGCACAGCGCAGGCTCTGCATTCGGTCCCAATCCCATTTATTTCGATCCTGAAAACATCGTTAAGCTTGCCATTGAAGCAGGATGTAATGCCGTAGCCTCTACTTATGGCGTACTGGGCATTACCAGCCGCAAATACGCCCACCGCATTCCTTATGTCGTCAAGATCAACCATAACGAATTTTTAAGCCTGCCAAACCGTTACGACCAGACCATGTTCGGCACGGTTAAAAGCGCCTGGAATATGGGCGCCGTAGCAGTAGGCGCCACCATCTACTGGGGTTCCGAACAAAGCGCCAGGCAATTGAAAGAAGTTGCCGAAGCTTTTGAACTGGCGCATGAACTGGGAATGGCTACCATCCTATGGTGCTATACCCGGAATAACGGGTTCAAGGTGGATGGAGTGGATTATCATACTTCTGCCGACCTTACCGGACAGGCCAATCACCTGGGCGTTACGCTCCAGGCCGATATCATCAAACAAAAGATACCTACCAATAACGGCGGATACCTGGCTACCAAGCATGGCAAAACCTCCAGCTTTGTTTATGATAAGCTTACCAGCGATCACCCGATCGATCTTTGCCGTTACCAGGTGTTGAAC
>JAEUVR010000227.1 GCA_016786785.1 Chitinophagaceae bacterium
CCACCAGATAGATGTAAAACCAGGCGGCGCATATAAGATGTCATTCCAGAACTTCTCAACCGGGAACAGCCATTCATTCGGCGGAAAATATTTAGAAATCAAACCCAATGAGTTTTTAAAATATACCGATCAGTTCGACGACCCCAACCTGCCGGGGGAGATGATCACTACCGTATGGCTACGGAAAACCATTGCCGGCGCAGAAATAAAGATTACGCAGGAAGGGATCCCTGCCGTTATACCTGTGGAAATGTGCTACCTGGGTTGGCAGGATTCGCTCGACAAACTGACCAGGCTGGTAGAGCCGGAGATACCGGACGCATGATCATAGCCCGGTTCTGCTACACATGCGCCGGATAACGGCCCGCATTGGCGCATATGACGGAAGGCTTTGAAAAATAAGGCGGAGATAACCGCCTGTCAACATGCGCCGCAACACAACTTTATCCTTATCGCCGGACAAATTTCTTTTGCTGACGGCTATCGTTAAAAACAGCTGCAATGACATAGACGCCGGCGCGAAGCGCGGAAACATCTACCAGGTAAAACGATGACTGACGCGATATTGCCATCTCCCTTACTACCTGTCCGCTCATCGAATAAATGACAATGCGCTTCAAGGCCGTCGGTTCGGGATAGAACTGAACCATCAACGTAGAAGATACAGGGTTTGGCGTAACCATAAATCCTGCCGACTTTAAATTGGGGTTCACGATCACTTTCCGGATATTTATATCATCGAGATAAGCTGTTGATACTCCGGATAAATGTCTCCTGAAAGCGAATAAAACATTACCCTTGTTTATATAATTAGAGATATTGACAGAGTCCCTTATCCATCCAAACGCTCCCTCTGACGCTTTTTGTATCGTTTGCGTTTGTCCAATGCTGTTATAAACAGAAGTATACGTTTCGCCGCAATCCAGGCTGACAAGAATTTCCAACGTATCCGCGATGCCCGTGAATGCAAAAGAAAGCCATGCAGAATCAATCTCCCGAAGATTTATTTCGCGTAGACGTAACAGAGCGCTCGCCGGCGCAGAGGCGTTGTTTTCAAATGCCGCCGAAGCGCTTCCGTCGGCGGCTATGCCCGCCGCCCTTATCCATCCCGCGTCGGCTGTCGCGCCGGGAATATCCCAGCCTGGCGCGGGAAAATCATTTCCCTCAAAACCATCAGACAATGCATTCAGGGCGGAATAATATTGTAACGGCGCCGATACCGCGTCATTTGCAGGATTTTCATCATTGCTATTGTTGGGGCGGGACGCCATGCATGAGATCGTCCATTTGCCTTCCGGAACGCTCAATAAAGGTAATTCAACGATGGCGGCGGCTTTATAAGCAAGCGCTCCTTTCCAGGAAACAGAAACAGAATCGCCGTTGCTCAGTATGAGGCTGACGATAGCTGATCTTATGGTATCAACGCCCATGTTCTGAATAGTCACAAGACCATTGAAACCAGGAGCGCAGATCCTTTGCCCGGGATTTTCAATGCTTACAACCTTCAGATCTGTTTTGGGAAGGTTTACCTGCCGGCAAACCTCAGAAGATAGCAAGCTAGAAAAATAGGTTGTTGCGGCGGCTTCCATGCGCAGTATCTGCCCGGCAGTAAATATTATCAGGCACTCGTCTTCCGTATAATCCATATAATTCTGATACATAATGCCGTCGCCCGATGGCGTGCATTGATCAAATTTTTTCCCTGTCGCGCAGGTCGTCGTTGAATTGGCCTGGGGAGGAGTATCATCGACATAATCCGTTCCGGAGCAGGAGCCGTTATCATCGCCCCAGATATGATATAAATTAAAAAAATGCCCGCTTTCATGCACCAGGGTTTTTCCATTGTTATATCGTTTATATGCTCCTCCCGGCAGCGTTCTGTAGTCGATGACCACTCCCTGCTCATCCGGCGAACCATCGTCAGGAAAACTTGAATATCCCAGTATGCCCCCGCTGAGTTCGGTTATCCAGATATTCATGTATTTACTCGTGTTCCAGCTATCCGCGCCTCCCAATGAACGGTGTTTTACGCCTTCGTTATTTGCCGAAAACCCGGTACGACCCGCGATGACGCGATGAATCCCGGTAGTAGGCAATCCTTCAGGCGTTTGCTGGGCGAGACAAAACTGGATAACCGATTTCCCCGCAATCGCTTTAAAATAATCGGGTATCCCGGCAGTATCGGGAGGAGCGGCGGAGAAAGCTTTATTTAACGCGTCAAGCTGCGACAATACGGCTTCATCCGAAACGCTGGAAGGATCAGCAAGCACAATATGCACAACAACAGGGATATGATAAATCTCTCCCTCGATCCGCGCGGCATTTTCGCGATGCTTAAAATAACCGGACGCGATGGTTGTATTAAATGCCGAACGACGTTCCTCGAATCGTTGCCGCAGGTTCTTATCGGCATTGAATTTATGCTGAAGGCGCTCGACAGCAGCGCAACGCTGTATATCCTGGGCATTTGAAAATACCGACAACAGGAGCAAGAAAATAAGAATAAGAAACCGGGACATTTCCGAAGCTTTCCTCAAATTAAATCCAGTTGCCTGTTAAGGAAATGTAATAGTCGATGAACCGGGCAATTTCGCCGATAAAAGCCTAACCCGAAATACCAAGCCTGCGCACAACGGCATCGCGGTAGTTCTCGCTCAGCGGCAGCTCGTATCCATCAAGCGCTACGATGCCTTTACGAATACTCGCGATCATCGCTGTATTCACAATAAAAGATTTATGTATTCTGAGGAATTCCAGGGGATCAAGCTTTGCCTCAACAGACTTAAGGCTCATTCTCGTAACCACAGGCTTTTCATTTTTTACCAGGATCTTGACATAATCGCGCATAGCCTCGATATATATGATATCCTTTTTATTGATCTTCACCTGCGCATAATCCACGTTTACAAAAAAGCAATGCTGTTCAGGCGCAGGCGAGCGCATGTACGGAGAGATATTAAAATGTTGCCGGCATTTTAGGCAGGCTTTGAAAAACCGCTCGAAAGACACAGGCTTCAGTAAATAATCGGTTACATCAAGATCAAACCCGGCCAAAGCATATTGCTGATAAGCGCTGACGATCACCACTTGCAAATGCGTATTCATGCTCGAAAGCATTTCAAGTCCCGTCAACCCCGGCATTTCTATATCGAGGAAAATAAGGTCGACAGGGCTTTGCTGCAAAAAGCTGATGGCGTCATAAGCATTGCTGAATTTTCCTACTAACCGGAGGAATGGAACGCGCGATACATTACTTTCCATCAGGTTAGCGGCCAGTTTCTCATCATCTACAATTATACAGCGCATCATCTTAACGGAAGTTTTAAGGTAGTCTCATACCAGTCGCCGGTAGCATTCACAGACAGCTGATAGGACGAACCGTAAAGAATAGACAGTCGTTTTTTAACATTGGTCAAACCAATACCCGAATATTTATCCGGCGCGCTTCTCCTTTCAGGGTCGTACTTGTTTTTCACCTGAAGCGTAAGCCAGCCATTGCTTTCGCCTACACTGATGAAGATCTGCGGCTTGTCGACCTTGCCAAGGCCATGCTTGAACGCGTTCTCCACAAAGGGAATCAGCAACATAGGCTCGATGGCATATCCGAAAAGAGACGCGGTCCGGGAAAAATCGATCTGTACCGCGTCTCCAAAGCGCAATCTTTGTAATTCAACATAACTCTCTAAGTATTCGAGTTCCTGTTTCACCATCACCTTGGTATCGTCGGTATCATAAAGCATATATCGCATGAGCCCGGACAACTTAAGCAGCGTGGATTCTACCTGCGAAGGCTGCGTTCGCGCCTGAGCGACGGCGCTATTCAGGATATTAAAAATAAAATGAGGGCTGATCTGCGAACGCAGGAAACTAAGTTCGGATTTCAGGTGTTCCGTTTGTCTTTGCTGTTGAACCCTTTCGAATCTCAGCCTGTCGAGGAAAAACCGGTATGCGATACTCGCAGCGATGGTAAACAGCAGGGGGAAAAGCGTTGGAAAAAAAGGCGGACGCAAATGAAAAGCCTGACTGGAGTCGCGCAAGGGAAAGGCTTCCTTCATCCGGATTCGCGCCATTTGATCGGGCGGCCCCTGGAAAAAATATTTACGCTTTACAACATTAACATTGAATACGGCGCCCGCACATAAGATCAGTATTATTGAAACGGCATAAAGCCGGTATCGTTTTACATTAAAGAGCCGCGGTATTAACCAATAGGCGTTAAAATAAAATAC
>JAEUVR010000241.1 GCA_016786785.1 Chitinophagaceae bacterium
GCTGTTCCCTGCGCCGGCTCGATAAGCTGCGCAGGATAATGTTCAATATTTTTTTCTCCTTTTAATACATGGCTCACTGCCGCCGCTTTGGAGGGGCCGAAGGCCAGGAAGGCGATCTGGCGCGACTGGTTGATCAGCGGAGCGGTCATGGTGATGCGGTATACATTTTTATCGGTAAGAAAAACCGGCTTAACGGTAGCTTCTTTTTCTTTTAATACAGGCGTATGCGGGAACAGGGAAGCGGTATGCGCATCATCCCCCAATCCCAGCAGGGTAAGATCGAAACGGATAGGAGTTGTTTTAAAATGAGCAGCCATGGCTTCCGCATAGGCCGAAGCCGCCGATGCAGGCTCCAAGGTAGTATTTACGGCGAATACCTGCGCGGCAGGGATATGGAGCGGATCGAAAAGCGCTTTTTTAGCCATCAGCGCATTGTAGTCGGCATGATCGGCCGGAACATATCGTTCGTCGCCAAAGAAAAAATAGGACTTGTTCCAGTCGATAGCTGTCCCATATTCCGCCGCCAGCAGTTCATATAATTTTTTAGGCGAGCTGCCTCCTGACAACGACACGTTGAATACGCCTCTTTCCGCGATAGCATTTTTGGCAGTCTCTATAAAAAACCGGGCAAGCGCCTGGATAGCTTCGTCGCCGGAGGAAAAAATATGGATAGCCATGCTTTTGGTTTTTTCTATGAAGTAAAATGAGCGGCAATGCAGGGTTATATGGCCTGGTTATAGGTTTTTCCGAATGCTAATGCCGCTAAACGAGCTATACAACCACCTCGTTATTTTTTCCCGTTTAAGGGTAAGGCGAACCAATGAAAACCGTCTTTGGCGATCAGCGCTTCGGCAAGCTCCGGCCCCCATGAGTCTGCCGAATAATTGGGAAAGCTCATGCTTTTTTTATTTGCCCAGGTAGTCAGTATGGGCATTAGCAGTTCCCATGCGGCTTCTACCTGGTCGCCTCTCATGAACAGCGTTTGATCGCCGATCATGGTATCCAGCAGCAGGGTTTCATATGCTTCGGGCGTATAGCTGGTATAGGACGATTTATAGTCGAACACCATCTCTACCGTATTCAGCAGCATGTCGAGTCCCGGTTTTTTAGCCTGCACCTGCATACGAATGCTCATTTCGGGCTGGATGCTAATGATCAGCCTGTTCTGTTGCCAGCTCTCAATGGCCTCAGGAGGAAATATATAATGAGGCACATCGCGGAACTGTATGGTTACAATGGAAGAAGACTGGTGCAGCCTTTTCCCGGTCCGGAGATAAAAAGGCACGCCCTGCCAGCGCCAGTTGTCAACAAAAAATTTAATCGCCGCAAAGGTTTCCGTGTTGGATTTCGGATCAACCTTGTCTTCCTGCCTGTATCCTACCACTTCCTCTCCTTCGATCCATCCCTTCGCGTATTGCCCCCTTACGGCGGAATGCCGGATGTCTTCGGGCGTAAATTTGCGCATGGCCCTGAGCACGTCCACCTTCCGGCTACGCACTTCATCGGCGCTGAAACTTCCGGGCGGTTCCATAGCGATCAGGCAGAGCAATTGCAGGATATGATTCTGCACCATATCCCTTAACGCGCCGGCGTTATCGTAGTAATCTCCCCGCGACTCCACGCCCAACTGTTCTGTAACGGATATCTGCACATGTTCAATATAGTTGCGGTTCCACAAAGGTTCGAATAAGGAATTGGCGAACCGGAAGGCCATGATGTTCTGAACGGTTTCTTTTCCGAGGTAATGATCTATCCGGTAGATCTGTTCTTCGGTGAATATGCCCGTCAACAGTTTATTGAGCGATTTGGAAGATTCGAGGTCGTTCCCGAAAGGTTTTTCCACTACGATGCGGCAGTGTTCCGGATCGTTGGCGAGCCCGCTTTTGGCGATATTCTCCGCGATGACCGGGAAAAAATTAGGCGACACGGCCATATAATAGATCACGCAGGCTTTTTGATTCCATTCTTTTTCGTGCCGCTGGATCCTTTTTCCAAATTCTTTATAAGCTTCCGTATCGCTGACATGCGATACCTGGTAAAAAATATTGCTGGAAAATGTTTTCCATTTTTCCGGATCCGCTTTTCCGCTCCGCGAAAATTTATTTATGCCATCTAATAATTTTTGCCTGAACTCCTCGTCGGAAAGGGTCGATCTTCCTGTTCCGATAATAGAAAACTTTGAGGGCATACAGTCGTCTAAAAACAAATTGTATAGCGCGGGAACCAATTTTCGCCGGTTAAGATCGCCGGTTCCTCCGAATATCACAAAAATGGAGGCCTGGGAAGGAGCAATAGTTTCCAAGATATTTTTTTTATTTATGTCGATGTGCGGTTAAATTTTCAAATTCGGTTATTCTTTAGCATTAGCAACCCGGTTGGGATGAATTACGGTTTCTGTTTTTCCATAACGCTCATTTTAAATAGGTTGTTTATTATTCGGCCTGCAAAAGTACGAAATAATGACTATCGGAAAGCATCTGTTTCAAGGCCGGTTTGCCGGCGGTCGGTTGGCCGGCTATAAGGATTTGCCGGGCGATCTCCGGCAATGGATATCCGGCCCAATCTTAAAATACGGGGGCATTGAGTTAGCATAAATTCAGTTATCTTGTAGCGTTTGTTTAAATCAATTTTTCATGAAGAAAGGGAATAATCGTCGTCAATTTGTTAAAACAGCGGCTTCAGGACTTGGATTGTTAACCCTATCCTCCCTGGTTCAGGCAGGGGAGCGGCAGGCGGCAAAGAAGAAGATCGTTTGCGTGGGCGGGCATCCGGATGATCCCGAAAGCGGTTGCGGAGGCACACTGGCTAAGTTGGCGAAAGCCGGGCATGAGGTAACGATCATCTATTTAACTACCGGGGAAGCCGGCATAGAAGGAAAATCCCATGCCGAAGCCCATGCTATTCGGAAACAGGAAGCTATCAATGCCTGCCGCATCTTAAAGGTAAAGCCGGTATTTGCGGGCCAGGTAGACGGCGATACGGTGGTGAATAACGAATGGCATAAAAAGATACAGGATCTGCTGGAACAGGAAAAGCCGGATATTGTATTTACGCACTGG